>JBDTTU010000021.1:0-52554 GCA_039930465.1 Burkholderiales bacterium
CGGCCGCGCGTCACTGCGCGGCCGGCCCTTCTCTATGGCGCGCTGAAACGCGTGATGCCGCTGCGCGTCAGCAGGTAGAGCGCACCGTCGGCACCGCTCAGCAGGTCGACCGGCTCGCCCGAAACCGTCGCGAACGCATAGGCGGCGTTGTTGACCCAGTCGTAGCGCGCGACGAACCGGCTCACATAGTCGGCGAAGTAGTAGCTGTTGCGGTAAGCCGGCGGGAACGGCGCGGCGTCGGGGTAGAAAGCACCCCCCGCGATCGCGAAACCGGTGAAGAAGCCGCCCGGCCCCGAGCCGGCCACCGGCGTTGCGGCGCTGTGTTTGTAGGTGAACAGCGGGCCAGTGACGCCTGCCGTCACGTTGTCGGGCCCTTCCGACGCCGGCCAGCCGTAGTTCGCGCCCTGCACACCGAGGTTGACTTCTTCCCAGGTGCCCTGGCCCACGTCGTTGATGTGGATGCGGCCCGTGCCCGGCTGCACGGCGAAGGTGAACGGGTTGCGCAAGCCATAGGCCCAGATGGCTCGATTCTGGCCATTCTGGGTGGCGAAATACGGGTTGTCGGCCGGGATCGTGCCGTCGTCGTTCAGGCGCAGCATCTTGCCGAACACACTCGTGAGCAAGGGCGCGTTGGCGCTGTTGGCGTTGTCGCCGACGGCCACGTAGAGCTTGCCATCGACACCGAAGTGCATGGCGCCACCGTTGTGGTTCGTGGCGCTCGACAAGCCGGGCAGATCGAACAGAATCTGCTCGCCGCCGGCGGTGTCGCCGCTCGCCGTGAAACGGCTGACGCGGTTGTGCGTGCCGTTCGCCGCCGTCGTGTAGTACACGTAGACAAAACCGTTGCTCGCGAAATTCGGGTGCAGCGTCACGCCGATCAGGCCACGCTCGCCGTTCGAGTCGACCGTGAGATTGAGCATCGGCGCCGTGAGCAAGGCGCCGGCCTTCACGACCCGCAAGGCCCCGCCCTGCTGCGCCACGAAGAAGCGCCCGTCCGGCGCCTGCGCGAACGCGGTGGCGTTGCTCAGGCCGGTGACCCAGGTTTCGTTGCGCGTGAAGCCGGCCGGCACCCCGCGGCTGCCGCCGAACTGCACGGTGCGGCTGACCCACGCCGACAGGTTGCCGGCCGCGTCTCGCGCCCGTGCCCGCACCACGTGCTGGCCCGAGGTGTAGGCCGTGGAGTCGACGTCCACGCTGTGCACGCCGCTGGTGCCGGCAGCGCCAACCTGCGTGCCGTCGAGCTGGATTTCCAGGCCGGTGACGGCCACGTTGTCGGTCGCCGTGGCGCTCAGCGTCAGCGTGCCGGCCAGGCCGGTGGCGAATGCGGCCGGCGCTGTCAGCGTGGCGATGGGAGCCTGCGTGTCGGCGCCGCCCGGTGCACCCACGATCACGACCACGGCGGCGCTGGTGGCAGCCAGGCCGAAGTTGTCGGTCGCGCGGGCGGTGATGCTGTGCGCGCCGGTGGTGGCGGGCGTCCACACCAGCGTGTAGGGGCTGCTCAGGTCTTCGCCGAGCTTGGTGGCACCGTCGAAGAATTCGACCTTCGTGACCCGGTCGTCGCTGTCAGTCGCGCTGGCCGCGAGCATGATTTGCACGCCCGTGGTTCCGTTCGCCGGAGTGCCGCTGAGTGCCACCACCGGCGCGTTGTTCGTGACCGGGCCGGTGTCGGTGAACGTGGCCGTGTAGGTCGTGTTGGCCGACGGCGTGGCAATGGTGTGCGACGCGGCGCCGCCGTCGCTCCAGCTTGCAAACGCATAGCGGCGGCCATTGAAGTTCTGCGCTGCGGCGCCGAGGTCACGCTCGATGCCGACCACGCCGGTCAGTGTGTTCGGTGTGCTGGCGATCGGCTGGCCATCGAGCGTGAGCGCCAGGCCGACGGGCGCGGTCGCGAGCGTGATCTGCGCTTTCTGCGGCAGCACGTCGCGGATCACTTCGTTGGTCTGGCCCGAGCTGTCTGTCGCGCGCAGATGGAAGCGGTAGAAGATGTTGTCGGAGGTCTCGCCACGCACCGGGATCGCCACGCTGCCGTTCGCGCCCACCGTTTCGAGCAGCAGCGGGTGGGTGTGCGTGTCGTGGTGCAGGTCGACCCACCAGGTGAGTTGGCCGCTGGCCAGCGCGCCGTCTTCCACGTCGGTGCCGGTGCCGCTGAAAGCCAAGGTATCGCCGGCCTTGAAGGTCGCCGCCATCAAGGGGGTGGTGATGCTGGCGATCGGGGCCGTGTTCGTGCCAGGAGCGGGCGCCGGATCGTCACTGCCACTGCCACAGGCCGCGAACAGCAGCGGCAACACCAGCCAAGCCAGCCTGAGTGACGATTTGATCTTCATGGCGCGAACTCCCGGCACGACGGCCACAACGGCTGTCACACATCTTGTGCCGGGCGTGCGCTCGCGCGCTGTCAGCTTTTGTAGCAGCGTGTTGTCGGTCAACGCGCTGCCGGGGCCTTGCTGAAGTGTTCGTCGTAGCGGTGCACGAAGTCTTTGCTGGCGGTGAGCGGCAGGTGGCAGGCGCGACAGGTGAGCGTGGAGTCGGCCGACTTCTCGCCACTGGCCAGGTAAGCCGCATAAATCCAGTCACCATTCTTCAGGCCCTCGGGTGCCGACGCACCCCAGCCTTCGTTCTTGCCCATCACGAATACACGCAACAACGCCGCCTTCACGAGCTTGCCATCGGGGCCTTGTTTCAGCGTGCCGTCGGGGTTCTCGGCCGCCGCAAAGTTCTCCATCACGAAGACCGTGCCGTTCGGGAAGCCCTTGGCTGCCGTGGCGCCGGTGGCCGCCGTGTTCATGTAGATCTCGCGCACCTGTTTCGCGTCGGGCCGCTGCACGGCCGAGAGGAATTTGGGCCAGCTGCGGTAGTTCGCGGGCACGGCGAGTTCGCCATCCTTGAGTTGCGTCACCGGAGCCACAGGCGCCACCGGGGGCTGCGCCGGCATCTGCGTGCACGATGCCAGCACGAGGGTTGCAGCAGCGAGTGCAAGAACAGTTCTGTTGATCGGCATGGGAAGCTCCGTCGTTGGGTGCGCGCGAGACTACTCCAAAGGGTGCTGAAACAGCCACCCCCAATTCAATCGAATTCAGGCGCGATGGCGGTGGCGTAGTCGACGAGCGCACCCAGAATGTCCTGGCCGCGCTCGTCGGCGCCCTCTTCGAGCACGTCGACGCGCTCAAAGAAGGCCTGCAGCGTGAGCGCGCCGCCGGCCCCTTCGTGCAGCCGGTGGGCGCAGTGCTGCTGCCACTGCAATCGTTCCGGCTCGCTCAGCGTCTCGGGGAAGTTGCGGGCGCGAAAGCGGAACAGCAGTTCGTCGAGCCGCGCGTCGGCGAATGCCGGGCGCTTGGCGGCCAGTTCGCCGCCACTCAAGCTGCGCAAGCGCTCCAGCGCACGCCGGTCTTCGTTGCCGACGAAACCGCCATACAGGTCTTCGTCGACGTCGGTCGAGCCCTCGCGCGCCGGCCGTTCGAACACCGCGGGCCAGATGCCGGCGAGCGTGTTGGCCTTGTGTTTCAGGACTTCGGCGTGGCGCTGCGCCCGGGCCACGTCGAGCCCCCACTTCGCGGCCGTGGCGTCGTTCAGCGTCTTCAGGTTGCCGATCACGATCGGCGACTTGTTGATGTGAATCGACTTGATCGGCAAACGCGTCACGCCCTCGGGCAAATCTTCCGCCTTGCTGAACATCCGCGGGCGAATCGCCTCGGCGTTCAACGTCAGCAGCTCGGCCGGGTCTTCGCTCAGATCCCAGACGATCACTTCGTTCTTGTTGCTCGGGTGCGGCGCCATCGGCCACACCAGGGCCAAACCGCCGCGTTCCACCCCATACATGCCCGAGATGTGCAGAAAGGGCTGACCCACGCCCATCTCGGCGACGACTGCGTCTTTCTTGCGCAGCTTCAGGCAGAAGTCCCAAAGCCGGGGTTGTTTCGCCTTGATGAGCCGCGCCAGCGCGATGGTGGCGCGCACGTCCGAGAGCGCATCGTGCGCCGCCTCGTGCGCCAGGCCGTTGGCCTTGGTCAGGTGTTCGAGTTTGAACGAGGGCCGGCCGTCGTCATGTTTCGGCCACTCGATGCCTTCTGGCCGCAACGCCCAGGCGGCACGCACCAGGTCGAGAATGTCCCAGCGCCCGCACTGGTTCTGCCACTCGCGCGCGTACGGGTCGATCAGGCAGCGCCAGAACAGGTGGCGCGTGACCTCGTCGTCGAAGCGGATCGAGTTGTAGCCCACACCCACCGTGCCAGGCCGCGCGAGCTGCTCTTCGATCGCATCGGCAAACGCGTGTTCCGCCACACCGCGCTCCAGGCAGGCTTGCGGCAGGATGCCGGTGAGCAGGCACGATTCCGGGTCGGGCAGGTAGTCGGGCGCAGGCTGGCAATAGAGCATGACCGGCGCGTCGATCTCGTTCAGGTCGGCGTCGGTGCGAATGCCGGCGAACTGCGCCGGCCGGTCGCGCCGGGGCACACGGCCGAAGGTTTCGTAGTCGTGCCAGAAGAAGGTGAGGTCGCTCATACGGCAATCTAACAGGACGCGATTCGGCTAAGCTCACGCGCTCAGTTCACCCGGCCCTGCGCCAACTGCGGAGACCCTGCCTCATGACCCGTGTTTTCAACTTCAGCGCCGGCCCCGCCGCCCTGCCCGAACCCGTGCTGCGCCAGGCGGCCGACGAAATGCTCGACTGGCACGGCTCGGGCATGTCGGTGATGGAAATGAGCCACCGCGGCAAAGAGTTCATCTCGATCCATGCCGAGGCCGAAGCGCTGCTGCGCGAGCTGATGGCCGTGCCCGCCAACTACAAGGTGCTGTTCATGCAGGGTGGTGCGATGGCCGAGAACGCGATCGTGCCGATGAACATGCTGCGCGGCAAGACGGGCGCCGACTACATCAACACCGGCGAGTGGTCGAAGAAATCGATCAAGGAAACGAAGAAGTACGCGAAGGTCAACGTCGCCGCGAGTTCGGAGGCCACGAACTTCGACCGCATCCCGAAACGCGACACCTGGCAGCTCGACAAAGACGCGGCCTACGTGCACATCTGCTCGAACGAAACGATCGGCGGCGTCGAGTACCACTACACGCCCGATGTAGGCGATGTGCCTTTGGTGGCCGACATGTCATCGAGCATCATGTCGCGCCCGGTCGACGTGTCGAAGTACGGCCTGATCTACGGCGGCGCGCAGAAGAACATCGGCCCGGCCGGCCTCACGATCGTGATCGTGCGCGACGACCTGATCGGCCAGGCGCTGCCGGTCACGCCTTCGGCATTCGACTACAAGCAGCAGGCCGACAACGATTCCATGCTCAACACCCCGCCCACCTACGCGATCTACATCGCAGGGTTGGTGTTCAAGTGGATCAAGGCGCAAGGTGGATTGGCCGGCATCGAAAAACACAATCGCACCAAGGCGGCCTTGCTGTACGACCTGCTCGACACCAGCAAGTTCTTTTCAAGCCCGGTCGTGCGTGAAGACCGCTCGCTGATGAACGTGCCGTTCAAGCTGCGCGACGAAGCGCTCGATGAAGCCTTCCTGAAAGGCGCGCAAGCGCGTTCCATGTTGCAGCTCAAGGGCCACCGCTCGGTCGGCGGCATGCGTGCCTCGATCTACAACGCGATGCCACTCGAAGGCGTGCAGGCGCTCGTGGCTTACATGAAAGAGTTCGAGGCGACCCATGGCTGAGGCCCGTGGCGCGCCGTTCAAGGTGCTGGTGCTGAACCAGATCGCCGCCAACGGCCTGAAACGACTGCCGGGTGAGCGCTACTCGGTTGGCAAGGACCTTCACGAGCCCGACGCCGTGCTCGTGCGCTCGGCCGACATGCACAAGCTCGACATTCCGACCAGCGTGCGCGCGATCGCACGCGCCGGCGCCGGCACCAACAACATCCCCGTCAAACTGATGAGCGAGCGCGGCGTGCCGGTGTTCAACGCCCCCGGCGCCAACGCCAACGCGGTGAAGGAACTGGTGCTGGCCGGCATGCTGCTCTCGGCCCGCAACCTGGCACCGGCGCTGCGTTTCGTGGCCGCGCTCGACCCAGTAGCCGAGGGCATGGACAAAACCGTCGAAGAAGGCAAGAAGCACTTCGCGGGCTTCGAGCTGGCCGGGCACACACTGGGCATCGTCGGGCTCGGCAAGGTCGGCTGCCTGGTGGCCGACGCCGCCATCAAGCTCGGCATGGACGTGTTCGGCCACGACCCGCACATCACGGTCGACGCCGCGTGGAGCCTGCCGGCGCAGGTGAAAAAGGCGGCCAGTGTGAACGAGGTGTTGAAGAGTTCCGACTTCGTCACCTTGCACGTGCCGCTGATCGACGCGACGCGCGATCTCGTCAACACCGACAACCTGCGCCTGATGCGCTCGGGCGCGGTGCTGCTGAACTTCTCACGCGAAGGTGTCGTCAACGAAGCGGCCGTGCTCACGGCGCTCGACGCCGGCAAGCTCGGCTGGTACGTGTGCGACTTTCCGAGCGCCGCGATCAACGGCCATGCGCGCGTGATCGCGCTGCCGCACCTGGGCGCGTCCACCGCCGAAGCCGAAGAGAACTGCGCGATCATGGTGGCCGAGCAGTTGCGCGATTATCTGGAGCACGGCAACGTCGTCAACGCGGTCAACTTCCCTTCGGTCGCGATGGCGCGCGAATCGGCTCACCGCATCGCCATTGCCAATGCCAACGTGCCCAACATGCTGGGGCAGATTTCCACAGCAGTGGCGCATGCCGGGTTGAACATCCACAACATGGTCAACAAGTCGCGCGGCGACATGGCCTACACGCTGGTCGATGTGGACAGCCCGGTTGCACCGGAACTGCTCGGCGCGCTCGGGCGCATCGACGGCGTTCTCTCGGTGCGTTACCTGGAGCAACCCCGGGAATCCGCTCAAGAATAGCAGCCGGGCACCGATAACGAGCAGCCGAAACGCACCGTCTTCCCCCACCGCCGCCCCATGCTCGCCCCGCCTTCCGCCACCGACCCCCCAGCGACACCGCTCGGCGTGGCAGAGCCCGCTTCGCCGGCCATCGAAGCGCAGGTGCTGGCCGCGCAGTCCGCGCTGGTGATGCAACGTGCGCGACCCTCGAACTACGTCACGTCGCTCGTGGGTTTGTTGGTGGCGTGGCTGTTGTGGGGTTTGATCGACCACCAGCTGCTCGTCGTCTGGTGGGTCGTGCTGACAGTGATTTCGGTCGCGCGCGAATGGCTCTACATTCGTTGCGCACGCGACGACATCGCGAACGCGACGCGCTGGGCACGCCGACACGAAGCCGCGCTGCTGGCCAACGGCGTGGTCTACGGCCTGATCGGAACCTTGCTGCTGCCGCGTGACGACATCGCCACGGCGGCGATCATGCTGGCCACGCTCACCGGTATCGCGTCGGTGAGCCTGGTGGTGATGTCGACCAGCCTTCGGGCTGCGCTCGCAATGACCTTGCCGATCCTGTTGCCGACGATCATCTATCAGTTCGGCGAGGGCACGCGCCTGTCGAGCTATATTGCCGCGGCCATGAGCATCATGCTGGTGCTGGTGGTGCTCGAAGGCCGCCAGGCCTCGGCCCACACACAGGCGATGTTGCGGCTGCGATTCAAGATGGACGACATGGCCGCGCAGCGCCAGCAGGCGCTCGACATGGCACAACGCAGCAGCGCCGTGAAGAGCCAGTTCCTCGCGACCATGAGCCACGAGATGCGCACGCCCTTGCACGGCATTCTGGGCGTGACCCGGCTGCTCCGGTCGGCGCCGCCCGGCGACGCGGCGGCCAACTCCGCGCACCGGCTCGACATGATCGAGCGCACCGGCGCGCACCTGCTCGGCCTGATCAACGACGTGCTCGACTACTCGAAGATCGAAGGCGGCCACCTGCGCATGGAGCCGGCCGCTTTCGACCTCAGCGCACTGGTCGAGTCAGTCGCTGACCTGACGCATGTGTCGGCGGCCGAAAAAGGCCTCGCGCTCACGCTCGACGTGCAAGCGCCATCGCCATGCTGGGTTCATGCCGACGCATCGCGGCTGCGCCAGGTGCTGCTCAACTTGACCGGCAACGCCGTCAAGTTCACCGAGCGTGGCTACGTGCATCTGAGCGTACGGCGCGAGACGAGCGGCAGCACCACGTTCGAGGTGACCGACACCGGCCCCGGCATTGGCGCCGACCAGCACGAGCTGATCTTCGCGGCCTTCCACCAGGCCGACGGATCGTTCGGGCGCAAACACGGGGGCACCGGCCTGGGCCTGACGATCTCGCGCGAACTCGCCCGAGCGTTCGGCGGCGATCTGGCGTGCGCGCAGGCCCCTGCAGGAGGGGCCCGCTTCGTGTTCACGCTGCCACTGCCCGACGCTGCGCCTGTGGTGTTGCCCGACCTGGCGGCCGAGCCGGCCACCCGCTTGCGTGGCCGGGTGCTGGTGGTGGAAGACAACCCGGTCAACGCGCTCGTCTCCGAAGCCTTGCTGCAGCGCGCCGGCGTGCATGTGGACCTGGTCGCCGATGGCGCCGAGGCGGTCGCACGCGCCAGCGCAACGCGCTACGACCTGATCCTGATGGACTGCCAGATGCCTGGCATGGACGGCTTTGAAGCCACGGCACGCATCCGTGAGTTCGAGCGCGCGACCGGCACGAGCCGCGTGCCCATCGTGGCGCTGACCGCCAACGCGCTCGAAAGCGACCGCCTGCGCAGCATGGACGCCGGCATGGACGAGCATCTCGCCAAACCCTTTCACGAACAGGAATTGAACCTGTTGTTGCAGCGCTTCCTGGTCGCCGCTCGGTACTGACACGCGTTGACAGGCCGCGCACCAGGCGTTTGAATCACCCGCGCGCCAGCGCTGTCACACAGGGCTGACACAATCAGCTTTTCGCTGTGTCGCCCACTCGCAGAGGTTCTCACCATGGCCAACAAAAAGTCCGCCCACGCTTTCGCAAAAACACGCAAGAGCTTCAAGACCGCCCCCGGCAAGGAGGGTCAGCTTTATTCGCTGCCGCAACTGGCCAAGACTTTCCCGAACGTGAACCGGCTGCCGGTGTCGATGCGCATCGTGCTCGAAAGCGTGCTGCGCAATTGCGACGGCCAGAAGGTCACGGCCGAGCACGTGGCCGAGCTCGCCAACTGGCAGCCGAACGCAGAGCGTGTCAACGAGATTCCGTTTGTCGTGGCCCGTGTCGTGCTGCAAGACTTCACCGGCGTGCCGCTGCTGGCCGACCTGGCCGCGATGCGCAGTGTGGCCAAGGCCATGGGCAAGGACCCGAAGACGATCGAACCGCTGGTGCCGGTCGATCTGGTGGTCGACCACTCGATCATGATCGACCACTACGGCAAGAAGAACTCGCTCGACCTGAACATGAAGCTGGAATTCAAGCGCAACCAAGAGCGCTACCAGTTCATGAAGTGGGGCATGCAGGCGTTCGACACCTTCGGCGTGGTGCCGCCGGGCTTCGGCATCGTGCACCAGGTGAACCTGGAATACCTGGCGCGCGGTGTGCACAAGACGAAGGACAGGGTCTATTACCCCGATTCGCTCGTGGGCACCGACAGCCACACGACCATGATCAACGGCATCGGCGTGGTCGGCTGGGGCGTGGGCGGCATCGAAGCCGAAGCAGCCATGCTCGGCCAGCCGGTGTACTTGCTGACGCCCGACGTGGTGGGCTTCGAGTTCACCGGCCGGCTGCGCGAAGGCGTGACGGCGACCGACCTGGTGCTCACCGTCACCGAATTCCTGCGGCGTGAAAAGGTCGTCGGCAAGTTCGTCGAATTCTTTGGCGAAGGCACCGCCAGCCTGGCGCTGCCCGACCGCGCAACCATCGGCAACATGGCACCGGAATACGGCGCGACCATGGGCTTCTTCCCGGTCGACGACAAGACGCTCGCGTACTTCAAAGGAACCGGGCGCACGAACGCCGAGATCGAGGCCTTCGAGGCCTATTTCCGCGCGCAAGGCATGTTCGGCGTGCCGGGCGCGGCTGGTGCATCGAAGCAGCTCGCCGACATTCAGTACACGAAGGTCGTGTCGCTCGATCTGGGCACCGTCGCGCCGAGCCTGGCCGGCCCGAAGCGCCCACAAGACCGCATCGAACTCGGTAACGTGAAAACCCAGTTCGCGTCGCTGTACAGCAAGCCACCGTCGGAGAACGGCTTCAACCTGCCAGCAGCGAACCTGCTCACGCGCCATCTGGTGCGCGCGCAAGACGCCGAGCTGAAGGTGCCGGCCACGGCGCCCGCTCCAGCACCGGGCGCACCGCGCCAGGTGGTCGAGATGGTCGACAACCACCCGACGCTGGAATCAGCGCAGACCGAAGCGCCATCGGCCCAGTCGAAAGCAGGCGACATCTCGCTCGGCAACGGCGACGTGCTGATCGCCGCGATCACCTCGTGCACCAACACCTCGAACCCGAGCGTGCTGCTCGCTGCCGGCTTGCTGGCGAAGAAGGCGGTCGAAGCCGGTTTGAAGGTGGCACCGCACATCAAGACCTCGCTCGCGCCGGGCTCGCGCATCGTCACCGAATACCTCGAAAAGGCCGGGCTGCTGCCCTACCTCGAGAAGCTCGGTTTCAACGTCGCCGCCTACGGCTGCACCACCTGCATCGGCAACGCCGGTGACCTGCGCCCCGAGTTCAACGAAGCGATCACCAAGAACGACCTGATCTGTGCTGCCGTGCTCTCGGGCAACCGCAATTTCGAAGCGCGCATCCACCCGAACCTGAAGGCCAACTTCCTGGCCAGCCCGCCGCTGGTGGTGGCCTACGCGATCGCCGGCACCGTCAACAAGGACCTGATGAGCGAGCCGCTCGGCAAAGGCAAGGGCGGTCGTGATGTGTACCTGGGCGATGTCTGGCCGACCAGCGATGAAATCTACGCGCTGATGAAGTACGCGATGAACGGCAAGGCCTTCCGCGCCAACTACGACAAGGTCGCCACCGAACCCGGCAAGCTGTGGGAAAACATCAAGGGTGTGAAGGGGCAGGTCTACAACTGGCCGAACTCGACCTACATCGCCGAGCCGCCGTTCTTCGAAGGCTTCGCGATGCACCCGCCCACACTGGTGGCGGGCGTGACGGGCGCGCGCGCGATGGCACTGTTCGGCGACTCGATCACCACCGACCACATCTCGCCGGCAGGCGCCATCAAGGAAGCGTCCCCGGCAGGCTCTTGGCTGAAGGAAAACGGCGTGCAAAAGGCCGACTTCAATTCCTACGGCTCGCGCCGCGGCAACCACGACGTGATGGTGCGCGGCACCTTCGCCAACGTGCGCATCAAGAACCTGATGATCCCGCCGGGTGCCGACGGCTCGCGAGAAGAAGGCGGCGTGACGCTGTTCCAGCACGCGCACGGCAGCAGCGCCTACGTGCCGGGTGGCCTGAAGATGTTCATCTACGACGCCGCCATGAAGTACATGGCCGAAGGCACACCGACCGTGATCTTCGGCGGCGAAGAATACGGCACCGGCTCGAGCCGCGACTGGGCCGCCAAGGGCACCCAGTTGCTCGGCATCAAGGCCGTGATTGCACGCAGCTTCGAACGCATCCACCGCAGCAACCTGGTCGGCATGGGCGTGCTGCCGCTGCAGTTCAAACCCGGCGACTCGTGGGAATCGCTCGGCATCCGCGGTGACGAACGTTTCGACATCAAACTCGCCGCCGAGGTCAAGCCCCAACAGCAAGCCACGCTCGTCATTCACAGCCCCGACGGCACGAACAAGGAAGTGGGGCTGACGCTGCGCATCGATACGCCGATCGAAGTCGATTACTACAAACACGGCGGCATCCTGCCCTTCGTGTTGCGGCAGCTGCTCGCGGCCTGACCGGTGGATGGAGCCGTTCAAGAACCTGATCAACAAGAACACGGTCGAGGCGATCGGCACGCAGTTGCAGCGCGTGTGGCCGGCCTTCGACCGCAAGCGTTTCCAGAAGCTCGCACAGACCGGCCTGGAGGCGCTCGAATTCAAGGCGCGAGCACGCCACGTGAGCGCGGCGCTCGAAGCCACCTTGCCCGACAACTTCGACCAGGCCGCCGCATTGCTCGAAGCCACACTCGCCCCGCCAGGCGCGCAGAACGACCCGCGCTGGGCGCAGGAAGGCAAAGTTGGGTTGGCCGGCTGGGCCGTCTGGCCGATGGGCGAATACGTGGCCCGGCGCGGCTTGCAGTCACCCCAACGCGCGCTCGCCACGCTGCACGCGCTGACCCAACGCTTCACCGCCGAGTGGCCTGTTCGCGCCTTCATCGAACAGCACCCTGAACTCACCTTCAAGACCTTGGCGCAGTGGGCTGGCGACCCGAGCGAGCACGTGCGCCGCCTGGTCAGCGAAGGCAGCCGCCCGCGCCTGCCCTGGGGCTTGCAGCTCAAGGCTTTGATCAAGAACCCTTCCCCAACGTTGCCGCTGCTGCTCGCGCTGCAGGACGACACCAGCGAGTACGTTCGCCGCAGCGTCGCGAACCACCTGAACGACATCGCGAAAGACCACCCCGCGGTGGTCGCCAAGTGGCTGGAACAACACCTGGTCGATGCCTCGCCCGAGCGGCGCGCCCTGCTCAAGCACGCCACGCGCACACTCATCAAACAGGGCGACATGCGGGTGCTGAAGGCCTGGGGCCTGGGCAAGCCGTTGCGCGGCAGCGCCACGCTGGTCATCACGCCGAAACAGGTGACGGTCGGCGACAGCGTCGAGCTGGCCGTCACGCTCGCATCCACCGCCAGCCACGCGCAGAAACTCGTGATCGACTACGCCGTTCACCACGTGAAGGCCAATGGCAGCACGTCAGGCAAGGTATTCAAGGGCTGGACGATCGAACTCGCAGCGCACGAAACACGCGCGCTGCGCAAGAGCCATTCGATGCGCCTGATCACGACCCGCGTGTACCACGCCGGGCACCACGCGGTCGATCTGTGTATCAACGGCCAGGGGGTGGCGAGCGCGGGTTTCGACTTGCGGGTTTGAGCGGCACATGTCGCGCTGTGTTCCGTGATCGCGGAGAGTCCTGCAACCGGCCGAGCGAACCAAACTTGGCCGCGCAATTTTGGGTGGCGGGCTTTCTGGTCGGCCATGGTCTCAGCGGCCGCGTTCGATCCATGCGCGCGACTTCACCTCACCCGTGGACGAGTTGATGTACGGCACGTTTCAATTCACGCGCGAGTGCATTTTCTCGCCGATCGGTCGCTTGTTTCAACCCACGCGCGCGCCTCTCGACGCGCGCGACAAGCGTAGTGCTTGGATGCTCCGACCAGCAAGAGGTTTCAATCCACGCGCGCGCCTCTCGACGCGCGCGACACCGGCAGGGCTACGCCGAACTCATCGAGCGTGTTGTTTCAATCCACGCGCGCGCCTCTCGACGCGCGCGACCCTACAGCGTGACGAATCGTTTGAAGCTGTCGTGGTTTCAATCCACGCGCGCGCCTCTCGACGCGCGCGACGCAGGCACGGCGTGACAGCCATGCGAATGTTCCAGTTTCAATCCACGCGCGCGCCTCTCGACGCGCGCGACTCGACTGACGAACGGCGAAACCGGATGGAAAGATGTTTCAATCCACGCGCGCGCCTCTCGACGCGCGCGACAAGGGCCAGTTCCGGTGCCGCTCCTTTGCTAACGTTTCAATCCACGCGCGCGCCTCTCGACGCGCGCGACCGATCCTGGCGACCCGAAAAGCTGGAAAAAGCAATGTTTCAATCCACGCGCGCGCCTCTCGACGCGCGCGACCCACTCTCACTGCCATTGCGCAGGCTGTTCAATGCTGTTTCAATCCACGCGCGCGCCTCTCGACGCGCGCGACACCACCCCTGCAAGTCGCACTACCAAGTAGGAATTCTTAGGCTCTTGCGCGAACCTCTCCAATGCCAGCGTGAACCGACGACGTTGGATTGGACGGGCAAGGGAAATCATCGTCGCGACAAGCATTTAGATGGCGCGCGAACCGTTCCGACTTACGGGCGGCACTCCGGGTTCGCGCGCTTCATCATAGAACGAGCGGCGCGTCGAAATCTATGGCTTTGAACTTGCCGTGCTCGCGCACTTCGCAGCCGCGCGTCTCAGGCAAGCGGTACAAGCGCAGGCAGTCCTGATCGAGGTTCACTTCCGACAGCAGCCTGCGCTCGAGCTCTTCCATCTGGGCCAAGGTCACCAGGCACTCGAAGACCGATTTCTGCACTCGCTGCCCCGTGCCTTCGCACACCTTCGCGACACGTCGCAGGCGCCGCCGTCCTTCACGGGTTTCGGTGTTCACGTCGTAGCACACGATCACCAGCATGGTCTCTACCTGGTCACGAAGGGAACGTAGCCTTCGGCCTCGCCACGGACATGGCGCGCCAGCAGCCTGGCTTGCACGAGCGGCACCACACCCAGCGGAACTGCCTCGGCGAGCAAGGGGTGCGTCAGCGCATCTTGCTTGCGCTCCTGGTACGCCACCACCACCGCTTTGCGCGCATCGCCCTCCAGCAGAACGGCACCACCTTCGCGTTCCACAAAGTCACTGGCAACGAGCTGCCCGCGGTTGATGAGGGTGAGCGCGAGCCGGTCTGCCAGAGGGCGAAACTCTTCCACCAGATCGAGCGCAAGCGCGGCGCGACCGGGCCGCACGGCGTGCAAGAACCCGAGCTGCGGGTCGAGCCCCGCGGCCTCGATCGCAGAGCGGCAATCGTTCATCCACATCGCGTACAGAAACGACATCAACGCGTTCATGCGGTCTCGCGGCGGGCGGCGGCTGCGGCCGTTCATCACGAACGTGCTTCGCAAGTCGGGCCGCACCAGCCGGTTGATGGCTTCGAAGTAGGTGCGTGCCGCCTCGCCTTCAACGCCGCGCAAGGTATCGAGCGTGGGCGCCTCAGGCAGTGCGCGCAAGCTCGCAGCCAGGTCGAGTGCAGCACGCGTGAGCAGGGCTTCGTCTTCAGGTTGTTTGGCTTCGCGCGCGCCGCGCAGCAACACATGGCGTTGGTTCTTGATCTTGCCGGCCACGAGGGCGCGCGCGGCTTCCAACACGAATGCCGGACTCTCTACCGCTCGGTGCTGGGCCTGGCGCAGCAAGACATTGCCCGCCACCGGCCCTTCCAGCCGCGCCTTGAATCGGCCGTTCGCGTCCAGCAGCACGAGTGCGATGCCCGCTTCGGCCAGCCGGTGCATCAGCGGCGCGCTGAGGTTCACATGGCCAAAGCACACCACCGACTGAAGATGATGCAGCGGCACGCGCAACCGTGTTTCGTCTTCAACCTGCAGCCGCAGCGTGTCGTTGTCGAGCCGCAGGTAACTCTCAGGCAGGGTGACGTACAAGGTGTTGAGCAGTTGCATGCGGTGTTCGATTCGATGCGGCGGAATTCAGGCGCCCGGGTCAAACAGGTCGTGCGGGCCCCGGCCGGCCTGCAGCAAAGCCAGCGCCTCGGGTTGGCAACGTTCGCGCAGCGAGCAGCCCTTGCAGCGGCGGGTGTCTTGCGTTGGCGGCGGGAGCTTGCCGCTGGCGAGCATCTCGTGAACGGCCCGGGTGATTTCAAGAACCTGTGCGCGCAGCGCTGCGCTGATGGGCACCACACGGCGGCGCTTTGAGCTTGCGTAGTAGAGCGCCCCTTCAAGCACCGGTCGGTCGGTCATTTCTTCAAGGCACATGGATTGCGCGGCCAGCTGCACGTCGTCGCATGCTCCAATGTCGGCGGCTTTGTGCCGCGAGCCGTGCTTGTACTCCACCGGGTAGGGCGTGCCGTCGGGTTCGAATTCGACCACGTCGGCCTTGCCGATCAAGCCGAGCGCGTCGCTCCACAGCGGTAGGGCACGCTCGACACGCAGGCCGGCGCGCACCTCAACGCCCGGCTTGTCCACCGTTTTGTGAACGGCCTGGCCGCGCAGGGTGTGGAGGTTGTCGTCGAACGCCTGCTCAAGGTGGATCAAGCCGCACTGGCGCGCGCAATAGGCCCAATGCTGCAGGGCCGAAAGCGTGATGGGATCAGGTTCCTCCATCGGCCACCGCTGGTGCGAACGGCCGCCTGCGCGTGCCCTCACGCGTCACAACGGTGAAGCCGCTGCCGGCGTCTTCGCCAAGAGCTTGCAGTGCGAGCGCCAGCACTTCGGATGAAACGATCGGGTGTACCCGAAAGTACAGAACGGCCGGCGGCGCTGCCGCGCCCTTGTGAAAAACCAGCTCGCCGAAATCGGCGTCGAACGTGAGCAACCAGCGGCCACCTTCGCGGGCGAGCGCAAGCACCGCCAGGTCGTCAATGCCGGGCGCGACGGTGGCGACGGAAAGGACATCGTGCCCAGCCAAAGCCAAACCGTCGGCCACGCTGCGTGGCATGTTCTCGTCGAGCAGCAGGCTGCGCACCATCGTCAGGCTTCGACCTGGCCCTCTGCCGCCTTGGACTGCAGGATGAACGACTCGTCCTTGAGGCAGTCGCGCACAAACGCGAACACGGCTTGCAGATCATCGGGCTTCAGGTGCGGATACTCCTCAAGGATCTTGGCCTCGCTCCAGCCCGAGGCCAGCAGATCGAGCAGGAACTCGACTCCGATTCGCGTACCCGCGATGCGCGGTTTGCCGAACAAGGATTCAGAGTCGGTGACGATGCGCCCTTGCCATTCCATGTTCAGCACCTCCGAGTGAGTGTCACGCCGGGCCAGGCCTGGAGCGATTGGCCGGCCTCGACCGGCTTGCCGTCGAACAGCACCGAGTATGCGGCGAAGTCGCGGGTGGGTGAAGCTGGGTCAGTAGCCGCGACGCTCAGCCGGTCGAAAAGCGAGTGGGCGTGCGCATTGCCAAGTTCGCTGTCGTGCTTGAACACATACAGCCCGCGCGTGGCCATCTGCCCCCTGGCGGCCGAGCGATCGTGCTCGAACATGTCTTCCAGGGCCTTCAGGAAGAGTTCGAGGTCGTCGGCCGAAAAGCCCGTTTGCTTGGCGAGGAACGAAGAAACAAAGCCGTGGCTGCGGTAGAGGCCATAAGGCACGGTGTGCTTGCGGCCCATGGTGCGGTTGTCGCCGTCCTGTTTCTCGGCCTCAGCCTCGGTGGCCACGGCCATGCGGGTGATGGAATGCTCGGACGCAATCACCGGATCGACCGAGCGCGCGAAAGTCATTTGAACCGGCCCGCGCACCTGGCCGCAGTTCACACCGGTGGACATGACAGCGCCGAAAGTACGCACGTCGAAGAAGTTCTTGCAGATCCAGTCGCGGGCCGCTCTCACGCTGTCTTCGCTGCCTTTGCGCTTCTTCTTGCCACCGTCATCAGCCAACTCGCCGGTTGCGCCGATCGCTTCATACGCGGCGCGGTGCGTGCGCTCCAGGACGCCTTTCTCCTTGATGTAAATATCGTGCGGCGGCGCGCACTCTTTCACCAGCCCGACGTAGTTGCGCACCTTGCGCTTGAGCGACACGTCGGTCACGAGGCCGTGCCCGGTTTCGGCGTCCATCCGCGGCAGATTGCCCGCATCGGGGTCGCCATTGGGGTTGCCGTCTTTCACGTCGAACAGCAGCACGAAGTCATAGCGGGAAGTGAGTGTCATGTTCAGGTCTCCAGAGCGGGTTTGTCGTTCGATTCGTCCTTGCGGGCATAGAAGGCTTGCCGCTGGTGGTAGTAGCCGAGTGCGAACTTGGCTTGCTGCGGCAATGCGAGCTGGCGCGGGAAATCGGCAAGCGGCGCCATCACTTCGCCGATCAGCCGCTCGAAGTAAGCCGTCTGCCCCTCGCTCAGCTTTTTGAGGTGGGCGTTCTTCAAGCGCAGCAGCGTTGTAAACACCGACACCGGGTTCGTTGACGCCGCCCCGTAGTAACGATCGCGAATGGTGGCGTTGATGCCCGGCTGTGCCTGCTGCTGTATGCGCTCAAGCACAGCAAACAAGCGGCCCAGCAGGTAGGGCGCATCGGTTTGCTGCATGTCCAGTTCCTCCTTGAAGTGTTGGTGGTCAGCAGGGGCAGCCGGGCGGCTACGGCGATGCTCGCGATTGAGCCAGGCCTTCAATACGGCGGCGCGAAAAGTGGTCACCTCTTGTTCGGCCTTGCACCGAACGACTGCAGCGTTCAGCAGCGTGGCCGGGTACGGCAGGCCTTCCAGAATGGCGCGCATCCATTCACCAGCCAGACGCGGTGGCACGTTGTCGAGCTTGCCCAGCAGGGCGATGCTCGACAGCAGCCGGAAAAGTGAAGGCGCTTGCGGCTCGTTGTCATAGCGACGGACCACTTTGAGGTCGGCGAAGTGTTGAAGGATGCGCGGCGCCAGGTCCACCAAGGTGGCGCGCAACCAGAAGCGCACGCTGATACGTGCGGCGTTGGGCGCAAGCCCGAGCACGAAGAAGTGCACGTCGCGCTCACCCACAGGCAGCTGGCCGCTCCCCAGCGACTGGTGCAACGCTTGGACTGCCCGCACGCCGCGGTCGGGGTCGTATTTGGTCTCGCCGAAGAAATCGGCCAGCGTGAACTCACCGTCGAAGCGTGTGTCGCCATCGGCCCAGAAGACCGTGGAGGCGTCGCCGACCTGCACGCGGTTGCGCGAGTCTTTCGCGAGCAGGTGATTCAGCGCGGTGGTGTAGGCGAACGCCGCGCGTTCACCGACCGGCGCGTTCTCCCCCTGTCGTTCGGTCTTGCCATACGACTCGAAGGCGCGCGCATTGAACGACACGATGTTGGCGCCCGAGCTCTGCGCACCCCACACGCCCTTGATGGACGAATGCAGCCGCTGGATGGGCGCCTCAACGCCGTCAACGAGGCACAGGCCCCTTGGTGTAGCTGGGTCGGGCACAGGAAGCGCCGCCGCGACGACCGCCGGACGCTGGCACACCAGATCGATGTCGCCACTGAGCCGAAAACTCATGACCGGATTGGTTTCTTGAATCTCCGGCCAGGCAGCGTGCGCATGGAGCGCCGACCAGTCGGCACGGTCGAGCGCGGCAAGAACCGCGCGCAGGCCTTCGTCACCCCGCGCCGCACCCGGCAGCGCTTCGATCCGGGCACGGAAGGCGGCGTGTGGTGTGACCTCTGCCGTTCCCTTGCGCAGCTTGTCGAGCCCGATGGCATAGGCGGCGCTGTCCCACAGCAAGTTGGCCGCGACCCCCGATGTCTTCTTCACGCCCTGCGGGACGAGGAACGATCGGGCGCGCGGCTTCTTGCCTTCCATCTCGCGGGTGTCTCGCAACTGCACCACGCGGCCATCGGGTGCGATCTCGATGACGAAGGGAATCTCCTTGTCTTCGAGTCCGATGCTGGGAAGCCTGTTGGCAGGGGCGGGATCGCGTGACTTCCGGTCGTAGTAGCGCACCAGCTCTTGCAAGATCATCTCGCCGCCCCCTGTGTACCCACTTCGATCGCGCCAGCGTTCATCTGTGCGCGGAAGAACACGGGCTGCGGGTCGGCCGGGTTCTCGAAGTCAAGGTCGTGCAGCATCCAGCCGAGGTCACGGGTGTCGTCGATGGGTGCAGCCTCGTTGGCCGGTTCCGTGACCAGCCGTACCCGCGCCGCGAACTCCCGGCAACCCAGATAGGGCTGGTTCACACATTGCCCGTGTTCGGCCCGGCGCTCGAACATCGCGTGGTACTTCTGCGGGGGCATGGGGTCTTGGCGGTCTGCGCGCACTTCCATGTCCGCGTGCACGCGGTAGGCCACGTCTCGAAGCAACAGCCCTGCCCGTTGTTGCCGATCGTCTTCGATGTAGATCGCAAGATCGCCCTCTCCGGCGGCCATGGCCTGCTGAACGTTGCGCGTGGAGACGACCGAAGCGACCTCGTTGCGCCGCAGATTGATGAAGCGGACGGGCTTGAGAACCTCGATGCGGCGAACGTGCCAGCGGATGGCAGGCTTCCACAATATGGCCTCGAACACGGCGCGTACCGCCGAGGGCGTGATGACGTCATATGACACGCGCTCGACCTTCATTTCCGGGCGAGTGAAGCAGGCGAAATCGCCTGAGATTTCGAGGCAATAGCGGTTCATGTCCCTCCCGTTCCAGCTTCTCATTGCACCAGGCTTGCCACGTCAAGCGCTCGCCCCTCCGGCAGCAGCCCGAGCCGCTCGTCATAGCGCAGCTCATCGGTCAGCAGGTAGATGCCCATGCCCGCCCCCAGCTCTTGAACATCGCCCTGGGCTGCCCACTTGTCCACCAGTTTGAGCCGCACCGTGACGGTGTAGCGCTGGAGCTTGCGCAACAACCAGCGGTCGGTTTCACCAGCGCGCAGCTTGGCGATGAGTGGAGCCATCGACTCGGCTTTCACCCCTGCATACGGAACGATGACAGTCGATTGGTCAGCGTCATCGATCAGCTTGAACTTGTCGGCAGCACTGCGGAACTCGAACTCGAGGCTCGGGTTCTTTTTCAGGCGCTCGACGATGCCATGCTTGTCACGGCTCGCGAAGCCCGCGTAGTAGAGCGGGAAGTAGCGTTCGAACGCGCACGGCGACAGTGGATCGCCCCCAGCCTGCACCACGGTTCGCGTTGAATCGGCTCCATTGCGAATCTGGTGCAAGGCCCGCGGAATTTGCTGGACGAACACCACGACCCTGCCCTTGGCGCCGTTCGGCAACTGCCCTTCGCGATTGCAGCGCCCAGCAGCCTGGGCGACTGAATCAAGCCCCGCCAGCGCACGGAACACGACCGGAAAGTCAATGTCCACGCCGGCCTCTACCAACTGGGTACTCACGACGCGCAAAGGCCTGGCGTCAGTGCCAGCACGTCGGGCAGCAAGCCGATCTCGAATCTCGGCAATCACGTCGGCCCGGTGCTGCCCGCACATGGCGGCCGACAGATGCAGCGATTCATCGCCGGTGGCTGCGTCGAGAGCGCCAACGATTTCGGCGGCATCGTTGCGCGTGTTGACGATCACCAGCACGCATTGACACCCAGCGAGTCGGGACACCAGCGTCTCGGTCGGAAGCGCAGTTTGCAAGTCGGCGGGCCATTCGATCTCGACGCGACGCAGATCAGCGAATAGCGCCGCTTCGTCATCGACGATGCGCGTCGGCGACGGCAGCCCGCGCAGGCTCTGACGCGGATCAAACCGCTGGCTGTCACCGAGCGCGGGTTGTGTGGCGGTGCAGAGCAGCAGGGTGACGCCGTAGTGCACGACCAGAACGTTCAACGCGTCGAGTATCGGTTGCAAAAACTCGGGCGGAAGCAACTGGGCTTCGTCAAGAACGATCACGCTGTTTGCGATGTTGTGCAACTTGCGGCAGCGCGAGGTGCGGGCGGCGAAGAGGGACTCGAACAATTGCACGTTGGTGGTGACGATGAGCGGCGCGTCCCAGTTCTCGCTCGCCAGCCGGCTGCGCGGAGTTTCGTCGCGATTGTCTGTGTCGGACTGGCTGTGGTGTTCGATGACATGGTCGGCGCCGAAGATGCGGCCGAAGACATCGCCGGTCTGCTCGATGATGCTGGTATAGGGAATGGCGTAGATCACGCGGCGCTTGCCGTGGGTCTTCGCGTGCTGCAAGGCGAAGGCGAGCGACGACAGCGTCTTGCCGCCACCGGTGGGCACGGTCAGCGTAAAGACGCCGGGCGCGAGAAGTGCCTTTTCGCGGCATTGGCGAAGCACGTCGGCGCGCGCACGCATCACAGGCTCGAGGGCGCGGCCTCGATCGATGGCCTCGGCGGCCTTCGCGAACAGGTGTTTGTTCAGGCGAGTCAGGTAATCGTCCAGCGGCGGCATGCCACGGCGCCGCTCCGCCTTGCCTTCGTCCATGAACCTTTCGGTGTCCAGAAAGTCGGCATCAACCAGCGCCGAGAACAACATACGAATCCACACCGAAACCGTCAGAGGTTGATCGGTCTTCGGCCCAGGAATGGCAGCAAGCGCACTTTGAAGGTCGAAGCCGGGCGGCAATTGCAGAAGCTCGGGGGCAGACGTCTCGCAAGCGACAAGGGATTCTTCGTACTCGCGTTCGCTATCGGGGGCGCCCGCGCCAAGCAGACGCGGCCCCACCCCTGTGGCCCAATCACCCAGGCCCGCGTGATGGCCAGCGATGACGTAGGCGAGCACTCTGCCCAGCACGCCCCATTGCGCGCCCCATCGCGCCTCGGTCACGCGCAGCGCATGCAGTGCGCCAGCAGCCGAGTGGCTCTTGTCGCTCTTCGACGGCAGCCGGGCTTCGATATGGGCATCGTTGACGACGCGGATGTAGCGCTGAAAACCCGGCCGGTACTTCCCCAAGTCGTGCCACAGCCCGGCAAGGTGAGCCCATTGTGGGGAGTGCAGCGGTTCAGCGAAACCGCGCGCCGCGGATGCCACCGCACTGAGGTGAACGTGAAGACTGTGAGGCGACCCGCCGTCCGGTCGCGTGTGGGCAAGAAATTCGGACACAGCGATCTGCTCCCTTTGGGTCTTCGTTGAGGCGCAGAGTAGCGCACCAGTAGCTCACCAGGTGAGCCATCAGGGAAAGCTCTCGGTACGTGATCGAGCGTCAGCGCTTCGCCCAGGCGGCAGCGTCGAAACCGACGGTGATGTCGCCTTCACTCCACTCGACCACCGGCCGCTTGATGACGCTCGGCTGGTCGAGCATCAACTGGCGCGCACTCGCGGAATCGATCACGCCCTCACGCACGCCGTCACCGAGCTTGCGCCAGGTCGTGCCCTTGCGGTTGAGCAGCGTCTCCCAGCCGACGCTGGCCAACCACGCGTCGAGCCGCGCCGGCGGCACGCCGCCTTTCTTGAAGTCGACGAACTGCGCATCGATGCTGTTCGCCTGCAGCCAGGCGCACGCCTTCTTGACCGTGTCGCAGTTGGGAATGCCGTAGAGCGTTGTCGTCATGCTGTTGGCTCACTCACGCGCGTTGTTCGGTCCGTCGCAGGCCGGGTCCATGCCGATGCCGGCTTCGGTGACAGGCCCGGCGTTGCTCACCGAGACCTGGAACCACACGCAGTCACCGCCGAAGAATCGGTAGTTCCAGACCTGGATCTTCTGCCGCGGCACCGAAAACACGTGCGCCGGCCGACCCAGCCGCATCAGCACTTCGGAGCCAGGCATGCCGGGCACGATGCGCGCGAAGTTGGCTTCGGTCAGCACCTGTTCCTTCGACACCAGTTTGCCCTGGGCATCGAAGTCCATCATCCACGTCTGCTTGCCGAACGAGCCTTGCGCGAACTCAAGCCGCGTGCCCCCACCCGGCAACGGGTATTCGCCGGTCGGGCCGAAGGAGCCGCGCCGCACCTCGGCGATTGGCGTGCCCAGCGGCGCCGAAGCCGGCGCCAGCGCGGCACAACCGGCGAGCGCCGCCGCGAGAACCAGCATGCCGCGCGCCACTGCGCGTGAACCCCGTTTCGACACCATGCCCACCTCCATGCATTCGTAGCTCGCGTATTCTGATCCTGCCGACCGGCGAGAGTTTCCCCCCGAGTCCATAGAATGGAATCATGACCCCCCTGCCCTTCGTGCAATCGCTCTCCCACGGCATCCACGTGATCGACACCGGCTTTCACCGGCCGATGTTCGACGCGAGTTTCCTGATGATTGAAAGTGGCCGCGCCGCGTTCATCGACACCGGCACCAATCATTCGGTGCCGCGCCTGCTCGAAGCCCTGCAGTCGCTGGGCCTCGCCCCCGAGGCGGTCGACTTCGTCATCGTGACCCACGTGCACCTCGACCACGCTGGCGGCGCCGGCCTGCTGATGCAGCAGTTGCCAAACGCCACGCTCGTGGTGCACCCGCACGGCGCGCGCCACATGATCGACCCGGAGCGGCTGACGAACGGCGCCCGTGCCGTGTACGGCGAACCCGAAGTCACGCGCTCTTACGGCCGCATCGTGCCGGTGCCGGCCGAGCGTGTGCAACGCACCGACGACGGCAGCACGCTCGAACTCAAAGGCCGGGTGCTGAAGTTCCTCGACACACCCGGCCACGCGCGCCACCACCACTGCATCTGGGACGAACGCAGCCGCGGCTTTTTCACCGGCGACACCTTCGGCCTGTCGTACCGCGAGTTCGACTCGGTGCAAGGTGCGTGGCTGATGCCAACCTCCACGCCGGTGCAGTTCGAGCCGGAAGCGATGCGCGCCTCGGTGCAGCGGATGCTGGCGTTCGAGCCCGACTGCATGTACCTGACGCACTACGGCCGCGTCACCGACGTGCAGCGACTCGGCACACTGATGCTCGGGCTGATGGACCAGATGGTGGCTTTCGCGCGCGCTCTGCCGAACGACGCGAAGCGTCATGCACGCATGGCAAAACGTTTCGGCGAGATCTACACCCACAGCCTGCGCGAGCACGGCTGCGAGCTGCCTGACGCACAGATTCACGAACTGCTCGAACTCGACCTCGAACTCAACGCCCAGGGCATGGCCGTGTGGCTGAACCGGAGAGCGCAATGAACGCCGTGCAGTTTCATTTCGAGGGTCAGGTGGCGGTCGTCACCGGCGCCGCGCAAGGCATCGGCGCCGCGTGTGCCGAGCGCCTCGCGCAAGACGGCGCGGCCGTGGCGCTGTGGGACGTGGACGACGCGCGCGGGCAGGCGTTGGCTCGGACGATCGAAGCGCGCGGCCAGCGCGCGGCTTACGTCCATTGCAACGTCGCGAGCAGCGTCGAGGTGAATGCCGCGGTCGCCGCCACGATCAAAGCCTTTGGCCGCATCGACGCGCTGATCAACAACGCCGGCATCTTCAAGGCCGCAAACTTTCTCGACATCACCGAGGCCGACTGGGACGCGGTGATCGAGGTGAACCTGAAAGGCGCATTCCTCGTCGGCCAGGCGGTCGCGCGAGAAATGGTGAAGACGGGCGGTGGCGCCATCGTCAACATGAGCTCGGTCAACGCGGTGATGGCGATCCCCAGCATCGCCAGCTACAACGCCAGCAAGGGCGGCGTGAACCAGCTCACACGGGTGATGGCGCTGGCGCTGGCCGAGCACGGCATTCGCGTCAACGCGGTCGGGCCGGGCACGATCGCGACCGAACTCGCGAAGAACGCGGTGCTTGGCAGCGAGGAAGCGAAGCAGCGCATCCTCAGCCGCACGCCGATGAAACGCCTGGGCGAGCCGGGCGAGATCGCCGACGTGTGTGCGTATCTGATCAGCAGCGCGGCCAGCTACATGACCGGCGAGATCGTTTATGTGGACGGCGGGCGGCTGTCGCTCAACTACACGGTGACACCATGAGCGATGCAACAGCACTAACCGGTGGCTGCCTCTGCGGCCGCGTGCGTTTCGAAGCGCGGCCCGACAAAGCCGAGGGCTACTACTGCCACTGCCGCATGTGCCAGTTGGCGGTCGGCAACACGCGCGCCGCGTTCATCAACCTGCGCAAGGACCAGGTCACGTGGACCGGCGCCGCGCCGGCCCACTACGCGTCGTCGAAGATCGCGCAGCGCGGGTTCTGCTCGAACTGCGGCACGCCACTCAGCTTCGAGTTCCTCGACTCCGAGAACATGGACCTGACCGTCGGCAGCTTCGACGACCCCACTGCGATCACGCCGACCTCGCACTTCGCGACCGAATCACGCATTGCGGCCTGGCATGCCGAAGATGGGCTGCCCGGCCAGCGGCTCGACGAATTCGAGAAGATCACCGATCGCTGGAAGGCGGCCTACGGCGACGACGTTCAGCCCGGCATCGACGCGACGCGCATGCCTTAGGCCGCAGCCACTCGCGGCGCGAGCCGCGCTTCGGTGATCGGCAAATGGATCAGCGCCGCGCCGACCGCGAGCACGATGTCGGCGTACCACATCCAGTCGTAGCTGCCGGTCCACTCGAAAGACTTGCCACCCATGAAGGCGCCCAGAAAGCCACCGAGTTGGTGCGAGAGCATCACCAGGCCGAACAGCGTGGCCATGTGCGTTGTGCCGAACATCTTTGCGACCAGGCCTACCGTCGGCGGCACGGTCGACAGGTAGGTGAGACCGATCACTGCAGCAAAGACCAGCATCACCGTTTCGGTCTTCGGCGACAGCACGAACACGATCACGGCGAGCGCGCGCGCTGCGTAGATCAGCGACAACAGCGACTTCATGCGCCAGCGGCCAACGGCCCAGCCGACCGCAAAGCTGCCGACGATGTTGAACAGGCCGACGACTGCCAGCGACCACGCGCCCACAGATGCCGGCAACTGACAAGCGGCGACCACACCCGGCAAGTGCGTCGCGATGAATGCGACGTGGAAACCGCAGACGAAGAACCCCGCCGCGAGCAGCCGAAAACTCGGCGTCGCAAGCGCTCGCGCCACCGCCTGGCGCGTGGTTTCAGACTTGACAGGTGCGGCGCCAGCCACTGCGGTCTGCATTGAATTGCCACGCAGCACCCAGGCCGCCGGCAAGGCCAGCAGCGTGATCAGCGCCATGCCCTGCAGCGCGCCGACCCAACCCGCCAGCGCCGTGATGCCGCCCGCGATCGGTACGAACACGAACTGCCCGAACGAGCCACCGGCGTTGACGATGCCGGTCGCCATGCCGCGCCGCTCGGGCGGGATCAGCCGCGTGGTGGCGGCCATCAGCACCGACGGCCCGGCCATGCCGGCGCCACCGGCGGCGAGCACGCCGATCGAGAAGATCAGCCCCAAGGTGCTGGTCATGTAGGGCGTGAT
The DNA here is from genome assembly GCA_039930465.1 of Burkholderiales bacterium. Classification (GTDB taxonomy): domain Bacteria; phylum Pseudomonadota; class Gammaproteobacteria; order Burkholderiales; family Burkholderiaceae_C; genus LMDS01. The sequence goes on from JBDTTU010000021.1 coordinate 26,423, forward strand.
CGCGGTGCCGATGGCGATCAGCACCACACCGGTCACCACCACGCGCGCGGTGCCGATGCGGTCGGCCACCATGCCGGCGAACGGTTGCGTCAGGCCCCACCACAACTGCCCGAACGCGAAAGCCAGGCTGATGCTCGCCAGGCCGAGGCCGGTGGACGTGTTCATCGTGTTCAGGAACAGACCCATCGACTGGCGCACGCCCATCGTCACCGCAAAAGTACCGGCGGCGGCGAGCAAGACCAGGCCGACGCCATAACGCCGCAAGGGCGTGGCGGTTTCACTCATCGATGTCTCCGGGTTCCTGCTTCATCAGAGTCAGGCATTCGTCGATCAGGGCGTGCAGCTGCGCGACCCTGTCGATGCCGAGCTTGTCGTTGAGCGAGAGCTGCGCGCGTTTCCATTCACGTTGCGCTTCGGTGCGCTTGCGGCGGCCGGCATCGGTGGCGATCACCAGGCGGCTGCGCCCGTCGTCGCCCGGCCCGACCTCGACCCAGCCCTGTGCCACCAGTGGCTGCAAGTTGCGCGTGAGCGTGGAAGCGTCCATCTCCATGTGGCCGGCCAGATCGCTGGGGCGAATCGGCCCGAGCGTGACGACGTGCGACAGCAAGGAATACTGGCTCGTCTTCAACCCGACAGCGCCGACGATTCGGTCGTAGTGCTGGCTGACACGCCGGGCGAGCTGGCGCAGTTTCAGGTTGGTGCAGCCGCGCGGGGCGGGCAACTCAGCTGGCTCGCTGCGGCGGGTCTTGAGGTCGGCGTTGCTGGACATGAATTTGATTGTAGCTACAATTGTTGTACTTACAACCTTCAGGAGAATTTTCGTGAGCTCAACGATCGACGCCACCGAAGTGCTGGCGCAATGGGAAGCCGACGAACAACGGCGTCGAGCGGCGATGGCCGGCCCCGGCCTGGCCAAACCCGAACAGGTGCAAGGCAAGACCGGGCTGGAATTCTTCGAGATGCTCTTCGCCGGCGGCGCGCCCGGGCCGGCGATCGGCACGACGCTGTCGTTTCTTCCGGTCGAGGTCACCCACGGCCGCGCGGTGTTCCAGGGCAGGCCCAAGCTCGAGCACTACAACCCGATCGGCACGGTGCACGGCGGCTGGATCGCCACCCTGCTCGACTCTTGCGTCGGCTGCGCCGTGCACTCCACCCTGCCGGCCGGCAAGGCCTACACCACGGCCGAACTGAAGGTCAACTTCGTGCGTGCGGTGACGGTCAAAGTGCCGCTGGTGCGCGCCATCGGCACGGTGATCCACGTCGGAGGGCGCATGGCCACCGCCGAGGGCCGATTGGTGGGCCCCGACGGAAAGCTGTACGCTCACGCATCAACCACCTGCTTCATCTTCGATGCCCCGTGAGGGCCATGAAAGACACTTGAAATGAGATTGCTCCACACCATGCTGCGCGTCGGCAACCTGCAACGCTCGATCGACTTCTACACGAAGGTGATGGGCATGACGCTGATTCGCCAATCGGAGAACCCGTCGCAGAACTACAGCCTGGCCTTCCTCGGTTACGGCAAGAACCCGGAGCATGCCGAGATCGAGCTGACCTACAATCACGGTGTCGAGTCGTACGAGATGGGCACGGCTTACGGCCACATCGCGATCGGCGTGCCCGATGCCTACGCCGCCTGCGAGAAGATCCGAAACGGCGGTGGCAACGTGACCCGCGAGGCTGGCCCGGTGAAGGGTGGCACGACCGTCATCGCCTTCATCACCGACCCCGACGGCTACAAGGTCGAGCTGATCGAGCGCAAGGAAACCAGCGAATAGCCCGACGCATTGCGCGCCGGCTGATCGAATTCAGGCGCGCAACGCGCTCGCCTCTTTCGCGAGCTTCGTGATGCGCGCCCAGTCTTTGGCCGCCACCGCATCGGCCGGCGTCAGCCACGAGCCGCCGCAGACCTTCACGTTCGGCAAGGCCAGGAACTGCGGCGCGGTTTCCAGCGTGATGCCGCCGGTGGGGCAGAACACCACGTCGGTGAATGGCCCGGCGAGTGCCTTGAGCATCGGGATGCCACCGGCCTGCATCGCCGGAAAGAACTTCAGGAAATAGTAGCCGTCGGCATTCGCCTGCATCACTTCGCTGCCGGTCGCGGTGCCGGGCAGGAGCGGCAGGCCGATCTCGCGGCACGCGTTGCCGATGGCGCGGGTGTAACCCGGGCTCACCGCGAAGGTGCAGCCCACGTCTTTGGCGGCCTGCGCGTCGGCAATGCTGCGCACCGTGCCGGCGCCGAGGATCGCGCCCGGCACCGAGCGGGCGATCGCTTCCATGCACTTCAACGCGATCGGCGTGCGCAGCGTCACTTCGAGCACACGCACGCCGCCGTCGACGAGCGCCTGCGCCATCGGCACCGCGTCTTCCAATTTGTTGATGACAATGACCGGAATCACCGGGCCGTGGTCCACGAGTTCGAGTGTGTTCATCAAGGGGCTCCGAAATTCACAACCAGGTGACGGCGCCTTCTTCGGCCGTCAGCACATTGCGGCGCATGCCGCCGAACAGTTCGCGGCCGAGGCCGTGGGCGTTGACTTCCGCTTGCTCATCCGAGAGCACGGCGTGATCGCGCGCCGCCCAGGTCGCGTCGTCGACCAATGCAGCGAGCGTGCCAGCGACGGCGTCGAGCCGGATCACGTCGCCGGTGCGCACCTTGCCGAGCGGCCCGCCGGCCAGCACTTCGGGGCTCACGTGGATGGCGGCGGGCACCTTGCCCGAAGCGCCGCTCATGCGGCCGTCGGTCACCAGCGCCACCTTGAAGCCCTTGCCCTGCAGCACCGCGAGCGGTGGTGTCAGCTTGTGCAATTCGGGCATGCCGTTCGCCCGCGGGCCCTGGAAGCGCACCACGGCGACGAAGTCGCGCTCCAGTTCACCGGCCTTGAAGGCGGCCTGCAATTCTTCCTGCGTGCCGAACACGATGGCCGGCGCCTCGACGATGTGGCGGTCTTCGGGCACGGCCGACACCTTGATGACCGCGCGGCCGAGGTTGCCGGTCAGCAGCTTCAGCCCGCCTTCGGGGCTGAAGGGTTGCGCGGCGGTACGGATGATCGAGTCGTCGCCGCTGTCCTTCGGCAGCGCGCTCCACGTGAGCTGCGCGCCTTCCTTCACGGGCAGTTGGGTGTAGTCGCGCAGGCCGCCGGGCGTGACCGTGGCCACGTCGGCGTGCATGGCACCGCTGTCGAGCAGCTCGCGGATCACGAACCCCGGGCCACCAGCCGACTGGAACTGGTTCACGTCGGCCGTGCCGTTGGGGTAGACCCGCGTCAGCAGCGGCGTGGCGTGCGACAGGTCGGAAAAATCGGTCCAGTCGATCAATATGCCGGCCGAGCGTGCCACCGCCACCCAGTGGATCAGGTGGTTGGTCGAGCCGCCGGTGGCCATCAGCGCGACCATCGCGTTGACGATCACACGTTCGTCGACCAGGCGTCCGATCGGCGTGAAGCGGGCATATTTCGTGATGCCCAGCAGCGTGCGCACCGCGTCGCGTGTGAGCGCTTCGCGCAGTTCGGCGTGCGGGTGCACGAAGGCCGCGCCCGGCACGTGCAGGCCCATGGCTTCGAGCAGCATCTGGTTGCTGTTGGCGGTGCCGTAGAAGGTGCAGGTGCCGGCGCCGTGGTACGCGGCCGATTCGGCCTCCAACAACTTCTCGCGCCCGACCAGGCCTTGCGCGAACTGCTCGCGCACTTTCGACTTGGCGGTGTTCGACAGCCCCGTGCTCATCGGCCCGGCCGGCACGAACACACACGGCAGGTGGCCGAAGTGCAAGGCGCCGACCAGCAGCCCCGGCACGATCTTGTCGCACACGCCGAGCAGCAGCGCACCGTCGAACACGTCGTGCGTCAGGGCCACCGCGGTGCCCATCGCGATCGTGTCGCGCGAGAACAGGCTCAGCTCCATGCCGGGCAGGCCTTGGGTCACGCCGTCGCACATGGCCGGCACGCCGCCGGCCACCTGCACCGTGGCGCCAAGGCGGTGTGCTTCGTCGCGGATCACGGCCGGGAAACCCTCATAAGGCTGGTGGGCGGACAGCATGTCGTTGTAGGCCGTGACCACGCCAATGTGGGGCGCGCGCTCGGCCACGATGCGCAACTTGTCGCTCGCCGGCATCGCCGCGAAAGCGTGCGCCACGTTGGCACACCCCATGCGGTCGGAGCCACGCGGCCGGTTGATGGCGGCGTCTACCCGCGCCAGGTAGGCGGCCCTTGTCGCAGCACTGCGTTCGCGGATGCGTTGAGTGACTTCCTTGAGAGCTTGTGTCATGGCGGGCTCGCTTCGTAACTGTTAGGTAGATTGTTCCGTAACTTAGTTACACCGTCAAATCAATCGGCAACTTTTTCAGTGGAACAGCGCCAGCGCCATCGCCCGGGCCGAGGCTTTCAGCGTGTCCCAGCCGGCATCGCTCTGGATGTTCAGGCCACCAAAGATGCGGATCTTGCGGCTGCGCAGCAACAGGTATTGAACCCCCGCGATCAACAGCAGCGACACGCCTTGCAATTCGGGCCGGGCCTCGAACTCTTTGCCCCCGAGCAGGCGCGCGGCCTCTTCGCCCCAGGCTTCGCGATCGGCTTCGAGAATCGCGGTCAGCTCGTTGCGCTCCGCCACTTCCGCTGCCAGGACTTCGAGCGTGAGCGGGCGCGCGCGCAGGCTGTCGATGAAGTGTTCGAAGAAGCGCGCGAACCGCTCCGACGCCGGCAAGGCCAGGAATTCGTGCGGTTCGGGGCCCAGCAGTTCCTCAAGATCGGGCCAGAACCGGCCGCTGTCACCCCAGGCTTTCAGCAACTCCGGCAGGCCGCCGAAGTAGCGGTAGATCAGCACCTTGTCGACGCCGGCGTGTTTGGCGATCGCGTTGATGCCGATGCCGGCGAAGCCATCGCGCGCCAGCACCTCGCCGACCGCGGCGAGGATCAGCTTTTCGGTCGCCGCACGGTCGCGGCCGACGCGGGGTGCTGGGCGGTGCGGGACGGCTGCGGCGGTCATCGGGCCATTCTGCCCGCCCGCGGGCGCGTTCACGCACGCAGGATCGCGTCGACCCCGCGGCGCGGCTGGTGTTGGGTGGGCGCGCAGTGGCCGATGCGGCAGAACATCTGCACGGTGGCTTCTTCGGCCGGCTCGCCGAGCAACAAGCGGTGCAGTTCGTCGTAATGCGTTCGCATCTCGGCGAACTCCTGCGGCGCCTGGCTCATCGGGTGCATCTGCAAGCCAAGCTCGGTGGCCCTGAGCTGCAGCCGCATGTAAGCGCGGCCGGCGGTCACTTCGGCGCTGCGCATCGTGCCTGCCGCGGCATGGTGCACTGTCGAAGTCGAGAGCCACACGAAGCCCATCGCGGTGCGGCTGTGGCCCTCGAAGCGGCTCATCATCTGCCCGTAGGCGGCGCTTCCGGGCTCCGGCGGGTGTTCGCGGTCGAAAGCGCCGACGACACTGGCAAGACGCGGCATCAGCGTGTTGATGCTGATGCCGTCGCGGTGCAGCGTGATCTCATCCGGCCCGACGCGGGTGAGGCGCATGCTTTCCATGACCGTGCGTGGCGTGCGCAGCTCGACCTGGGCCGACTCCCAGCACAGCATGCGCAGGCGGGCCACACGTTCAGCATCGAGGCTCGCGTCGAAATGCACGCCAGGGTCGGTGATCGCGGCCTTCAGCGCCTCGACAGTGGCGGCTTGCACCGGCTGTGTCGGGTCGTAGTCGGTCTTCGCGGTACAGCGCCGCAGCAACTGCGCGAAGAGAGGGTCACGCGCCGGCGCGGCTGCGCCGGGCAGCCAGCTCACGCGCGCCACCGGCCTCTCATCCACCTCGCGCGGCTTGAACTCACCCTCGGGAAACAAGGTCACCACTGGCGCCAGTCCGCGCGCCTGCAAGGCCAGTACGAGCGCTTCGAGGAACGTGCCCTGCCCGATCATGATCTGGCGGAACCACGGGTCGGTTTCGGGCAGCAGGCGCTTGCGGTCCACGTACAGACTGACGGCATTCGCCTCGCGCAGGTCGGCGAGCCAAGGCTGGCGGTTGTGCGGGCTTGGCGCGAGGATGGCGTGGGCCAGTGCCCAGCGGCGCGCATCGGGTTCGTTGCCCGGGCCTTGCCATGCCGCCAGCGCTTCTGCCGGGAAATCGGTCATACAACCGCTCAACGACGCCGTGGTGGCAGCGACCGTGCCGCCGCCCACCAGGTGCATAAACGATCTGCGCAGCATGATTTTTCCTGTTGTCACCGATTGGTGACTACAGTATGTCACCTAATGGTGACTTGTCAAATGCTGCAGACCTCGGCCAAGGCCCGTCGTCAGGAACAGTTGAGTTTCAGCGCAAGCGCACGTCAACACGCCGCGCTTCGCGGGCGTCGCTGCCGCCGGTGGTCAACGCCGGCTTGTCGAGCACCAGGCGGTCAGGTGTGACGCCGTTCGCTTCGAGCGCGTGGCGCACTGCCGTGGCGCGCTTCTTTGCGAGTTCGGCGTTCTGGGCCGCATCACCGCTCGCATCGTGAAAGCCAGAGATCAGCAGGCTCTTGCTGCCGTCGGCGCGGGCCGCATCGGCAGCACGGGTCAGCGCCACCTGTGCTTCGTCGGAGAGCGCATCCGACCCGGTCTCGAAATAGACGCGCGCTTCAGGCTCGGCCGCGTCGGCGCTGGCCATCGCTGCCGCCGCAGCGCTCGTCGGCGCCGCGGCCACGGCCGGCGGCTTGGCACGCTGCGTGCTGAAAATGGCGAGCGCCAGCACGCCACCAATCACCAGGGCCACCAGGCCGCCCAACACCATCAGTGCGTAACTTTGCGCTTCGTCGTTCTGCTCGTTCATTCGAAGTTCCTCGGATTCGGTTTTTCATTCTAGAGTCAGGCCATGAGCGCAGACTTTTCCACGCTGAGCATTCGCGACACCAGCAGCATGCTGCGCGATGCCATCGAAGCCTGGGGTGGTGAAACCGACCTGTGGGTGTTTGGCTATGCCTCGCTGATCTGGCGCCCCGAATTCGACGCCGCCGAGCAGCGCCCCGCCGCCGTGCACGGCTGGCACCGTGCGCTCGAGATGCGCTCACGCATCAACCGTGGCACGCCTGAATGCCCGGGGCTGGTGTTCGCGCTCGTTTCCGGTGGCTCATGCCGCGGTGTGGCCTACCGCGTGGAACGCCAGCACGCACAAGCCCAACTCGAACGCCTGTGGCTGCGCGAGATGCCCACCGGTGTCTACGACCCGAAGTGGCTGCCCTGCCGCACCCCGCAGGGCCGCATCAACGCGCTCGCCTTCACGCTCAGCCGCAACAGCCCGGCGCACACCGGCACGCTCGCCGACCCGCAGATGCTCGAGATCCTGCGCTGCGCCAACGGCCGCTTCGGCAGCACGCTCGACTACCTGCTGGAAACCGCCACGTCGCTGCGCGGCTGCGGCATTCGCGACCGCGACGTGGAGCGACTCGTCACTCTGGCGCGCCAGCATGCGCTGACCACGTAACGTTGCCTGGCCGTGCCTAACGCGCTGCCGCCGCGGCGTCGATGCCGGCCTGGCGCACGCTGGCAAGGTCAGCGAGTGTGTCCACATCGACCAGCACGCCCGGGTCGTCAAGCTCCAGGCCGTGGGCCGGGTAACGCGCGATCAGGCGGCGCGCGCCTTCGTCGCCACTCAGCGTGGTGAGTTCGGAATACAGCTCCGCCGCAAACCCGACCGGGTGGCCGCGCCGGCCCTTGTACTGCGCATAGGCCACAGCGTGGTGCGCCAGCTCGCGCGCCACGGCCTGAAGGGTGGCGGGCTGTACCAGCGGCATGTCGCCCGGCAACACCAGCCAGCCGCTCGCATTCGGCCGGGCGTTCACGCCCGCGCTGATCGAGTAGCCCATGCCCAGGCCAGACTGGCCCGGTGCGTCGGCCTCGGGCAGCACGATCACGTCGCGCGCCGCAACGCTGCGACGGGCCACCTCGGCCAGCGCCTCGGTGGTGACCACCACGACCTGCAGCTGGCTGCTGATGGCATGGCCCAGCGTGGTGCCGAGCACGCTCGAAGCGCCCAGGCTTTGTTCGAGCTTGTGCTCCGTGCCCAGGAAACGCGAGCCCTTGCCCGCCGCCAACACGATCACCGCAGGCCGCGAAGCCATTGCGTTCCCCTTTGTGTGATGCACCGCCCGATTGCGCCGACAGGGCACAGCACGGCGCCAAATGTTTGCCGCCGCCTGACGCCGAGAATGGAATGCGCAGCCCCTTTGAGCTAGTGGGAGCTTCACCTAAGGCGTACTACGTAAGCAAGTCTCACAGGTTCCACCGCGGGCGACAGGCGCTTTCTATACTCTTCCCATGGACGACATCGCCAACTTGCGCAAGAGCTACGAACGTGCCGAGCTCGACGAGAGTGCTTCGGCGCCAGCCCCGCTCGACCAATTCGCGCTCTGGCTGCAGCAGGCGCTCGAAGGCCGGCTGCCCGAGCCGAACGCGATGACGCTGGCCACCGTGGGCAGCAATGGCCGGCCTTCCACTCGGGTGGTGCTGATCAAGGGCTTCGACGCTCGCGGGATCACCTGGTTCACCAACTATGCGAGTCGCAAGGGCCGCGAACTGGCCGGCAGCCCGTTCGCGGCCCTGCAGTTCCATTGGGTCGAGCTCGAGCGTGTGGTGCGCATCGAGGGTCGGGTGGAAAAAGTATCGGAGCAAGAGTCCGACGCCTACTTCCAGTCGCGCCCGCTCGACTCCCGCATCGGCGCCTGGGCCTCGCCGCAGAGCGAGGTGATCGCGTCACGCGCGGTGCTCGTCGGCAACGCGGCGAAGTTTGGCGCGAAGTTCCTGCCCTCGCTGGTCCAGGGTGGCCCGCCGCGCCCGCCGCACTGGGGCGGCTACCGGCTGGTGCCCGACACCTGGGAGTTCTGGCAAGGCCGGAAGTCGCGCCTGCACGACCGGCTGCGCTACCGCCTCGAAGCCGGCGCCTGGGTCCGCGAGCGGCTCGCGCCTTAGCGGGTCTCGAACAGTCGGCGCGGCGCCGGCCGCGATCAGAAGCTCACGCGCAGCCCGGTTTTCAGCGCCCTGCCCGGCAGCGGTGCCAGACCGCGCACCGTGTCGATGGTCGAGGCGTTGTAGGCCAGCGTGTTGCCCACGTTGCCGAACTTCAGGAACCAGAGCGCGTTGCTGCCAGCCAGCTCGAATTTGCGCGTCAGCGACAAGTTGACGATGCTGTACGAGCCCGTCGCCGTGTCGTTCGCCGGCACCCGGTTCTGGCGTGCCGCGTGGTCGAGGTCAACCCGCGCCGACCACGGGCCGAAGCCGGCGTCGAGGCCGAGCGCCAGGCGCATCGGCGCCACGCGCGGCAGCGGCTCGCCGCTGCTGCTGTCGGTGGCGCGGGTGGGGTCGAGCTTGCCCGAGAGGTCGAGCGTCCAGGCGCCGTCGAGCAGGCGGTGTTTGCCGTCGATCTCGAAACCATGCAGGCGCGCCGGCACCGACTTGAAGGCGTACTCGGGGTAGCTCGTGAAGTTGCCGTTGTCGTCGGCCACGGCAACGTCTGCGCCGGTGGCTTCGAGCGAGATGAAGCGCGAAAAGCGTGCGCTGAACACGCCCATGCGCAAATGATCGGCGCCCGACTTCCATTCAACAGCCAGGTCGACGTTGTTGCCACGCTCGGTCTGCAGCAACGGGTCGCCACGCTCGTACGCTCCGGTGGCTGCGTGCAGGCCATTGGCGAAGAGTTCGAACGAGGTCGGCGCCCGTTCACTGGCGCTCAAAGTGCCGGTCAGGTTCCACGACGGGGTCAGTTTGTAGACGTTCGACAGCGACGCACTGCGCAACGAGAAGCTGCGCTGGGCCGCGGCACCGAACTTCGGCGTGCCCGGGTCGGCGTCGCCATCCGAGCTGATCTTGGCGTGCTCCACCCGCAAGCCAGCGCTCAAGGTGCCCAGCGGCCACGCGGTTTCCTCGGTGACGAACAGCGCCTGGCGGCGCGTGCGCGTGGTGGGCACGAAGGCCTCGTCGCCGAGCGCCGAGAAGTCGAAGTCTTCGGCCTGCACACCGACCAGGCCGCGCAGCGGGCCGATCGGTGCGTGTTCCATTTCGACGCGCGCCTCGGTGCCGGCGGTCTTGAAGGTCGTGCCGATCGCGCCTGTGCCTTCCACTTCTTCGTGCTTGTAGCGTGTGTCATTGAGCTGCACACGCAGGGTGCGGATCGGGCCGTCGATGTCGCGCAACTCGCCGGCCACGCCGAAGTGGTCGCGCTTCATGCGGATCACCACGTCGGGTTCTGCGACCACGCCGTAGCGGCTGTCGTAGGTGTCGGCCGAGAAGCCGAGGTATCCGCTGTCGAAGGTCAACGAGCTGCCGAACGCGCCGCCGTGGGTTCGCGCCGCCGAGTTGCGGATGCGGTCGGTCGCATCCAGCGCCACGCCACCTTCGAGCGGCGTGTAGCGTGGCACTTTCAGGTCGGAGGTCTGGCGCCCGAACACGTCGGCATGGAGCGCGAACTGGCCATTGCCGGCCTCGACCAGCGCGGCGCCGCCACGCTCGCTTTCGGCGCCACCGAAGCGCACTTCGGCCGCGCCCGACAGCCCCTTCAGGCTTTCTTTCGGAATGCGGTTGTCGAGCGTGTTCACCACACCGCCGACCGCGCTGCCGCCGTAGAGCAAGGCGCCGGGCCCGCGCAGCACCTCGATGCGCTCGACCACCAGCGGGTCGATCGGCACCGCGTGGTCGAAGCTCAGGCTCGAAGCGTCGAGCGACGCGCCTGCATTGCTGAGCACGCGCACGCGGTCGCCGTCGAGGCCGCGGATCATTGGCCGGTTGGCGTTCGGGCCGAAGTAGCTCGACGACACGCCAGGCAGGCCGTTCAGCGTTTCGCCGAGCGAGCCGGCGCGGCGCAGCACCAACTCGTCGCCGCTCAGCACCGACACGGGTGCGGCGAGTTCGGTCGAACGCAGCGGGTTGCCGGTGACGATGATCTCTTTCAGCGTTGTCACCTTGGCAGGTGCCGACGCGGCAGCCGCCGGTTCGGGAGCGGTTTGTTGGGCGTGAAGAACGGGCGCGAAAGCGGCGCCCAGCGCGACGACCAGCGCAGAGCGCTGGAACACGTAAGTCGGGTTCATGAAAAATTCCTGGCGTGGGCTTGAAGCCCGTGGTCTGGGCCCGGCGCACGCCCGCGCATGCACAAGCGCAGGCGGGGCGTGGCGAGCAGCAACGGGGCCGCGCGCTGCGCGGCCGGCAGGTCAGACCGCTGCGGGGGGCCCGCGCGCGAGGAAGCCCGCAGCCTGGGCCGCCAGCTGCCAGCCGGGGTGCAGCAGCACATCGGCCGCGGCCACCGGGCCTTGCAGGGCCAGGCTCGGTGCGTCGCCACAAGCCAGGTCGGCGTGGCCGGCCTGGTCGTAGAGATGACAATCGCGTTCGCTGTCGTGGCCGGAAAACAGCGCCTTCAGCCACGACATCTCGGCCCGCGGCGCTTCAGCAGAGGCGTGCGCCGCAGCCTGACCGACAAAGGGCGCGTGCACGATGCGGTGCATCAGCCCCAAAGCCTGCGCCAGCACGAACGCGAGCAGCACACCGTGGATCAGTGCGCGCTTGAAGCGAAGCGTGGGTTGGCGAAAATGCATGAGCCGAGTCTAAAGCAGCGCCAAACGACGGCCCATGAGTGGCGCGCCGTTCAGGCCGGCTGCACCCGGCTGGCGAAGGTCTTGCGGAACTTCTCGACCTTGGGCGCCACCACCATCGCGCAGTAACCCTGGTTCGGGTGGTTCGCAAAGTAGTGCTGGTGGTAGTCCTCGGCGCGCGAGTAGTTCTGCTCGGGCAAGAGTTCGGTCACGGCGCCGCCGCTGTGCAGCGCGTTCACTTCGGCCAGCACTTCACGCGCGACCGTGTCTTGCGCCACGTTGTGCACATAGATGCCGGAGCGGTACTGTGTGCCGCTGTCGTTGCCCTGCCGGTTCAGCGTGGTCGGGTCGTGGATCACGAAGAAGATTTCCAGCACCTCGCGCAGGCTGATCTCGCCCGGGTCGAAAGTGACCCGCACCACTTCGTTGTGCCCGGTCGTGCCGCTGCAGACCTGCTCGTAGCTCGGGTTCACGGCCTCGCCGTTGCTGTAACCCGACTCGACCTTCACGACACCCTTCACGCGCTCGTAGACCGCCTCGGTGCACCAGAAGCAGCCGCCGCCGAGGGTGATGGTTTCAGTGGGGTTGCTCATGCGCTCGCTCCGGAAGTGACAGGGCCGGCGAGCATTGTGTGCTGTGCCGGCGCGGGCGGTCGGGCACGCGGCTCAAGACCCCAGATTTTCAACGCTGTCAGCGCTCGCTGAGCGACAACTGCACCCGTGGCGTCCACGCTGCGTCTGTTTCTCCCGCAGCCCGCAGCTTCGGTGCAGCCAGGAACAGGCGCTCACTGGGCAGGCCCTTGGCGATGAGTGCGTCGCGCACCGTGATGCCACGCTGCAAGGCCAGCTCACGCATGGCTTCGCTGCTGGCGCTGATGCGGCTCTTCAACAACGCTTCCATCTCGGGGCCGGGAATGTCTTTCACGAAACCGATGGCGTTGCGCGGCTTGTTCGGTATCTCGGTGTCTTTGTAGAGCTGCCTGAGCACACGCGCGCGCTCTTCGCTGCCGAGCGGCGCCGCCGCGCTGGCTGCTGCCGACGCGCCCGCTGCAGCAGCCGGTGCACCGCTGCGCAGGGCCTCGCGGCGCGCTTCAATGGCGAGGCGCGCTTCGAGCGTCGCGCTCAGCCAGGCTTCGCGCTCCGAGACCGGGTCGGCCGCGCCGGTGACGGTCATCTTCAAGGCCGGCTTGTCGATCAAGGCTTTGGCCACCTTGTCGATCGCGCTTCGCCCGCCCGCGTTCACGAGCGCTGTACCGGGCCTGAATTCGACCAGGCTCAGGTCTTCGCTGCCGCCGCCGGCCAGCAGCGCAAACGGCGCGGTCAGCGCTTTCGTGAGCAGGTTGAGAATGAGCTTCCAGATGATGCCGCCGATGCTGAACTGCGGGTCGTTCAGGCTGCCGCTGACAGGCAGGTTGATGTCGATCACACCGCTGCGGTCTTTCAGCAGCGCCACCGCCAGCAGAACGGGCAGCTTGGTCGCATCGGGCGAATCGATCTTCTCGCCGAAGGTGAGCTGGTTGAGGATCACCTGGTTCTTGGCGTCGAGCTTGCCGTCGGCGTCGATCTTGTAGGCGACTTCCATGCTGAGCTTGCCCCGCTCGATCGCGTAACCCGCGTACTTGCCGGCATACGGCGAGAGCGGTGCGAGTTCGAGGTCGGTGGCACGGGCCTTGATGTCGAGCGCCAGCGGCTTGGCGAACGGGTTGAGCTGGCCACTGATCTCGAGCAGCGCGGTGCCGGCGGCGCGGCCGCGCAGTTGCAGTGTGGCCATCTCGCGAGAGTCGGATCGGAACGCGCCGAGGCTGCCGTTCAGTTCGGTCAACGCAGCGCTGTAGTTCGGGCGCACGAAACGGTCGCTGAAGTCGACCTTGCCGTTGCTGAGCTTCGTGGCGCCGATGCGGATGTCAAGCGGCAAGCCGGGCTCGGGTGGGCTGGCTGGCGCAGCGCTTGCGGCAGCGATCGGCGCGCTCGCTGCAGCGGCCGGTGCGGCCGAAGCACTCGCCGCACTGAAAGGTGCCGGTGCCGCGCCCACATCCTGCAGGTTGAAGCGCCCCTGCTCTGTGATGACCAGGCGCGAGTAGAAGTCGTTCAGCGCTGCTTCACCGATTTCGAGTTGCGCCCGCTTGCCCGGCTGCTGCGTGAACTTCAAGCCCTTCAGGCCAAGCGTCTGCCAGCTGAGCAGTTCACCACCACCGGCCAGCGCGTTCACGTGCACGTCGCCGAGCAGCACGTCGCCGCCGGCCTCTACGTCGAGACCGGCAGGCAGCGATCGCACGACCACGTTGCCGGTGTAGCCGGCCTCGGCCCGCACCAGGCTGAGCGGCAGCGTCTCAGCGAAGTAAGGCTCGAACAGGTGCACCGGGAAGCGCTCGATGCGCAGTGCGCCACCGGCCAGCAGTGGCTGCGTGCCGAGCTGGCCCTTCCACTCGACCGCAGCGCCCGGCTCGCGCGTGGCGCCGGCCGCGCCGACACGGGCACTCAGCTGCACCCGCGCCGCCGGCAGCGCACGCTCGCCGTGCCACTGCGCGTTCTGCAGCGCGAGGCGCAGCTTGTTCACCTCGAAGCGCAATGGCTCAGCGGCGTTGCCAGCACGGCCGCGGGCGAGCGCGTCGCTCACGCGCAGTTGGCCACCGTCGAGCAGCAGATCCTTGAGCTGCACGTTCCAGACCGGCCCGGCCGCGGGCGCGGGCGCAGATGCCGCTGCCGCCGTGGGCGCGGGCGCAGCAGCCGCCACGAGCCAGCGCTGCAGGTTCAAGCGCCCTTCTCCGTCGCGCTCGACCGCGAGCTTGGGCTGCAACAACTTCACGCTGCCCAGCACCACACTGCGGCCGATCAGGTCGAGCTGCACGTTGTTCAGGCTCAGTTGCTTCAGCGACAGCGCGTCAGGCGCCGCGCGGGCATTGCGCTCCGCCGTCTCGCGCAAGCGCAGGCCGTCGAGCGTGGCGTGGTCGAGCGCGATCTTCAGGTGCGGTGCTTCGGCTTTGCCGTCCCAGTCGAGCGTGGCCTGTGCCGACAAGCGGCCTTCGACGCGCGGCACCAAACTCGCGCTCAGATAAGGCGCAAACGCCTCGAGCACGAGCCCATCGAGCTTGAGGTTCAGGCGCGCCTCGCGGTCGGTGACCGGGCCTTCGGCGCTCAATTTTCCCCAAGCGGGCGCTTTGGCGTTGCCTTGAGGGCGCAGCGTACCGGCGAGGCTCAGCGCCGTGGGGTTCTGAACCGGCCACTGGAGCTTGTTGACGCGGAGGTTCACCGCGTCGAGCTGCAAGGCCGCGGCGGGTTTCACCGCAGCATCGTTCCACAGCACCTGCGCGTCATCGAGTTCCAGAGTGTCGAGGCTGGCCTGCCAGGCCGGTGGCGTTGCGGCCGGTACCGCGCTCGCCGCACGACTCGCCGCACCACTGGCTGCACGACTGGCCACAGCGCTCGCAGCAGCCGCCGCCGGCGCGCTCGCCGGCTTGTCGCCCGCCAGCGCGAGCAAGTTGATGCGCCCCGCCGCGTCGCGAGACGCGTGCAGTTGCAGGCCCTTGACCTGCAGTCTCTCGAAGCCGAGCCGGCGCGCCAGCGGCTGCACGTCGCGCAGGCCGAGCTTGAGCTGCTGCCAGGCCAGCAGCGGCGCGCCGGCGGCGTCGGTCACAGCGACGTCACGCGCACTCAGCACACCCCGCAGGCCCGCGCTCGGCGTGCCACCGGCGGGCATCGAAAACTGCAAGGCCAGGTCGGCCGAGACCACGCCGCGTGTCAGGCGCACCGGCAGCGACTCTGGCAGGTAGGGCAGGTAGTGCGCAAGATCGAGCTCGGTGACCGCGAGCTTCAGGTCGCCGGCGCGGGTCTGCGCAAACGGCGTGGCCAGCGCACCGCTGTCGAAGGCCGCGCCGTCGAGCTTGAAGGCGAGCCGCGGCTCGACCTTCACGTCGACCTGGGCCGGCAGGTTCGACAGGAACGGCAAGCCGAGATGAAGCGCTTCGACCGTGTGCACACGCGCGGCAGGCTGGTCGTCGAAACGCAACGAGGCGTTGCGCACCTGCAGGTTGTAGAGCGCGAACAGCGCGCGCTCCGAAGGGGCTGCATCGGCCTTTGGCGCAAAGCGGGCGATCAGGTCGTCGATGTCGAAATGGCCGGGCGCGGTGCGCGCCAGACGCAGTTGCGGCGCGTCGATCTCGAGCGCCTCGATCACCGGGGCGCGGCGCAGCAGCGACGACAGCGACAGGTCGGCGCGCAGCCGCGCCACCTTCAGCAAGGGCTCGGCGGCCGGCGCGGCGCCGGCAATCGCCACGTCATCCACGGCCAGCTCGAGCGCCCACGGTTTGAAATCGACCTTGCCGATCGTCACACTCCGGCCCAGCGCTTCCGACAAACGCAGTTGCGCCTGCCACTTCAGCAGCGGCGGCACGGCCAGCCACGACACGAGGCCGAGCGCCAGCAGTGCCGCAATGGCCCATGCCACGCGCCTGATCCACACCTTGTTCATCACGTTCAAAGCGCGCCGTCCCGCTCGTTGACGCCGCGGGGCATCCGGGCGCTGTTGACGTTGCGCACCAGCGTGTCACGCAGTGCCTGCTCTGTGGGGCTCATCGAGATTCCTTCGTGTTGCGCACCGTGGTGCGCCCTTGGTGTGGCCCGGCAGGCGCATCGGCAATTCCGGTCAGGCGTCACGCTCGATCATGCCTTGCGCCGCGCCCGGGCCGGCGAACGCAGCCCGGGCCGGGATGCTGCGGCACAATCGCGCCCCATTGCAGCCTCGACCCGAAAGCCCACCCTGTGAACGGTCTTTTTGTCATGTTCGGCATCGAAACCTGGAAACCGGTGCTCACCGCGCTGCTGCTGCCGCCGGTACCGTTCCTGCTGCTCATGCTGCTCGGCGCCCGCCTGCTGCTGCCACGCCGCGGCCTGGGCTGGTTGGTCATCCTGTTCAGCGTGTCGATGATCTGGGTGAGCGCCTGTACCGGCACCGCGCAGTTCCTGTCGCAGTTCGTTCTGCACCCGCCGGGTGCGCTGACCTCGGGCCGCATCAAGGAACTGAAGGCCGACACGCGCCAGCCGGCGGCGATCGTCGTGCTCGGTGGTGGCATGGAGTCTTATGCGCCGGAATACGGTGTCAGCAACCTGACGCGCATTTCGATGGAGCGCTTGCGCTATGGCGTGTGGCTCGGGCGCGAAACCGGCATCCCGGTGGCGTTCAGCGGCGGCGTGGGCTGGGCCGTCACGCAGGAAGAAGGCAAGTCCGAAGCGCAGGTGGCGTCGCAGATCGCGGCGCAGGAATTCGGCCGGCCGCTGAAATGGATCGAAGACAAATCGCGCGACACCCGCGAGAACGCCAAGTTCACGCTGGCACTCCTGAAACCGCTCGGCATCAAGCACATCGTGCTCGTGACCCACGGCTGGCACATGCCACGCGCCATGCGGGCCTTCGAGGAGGCGGCCGGCAGCGACATTCAGATCGACGCCGCGCCGATGGGCCTGGCGCGCGGCGTGGAATCGCCTTCGTTGACTTGGGTGCCCACCACCACCGGCATCACCAACGTGCGCAACATCGTGCACGAGTTGTTCGGCCGCCTCGCGGGCGCGTGAGCACCGGCTGATCGCCACGCGCGTTCGATCAAACGCGCGGCTTACCAGGTTTCCATCCACGGCCGCAGGTCGAGCTCGAAGGTCCAGGCGTCGCGCGGCTGCGTGTGCAGGTGCCAGTAGTTGTCGGCGATGTGCTCGGGGTTGAGGATGCCGTCCTGCGCCTTCATCGCGTAGCGCTGCGGGAAATTGCTGCGAATGAACTCGGTGTCGATTGCGCCATCGACGATCACGTGCGCCACGTGCACCCCTTTCGGCCCGAGCTCGCGCGCCATGCTCTGCGCCAGCGCCCGCAGTGCGTGCTTGGCACCGGCGAACGCAGCGAAACCACTCGAACCACGCAACGACGCGGTGGCGCCGGTGAAGATCATCGTGCCGCGCCCGCGGGCGACCATGCGGCGCGCCACTTCGCGGCCGTTCAGGAAACCGCCGAGGCAGGCCATCTCCCAGATCTTGAAGTACTTGCGCGCGCTCTCGTCGAGGATGCTGCAAGGCACGTTGGCGCCGATGTTGAAGACGAAGACCTCGATCGGCCCGACCTCGGCCTCGATGCGCTCCACCAGCGCCACCACGTCTTCTTCCTTGCGCGCATCGCTGGCAAAACCGTGCGCCTGGAGGCCTTCGGCGCGCAGGGCCTGCACCAGCGGTTCGAGCTTGTCGGCGCTGCGGCGCGTCATGCAGGCGGCCAGCTCGCCACGCGCGAAACGCCTCGCGATGGCGCCTCCGGTGGCGTCGCCGGCGCCGACGATCAATGCGACGCCGGGTCTTGAATCAGGGTTCGACATCGGGGCCTCTGCAGTGCGGTGGAACACGCCGTATGCTGCACCATTCACCACGAACCTGCCCGAGCCGCGCGCCATGAGCAAAACCGTTGAATTCCTTTTTGATGTCGGCAGCCCGTCCGCCTACCTGGCCTGGACCCAGCTCCCGAAAATCTGCGCCGAGGCTGGTGCGGCGCTCGTGTACAAACCGATGCTGCTCGGCGGCGTGTTCCAGGCCACCGGCAACGTCTCGCCCGCGGCCGTGCCGGTGAAGGGCAGCTACATGACGGCCGACCTCACGCGCTTCGCCAGACGCTACGGCGTGCCGTTTGCGCACAACCCGTTTTTCCCGATCAACACGCTGCTGCTGATGCGCGGCGCAACCGGCGTTCAGCTGCGTTTGCCCGAGCGTTTCGACGCATACCTGAAAGCAGTGTTCGCTGCGCTCTGGGTCGAAGAGAAGAACCTGAACGACCCGGCCGTGCTGATGCCGATGCTCGCCGCCGCCGGCTTCGAGCCCGCCGCCATGCAGACGCTGGTGACCGAGCCGGAAGTGAAAGACACACTGCGCGCCAACACCGAAGCGGCGGTGGCGCGCGGCGTGTTCGGCGCGCCGACCATGTTCGTCGGCGGCACGATGTTCTTCGGCCAGGACCGGCTCGACTTCGTGCGTGAAGCCCTGCTTTGAGTTCGCCTGCCGACAGCCTTGCCGCCGCGCCTGAAGCCATTCCCGCTGGCGCGATTCTTTGCCTTTCGGTCGGCGCCTTCGGCAGCGCCGTGTCGCTGCGCGTCAACGACGCCTTGCTGCCCCGCCTGGCCGAGCAGTTCGGCGTGCCGCTCAGCACCGCCGCGCAGGTGATCAGCTATTTCGCGGTCGCCTACGGCCTGTCGCAGTTGCTGTTCGGCCCGCTCGGCGACCGCTTCGGCAAGTACCGCGTGATTGCCTGGGCCTGCGCCGCATGCGCGGTCACGGCCGTGCTGTGCGGCGTGGCGCCCGACTTCCCGCTGCTGACGCTGGCGCGTGCTCTGGCGGGCGCCACCGCCGCCGCGATCATTCCGCTGGCGATGGCCTGGATCGGCGACGTGGTGCCCTACGAGAAGCGCCAGCCTGTGCTGGCGCGTTTTCTGATCGGCCAGATTCTCGGCCTCTCGGCCGGCGTCTGGCTCGGTGGTTTTGCAGCCGACCACCTGAACTGGCGCCTGCCCTACTTCGCGATCGGCACGCTGTTCGCAGCCGTGAGCGCGGCGCAGTTCATGATCAACCGCCGGCTGCCGGCGCACGCCCGCAAGATGCAAGCGGCCAGCGGCTCGGCACTGCGCCGCATCTTCGACGACTTCGGCCACGTGCTGGCGCGGCCCTGGGCACGCAAGGTGCTGGTGACGGTTTTTCTGGAAGGCGTATTCCTGTACGGCCCGTTCGCGTTCATCGCTTCGCACCTGCACCACGACTTCGGCGTCTCGCTCTCGCTCGCCGGCTCGCTGGTGATGCTGTTCGGCTTCGGCGGCGCGCTCTACGCCGTGTCGTCTGCGCAGTTCGTGGCACGGCTCGGCGAAGTGGGCCTGGTGCGCGGCGGCGGCGCAATTCTCTCGGCTGCACTGCTCGGCGTGGCGTTGGCGCCAGCATGGTGGTGGGCCATTCCTTCCTGCCTGCTGGCCGGCCTGGGCTTCTACATGCTGCACAACACCTTGCAGATCAACGCCACGCAGATGGCCCCCGAGCGCCGCGGCGCGGCGGTGTCGGCGTTCGCGTCGTGCTTCTTTCTGGGCCAGTCGGCCGGCGTGGTGCTGGCTGGCGCGCTGGCCGACCACATCGGCACGGCCCACATGATCGCGGTGGGGGCGCTCGGCGTGTTGGCGGTGGCGCTCAACTTCGGGCGGCTGCGCTCGAACTCGACACTGGCGCAGCACCGCTGAGGCACGGCCTCGTTCAGAGCGATTCTTCGAGCAGCACGCGGTAGTCGTCGGCGGTGGCGATGCGCGGGTTGGTCTTGTGGCAGTGGTCGGCCAGCGCGCCGCTGACGATGCGCTCGAACAAGGCGTGTTCCACGCCCATCGCCGCCAGGCCCATCGGCAAACCGAGGCGTGCGTTCATGTCACGAATGGCGTCGGGAATGTCGTTGCCACTGCCCAGCCCCATCGCCCGTGCCATGCGGTCGAGCCGCTTGTCGCGGATCACCGTCGGCGCCTCGGCGTTGAAGCGAACCACCGCCGGCAGGAACATGGCGTTGAGCGTGCCGTGGTGCAGGCGCGGGTTGGCGCCGCCCAGGCTGTGCGAGAGCGAATGCACCGCGCCCAGGCCCTTCTGGAACGCCATGGCGCCCTGCACCGAGGTGCTCATCATGTTCAGCCGGGCTTCGCGGTCCTGCCCGTCACGCGTGGCGCGCTCGATGTGGGCCCAGCCGCGCTCCAGGCCGTCGAGCGCAATGCCGTCGGCCGGTGGGTTGAAGGGCGCGGCCATGAAGGTTTCCATGCAGTGCGCGATCGCGTCCATGCCGGTCGCGGCCGTGAGGCCGGGCGGCAGCCCGAGCGTGAGTTCGGGGTCGCAGATGGCCGAGCGCGGCAACAGATGCCACGAGTGGAAGCCGAGCTTGCGGTGGTCGTCGGTGATGACGATGGCGCCGCGCGCCACTTCGCTGCCGGTGCCCGAGGTGGTGGGCACCGCGATCAGCGGCGCCACCGCGTCGGTGATCTTGCCGCTGCCCCCTTCGATGGTCGCGTAGGTGACCAGCGGGCCGGGGTGCGTGGCCGCGATGGCCACGCCCTTGGCGCAGTCGAGCGACGAGCCGCCACCCACGGCGATGAGTCCGTCGCAGCCGTGTTCCTTGAACATCGCCGCGGCTTCGCGCACCGCGGCCTCGGTGGGGTTCGACGGCGTGCGGTCGAAAACAATGAAACCGCGCGGGCCTTGCAGCGAATCGGGCAAGGCATCGAGCACCATCTGCAACACGCCGGCGGCGCGCACGCCGGCGTCGGTGACGATCAGTGGCTTCTTGATGCCGACACGCTCGCATTCGGTGGCGAGCAGCGAGCGGGCGCCGAAGTCGATGTGGACGTGGGTGAGGTAGTAGATGAGGGACATGGTGGTGGCTCCGCGGGTTAGCGTGAACAGCGCTACGGTAGGCGCTGTCTTTGAGGAGAACTCTCGAGAGAGATCGTCATTTTGTGGTTCTTGTGTTGTCGCTCGGCCATAGCCGGGCGAAGTCAAATGAAAGCTGGCGGTGGTGGTGGATGGACAGCAGAAAGACCGCGGCCTCGGCATCCATCGCCGTGTACAAGATCAGGTATTCACCATGCAAATACTCCCGCAGCGCACCGGCAGCGCCGGGCGGCAGCGTGGCAAGCTGGGCCAGGGCCTCGGCCGATTGCGGCGGGTTGTCCAGGTAGCGCCGGCCGATACGGGGGAACCGGGCCAGGTTGGGGATGACCGCGACACGAAGCTCGGCCAACAGGTCGTCGAAGGCAAAGGCTGCTTCTGCTTCGGTCAAGAACGCCTCGATGGCGACCAGGCGCTGCAGGAAGCTCGCGGTCAGTTCGACCCGGTAGACCTTCTCAGCCACGCTTCTTCGCCGCTTTCCCGGTGGCGGCTTGGCGGCTTGCGCCCGTCTTCGTCTTCCCGGACCGGCGTTGTTGAAGCCGGGCGATGGCGGCGTCCGCCGCGTACGTTCGTCCGGCCGTGATGTCGGCCAGGCCGCGCTTGGCGTCGTCAATCAAAAGCAGATGAATGCGCTCGCGCTCGAGACGGTGGTAGTAATCCAGCCGGTCCGCGTCGATCAAGGCGACGTAGCTCTCGCCGTTCTTCGTAATGATCTTCTCGGCACCCGCCTTGGCCTGTTCGGCCAGCTCAGATAGATTGGCTCGTGCTTGTGTGAACGGCACGACGTCACTGGCTGAGAAGCCCATGGCCCACTCCTTTTGAGATGACAGAATTCTGTGCAGTTTACCTGTGCACGGCTCAATACGAGGCTGTGTCCCGACCCATCAAGGCTGGCCAAAACTCCGTGCCCCTTCGCCCGACTGGCGCGAGAATCGAATCTCCATACCAAGGAGATGCCCATGTTCAGCGTCAGCAGGATCGCGTCGCACGCGCACCTTGAGGATCTCGCCTTGCCGGTGGAACACCTTGGGCAATTGCAGGTCGCCGCCGCGCAGCGCACAGGCGCGGTGCTGTTGACCGGGCCTTCCGGCACCGGCAAGACACTCGCCGCCGAAGTCCTGGCCCGTGCGATTGGGCGCGATCTCATGCGCGTCGACCTCCGCCAAGTGCTGAGCCGCTATGTCGGCGAGACCGAAAAGAACCTGGATCGCCTGTTCGCGTTGGCCACGGCGAGTGGCGCGGTGCTGTTCTTCGACGAGGCCGACGCATTGTTCGGCAAGCGCAGCGATGTCAAGGACAGCCATGATCGTTATGCCAACGTCGAGGTCGGCTATTTGCTCCAGAAGATGGAGAGCTTCACGGGGCTCGTCGTGCTTGCCTCCAACGCGCGGCAGAACATCGATCCTGCCTTCCTGCGACGGCTGCGCCAGGTCGTCGATCTTCCCTGGCCGCCAAAGCACTAGGGCTGCTGGTGGTGCGGCAGTGCCTGATGTCGGCTCACGTTCCGAGTGGGTGGCCAAAAAATCAATCTTTGAGGTGATCGCGGTCGTCGAAGACCGCGCCGGGTTCTGACGCCACCGCGCGGCGAGATGCGCGTCGCTTGACATGCAGGCATTTACTTGCATATACTTTTCCCATGCTTTTTGGAAAGCGGCACACCGTCGCTTCGAGCAACCCCGAAAGAGAAGTCATGGGCTGGAAAGAGCCGGTGGAATTCATGCACCACTGCAGCACCAAGTGGGCGCTCTTCCTGATGAGCTTGAAGTCACTGCTGGAGACGGGCAATGGCCTGCCCAACCCGCACGACATCAAGATCGACAACTGGAACTGAAGCAGCACCGTTGGACGTCGACAAAGTCTTCAAGGCGCTGGCCGACCCGACCCGCAGGCGCCTGCTCGACCAGCTGCACGGCGACAACGGCCAGACGCTGGGCGCACTCTGCGAGCACATGGCCATGACACGCCAGGCCGTGACGCAGCACTTGCAGTTGCTCGAAGAAGCCAACCTCGTCGCTGTCGTCTGGCAGGGCCGGGAAAAGCTCCACTACCTGAACCCCGTGCCGCTGCACGAGATCTACACCCGCTGGATCGAAAAGTTCGAACTCAAGCGCCTCGGCGTGTTGCGCAAGCTCAAGAAACAACTGGAAAGTGAACCCGATGAAAAAGCCTGATTATGTTTACGTGACCTACATCGCCACGACGCCAGAGAAGGCGTGGCGCGCGGTGACCGAGGCCGACCTGATGCGCGAGTGGTGGCTCGACCCGGTGGCCGGTTGTGCACGCATGAACGTGTCCGACTGGAAACCCGGTTCCCGATGGGAGCACACACGCGCCGACGGCACAGGCACGGTCGACATCGTCGGCAAGGTCATCGAAGCCACGCCGCCGCGCCGCCTGGTGTTCACCTGGGCCCGACCGAACGACGCGGCGGACACCAGCAAACACTCGCGCGTCACCTTCGACATCGAACCTTATGGCGACGCGCTGGTTCGTTTGACGGTCACGCACGACGAGCTCGAGGGCGACCCCGACATGCTCGCTGGCATCTCCGGTGGCTGGCCGAAGGTTCTGTCGAATCTCAAGACCTTCCTCGAAACCGGGCGCGCGCTGCCGCAGGCGGCGTCAGCGTCGACGTCGACGTCGGCAAGCTGACGAGCCGTGCCAGTGAACCCGAGGGTAGAGTCGCGCCACCCCAACCGCAGCCTGCGTGCGCCGCCATGAACCGACTGCAATCAGAGCTGCATCGCCTGTACCTGCCTCGATCACAGGCACATCTTGAGATTGACGCGCAGTCACCGGCGCCGATCGACCCTCAGGGCGCAACGGTGCGTGCGATGGTGATGGAGCTCGCACGGCCGGCGAGCTGGGAGCTTCTCTCCAGAGTGTGGCGCGGCGTTCAGACCGAACTGGAACTGCCCTCGCCCGGCATCGCCGTCTCCGGTGTCGATGGCCTTCAGCTCTGGTTCTCGCTCGCCGAGCCGATCGAGGCGTCGCAGGCACAAACGTTTCTCGAATCATTGCGCGCGCGGTTTCTGCCCGACATCGACTCGAGGCGCATCCGCCTGATGCCCGCTGCAGACGCGTCGGCGCTGCACCCGGAGCGCCAGGCCCGGCTGGTGCCGGCGCTGCAGGAACAGACCGGGAACTGGTCCGCGTTCGTGGCGGCCGACCTGGCACCGATCTTTGCCGACACACCCTGGCTCGACATTGCGCCCAACGAAGAAGGTCAGGCCACGTTGCTGGCCGCCCTGCACACGATCAATCCGGCCGCGTTCGACGAAGCGTTGAAGCGGCTCGGCCCGGTCACGCCGAACATCGATGCTCCCCTTGCGCAGCCACTGCCGGTGGCGACGGCGGCAAGTGAAGACCCGAAGCGCTTTCTGCTTCGGGTCATGAACGATGAGACCGTGGCGCTGGCGCTTCGGATCGAAGCGGCCAAGGCGCTGCTGCAGCAGGGCGGCTGATCTCGCGCCACCGCTGGTGCGCCGCGCCGTCCCAAGCCACGGGCAGCTGGTTTCTGGCTTGCAGGTAGTGGTGGGTGAACACGTCGAGGTAGGCCTCCAGCGTCTTCTCGGCCTGGTGTTCGCCCGCCAGGTTCAGGCACAACGCGGCCACTTCGCTGGTGCAGAAGTGGTCGTCGCGGCGCGAGCGACGCAGCTTGTATTGCGAGATCTGGCCGGGTTGCAGGCTGAGCACCGGCAGGTGGTCGAGGCAGGGGCTTCGGCTGAACATCTTGCGGGCTTCGGCCCAGGTGCCGTCGAGCAGGATGAACAGCGGGCGCCTGGCCGTTTCCACACCCGCGCTGCACGGTGCCTGAACGGTGTGCACCACCCGCCCGGGCGCGGCGTACTCGCCCGGGAACACCACGTAGGGCTGCCACTGCGGGTCGCTCAGCAGCGCGAGCAGCGCCGGGTCGGTGGCAGTGCGCGCCCAGCCGAATGCGAACGTGTCGGCCACCACGTCGGCCACCAACCAGCCCGTATTGCTGGGCTTGAGCGGCTCGATGTCGGCCATCAGCAGGCACACGCCCGCGCGCGTGGGCACTGCAGGGCGCAGCGCGCACAGGCAGTGGCTGGGCAGCAGACGGCAACCGCTGCAACGCTCCTGCCTGAACCCGCCGCGGGCCAGGAAGGGTTTGCTGCTGCGCGCCAGGCGCGCGTTGCGCAGCAGGGAAACGGCGTGGGGCATGCCTTGATTCTCCGGGGGGCCAGGCCGTGCACCTTGCTCGCTGGTTCAGGCCGCGGCCGCAGCATTCAACATCTGTTCGCCGATGCGCCTGAATTCTTCGTGCGGCGACTGCAGCAGCGCACGCCCCGCCTCTTCGCGGAAGCCCTTGGTCGCGGTCAGCGGCACCTTGCGCAACCAGGCCAGCGCCGGCTCGGTTTGGCCTTGCGCGGCCAGCATGCCGGCCAGGCAGAACTGGCCGCGGAAGTCGCCACCTTGCGCGGCTTTTTCGTAGCAGACGAAAGCGGCCTCGGTGTCCTTCTCGACCACCACCCCGTCTTCGTAGTAGCGGCCGATCTTGGTCATCGACTTCGCGTGGCCTTGCTCGGCCGCCTGCCGGTACCAGGCCAACGCCTGCGCGTGGTCTTGCGGCACGCTCCTGCCCGCGGCGAACTGGTTCGCCAGGTTGTACATGCCGGCATCGAGCCGGTGCTCGGCGGCCTGCCGGTACCAGGCGAGCGCCGCCGCCAGATCGACCGGCGTGCCCCAGCCGTTTTCGTGGCAACGCCCGGCCATGTTCATGCCCATCGCGTGGCCCTGCCGCGCTGCCGATTCGAACCAGCTCAACGCCGCCACCGGGTTGCGCGCCGTGCCATGGCCGTCGAGCAGCCACTGGCCCCACACGGTCTGCGCTTCGGCATGCCCGAGGCGGGCCGCCACAGCCATCCAGCCGGCGGCGCGTGCCGGTTCGGCCAGCAGCACGGCCGACCACTGCGCGGCACTGAGCTGCGCCAGCTCGCGCAGCGAAGAAGGGGCTTCAGGAAGTGGCGGGGTCAACATGGGCGCTGCGGGTCGTGATCGGAAGGCCCGCATTGTCGGCCCTGCGTGCCGGCACAATCCGCTCCTGGTGCAGTGTTTCGTGCTGTGTGGAACTTAAGAAAACCGATGGATTTGGTCGTCTGGCTAGGAGCGTGGGCGGCAGAAGTTGCCGATCCTGCGCTGGTGGTCGACTGTGA
>JBDTTU010000022.1:0-52429 GCA_039930465.1 Burkholderiales bacterium
AGCGTCAACCTCACTGAGACGAACGCCGTTCTGACTGCCGGCGGAACGCTCACCGCCACCGATGTGGACAGCCCTGCCTCCTTCGTGGCTCAGGCAAGCACGGTCGGCACCTACGGCACTTTTGCGATCAACGCGGCTGGCGTCTGGACCTACACCGCGAGTTCAGCTCACAACGAGTTCTTTGCGGGCTCAACCTACAGCGAGACGTTCACCGTCGCTTCGGCCGACGGCACGACTTCTACGGTCACCGTCAACATCCTGGGCACCAACGACGCCGCCGTGCTGAGTTCGGCTAGCGTCAATCTGACCGAGACGAACGCTGTCCTCACGGCTGGTGGCACGCTGACCGTCACTGATGTGGACAGCCCCGCCACCTTCGTGGCTCAGGCGGGTACGGTCGGCACCTACGGCACGTTCATCATCAACGCCGCAGGCGCGTGGACCTACACCGCCAGCTCGGCCCACAACGAGTTCGCCGCAGGCACCACCTACAGCGAGACCTTTACCGTCGCCTCGGCCGACGGCACGACAAGTACTGTCACTGTCAACATCCTCGGCACCAACGACGCCGCCGTTCTGAGTTCAGCCACCCTCAACCTCACCGAGACGAACGCCATTCTGACTGCCGGCGGAACGCTCACCGTCACCGACAGCGACAGCCCCGCCACCTTCGTGGCTCAGCCTGGTACGGTAGGCACCTACGGCACCTTCGCGATCAACGCGGCTGGTGTCTGGACTTACACCGCCAGTTCTGCTCACAACGAGTTTGCTGCTGGCACAACCTACAGCGAGACCTTCTCCGTTGCTTCGGCCGACGGCACGACTTCGTCCGTCACCGTCAACATCCTCGGCACGAACGACGACGCCGTGCTGAGTTCGGCCACCGTCAACCTCACCGAGACGAACGCTGTCCTCACTGCCGGTGGAACGCTCACCGTCACCGACGTCGACAGCCCGGCCACCTTCGTGGCTCAGGCAAGCACGGTCGGCACCTACGGCACCTTCGCGATCAACGCGGCTGGCGTCTGGACCTACACCGCGAGTTCTGCTCACAACGAGTTCGTGGCTGGCACAACCTATAGCGAGACCTTCACTGTGGCTTCGGCTGACGGCACGACAAGCACTGTCACGGTCAACATTCTCGGCACGAACGACGCCGCGGTGCTCAGCACCGCCACGGTCAATCTGACCGAGACGAACGCTGTCCTCACGGCTGGTGGCACGCTGACCGTCACTGATGTGGACAGCCCCGCCACCTTCGTGGCTCAGGCGGGTACGGTCGGCACCTACGGCACGTTCATCATCAACGCCGCAGGCGCGTGGACCTACACCGCCAGCTCGGCCCACAACGAGTTCGCCGCAGGCACCACCTACAGCGAGACCTTTACCGTCGCCTCGGCCGACGGCACGACAAGTACTGTCACTGTCAACATCCTCGGCACCAACGACGCCGCCGTGCTGAGTTCGTCCACAGTCAACCTCACCGAGACCAATGCGGTGCTCTCGACCAACGGCATGCTGACCATCAGCGACGTCGACAGCCCCGCCACCTTCGTGACGCAGGGCGGTACCGTGGGCGCCTATGGGACCTTCACCGTGAACGCCGCTGGCGCCTGGATGTACATCACCAGCACCGCGCACAACGAGTTCGTCGCGGGCACGACCTACACCGACACCTTCAACGTCGCCTCGGCCGACGGCACGACGACCACGGTGCGAGTGAACATCCTGGGCACCAACGAGAACCCCGTCGCCGGCAACGACACCGGCGCCGTCATCGCTGGTGCCACGCTGACCCAGACCGCGGCCAACGGCGTGATCCTGTCGGGCGGCAACGCGGCGGGCCGCGACACCGACGCCGACAGCGGCACGCTCACTGTGGTTCAGGCCGTGGTCGGTAACGGCACGCCTTCTACTGCCGTCACGGCCGGTGGCACCTTGTTTGCAGGTGCCTATGGCGACCTGCTGCTGCGCGCCGACGGCAGCTACACCTATGTAGCCAACCGCGCCGACGCCATCGCCACCGGCACGGGCGTGTCCGACGTGTTCACCTACAAGGTGTCCGACGGACAGGGCGGAACCGCGAACGCCACGATCAACGTTGTGGTGGCCGGCCAAGCCGACACGTTGGTAGCCCCAACACCCACCACCACCACGCTGACAAACACGCTCGGTCTGGCCGGCGATTACTACGGCTACAACGACTCGAATCCGACCAACAGCAACATCAGCACCTACCGCCGGCACGGCGACGACGGCCTGGTGGGCAACCTCGACCACGTCAGCGACTTCAACACGATCATCGACACCCGCAACATCACGGCAGGCGGCGGCAACATCCTCGGCACGTCGACCGCTTCCGCGAGCAACGCCGCCGACGCCCACTTCCTGGCCCGAAATGTCGACTATGGTGCCTCGCCCGAAGTGAGCGCGTCGCTGGGCACGAACATCAACGTGGCGGCCGGCGGCTCGACCGCCGGGCTCACGAACAACAACAGCCAGCTCTACAAGTTCCTCAACCGAGCCGCGGGCGGCGATGCCGGCACGCTGAGCATCTCGACCGGCACGGCCGACAACGACAACCGCGGCTCGGGCCCGACCAGCGGCCTGGGCACCACCACCGATGCGGCCATACGCCTGGCGGGCCAGGCCTACCTCGATGGCGGCGTGTACGACATCCGCATCACTGCGGACGATGGCTTCCGCCTGAACCTGGGCGGCCAGACGGTGGCGATCCTCGACGACATCCAATCGCCTACGACCCGCGTCTACACCGGCGTGCCGGTGGTCGGCGGCATGACGGCGCTCGAGCTGCTCTACTGGGAACAGGGCGGCAACGCGCAGCTGCGCGTCGAGTTCAAGCTCAGCGGCTCGGCCGATACCAGCTACAAGCTGCTCTCCAGCGATTCGATGCCGCTGTTCGCCGACGCCAGCGCGCCGACGCTCACGGAAACGCAGCACATCATTCCGGGCAGCACGACCGGCACCTACCTGATCCAGACCGGCTCGACGATCGACGGCGGCGCTGGCAACGACAGCATCACCGGCTCGGCCGGCAGCGACAAGCTCATCGGTGGCGCGGGCAACGACACGCTCTCGGGCGGCGCAGGCGACGACATCCTGATCGGTGGCGCCGGCAACGACGCGCTCACCGGCGGCCTGGGCCACGATGTGTTCCGCTGGCAGCTGGCCGACAAGGGCACGGCCGGTGCACCGGCACGCGATGTCATCACCGACTTCGACAACGCCAGCTACTCCGGCGATGTGCTCGACCTGCGCGACCTGCTGGTGGGCGAGACGCACGCGGCCAACGCGGTGAGCCTGCCCGGCTCGATCGGCAGCAACAACGCGATCACGGTCACGGCCGACACGGGCAACCTGGGCAACTACCTGCACTTCTCGCTGGTCGGTGGCAACACCGTCGTCGAGATCAGCTCGACGGGTGGTTTCTCGAGCGGCTACCAGAGCACCGTGGTCGATCAGGTCATCACCCTGAACGGGGTCAACCTGATCGGCGGTTTCACCACCGACAACCAAGTACTCAACGACCTGCTGAAGCGCGGCAAGCTGGTGACCGACGGCACCTGATCGGCACCCGGGCCCGCACAGGCCCTGAAGCCGCTGCAGGCGCAGCCTCAGGCGGCCGGCCTGTACAGCGATGTCGTGACCCAAGGCCCCGTCAGCCCATCAACCCCGCAGGCCCACAAGGCCTGGGCATCGGCAGCATCGCCCACACCTTCGGCGTAGACCTCGACCGAGAGGCTGTGCAGCATCGTCACCAGGCCTTTGACAAAACCGGCGCGGCCCGCGTCGAGCGCCACGCCGTGGGCCACTGCGGCGTCGAGTTTCACGTAGTCGAGCCCGGCCTCGAACAGACGCTCGATGCGGCTGATGCGCTCGCCGGCGTGTTCCAGGCCCACGCGTGCACCGGTCGGCCGCAGTTGGCGGCCGAGTTCACGCACCAGTTCGAAGTGGTCAACCGCGGCTTCTTCGCTCACTTCCAGCCAGACGCTGCGCGCCGCACCTGGCATGGCCAGCAACTGGGCCCGCAGGCGCGAAGCGAACCCACTGTCACCGAGCGAGGCCGGTGAGAGGTTCACGCAGCGCGGCTGGCCATCGCTCACGATCGCGCGCAGCGCGAGCATCAGCGCGTGTTCGTCCACGGCGCAGGTGAGGCGGCTGCGCACCGCCAGCGGCAGCCAGTGCGCCGCCACTTCGAACGGCCCTTGCGGGTCGAGCTGCAATCGCAGCGGGCACTCCCAGTGGATCAGGCCCTGGTTCGCGTTCACGACCGGGTAGGCACCCAATTGAACGCGGCCGCCAGCCAGCGCCTCGCTGACACGCTCGCGCCAGCGCCGCTCGCCCAGGCCGGCCCAGGCGTTGGCGCTCTCACCGGCCGACTCGACCGCGAAGGCGCCGTTGCTTTCGGCGCGGGCCAATGCGAGATCGGCACTGCCCATCACTTCGCCGAGCTCGGCGCCGTGGCGCATCTCGACCGCACCGGCCGCCACCGCCACGTGAGCGGCCAATGCCGGCAACGCAGCACGCAGCAATTCAATCAGCGCCTGGGCGGTTTCACGCGCCACACCGCCTGCGGGCAGCCCGAGTGCAAAGTCGGAGCCATTGAGCCGGCCCACGAAAGAACCGTCGACACGCCGCGTGTAGGTCTGCAAGGTCTGCGCGATCGCGTTGATGAGGGCATCGGTGCTTTCGCGCCCGAGCGTGCGGTTGACCTCCGCGAGTTTCAACACCCGCAGCAGCACCAGCCCGCCGGCGGCGTGGCCGTCTTCGCGCTGCAGGGCGGCTCGCAACTGCGCCATGAAATGCATGCGGTTCGACAAACCCGTGAGCCCATCGCAACTGGCCTGCCGGCGCAGGCTTTCCACCTGCGAAGCCTGCCCTTCGAACACGACGCGCAGCCGTGCAACCATCGAATTCATCGCCCGGGTGAGCCTCTTGAGTTCGGGCACATGGGGCTCGGCCACGGTCAGGTACTCGCCACGTTCCAGCGAGGTGGCCTGGGCCACCGTGTCATCGAGCGGCCGGCGGATGCGCCCGACCGCCAACGATGCGAGCAGCCCGGCAAGCACACCCACCACCGCGAGCGCGCCGGCCGAGCCGAGGCTGCTGCGCCAGAGCTCGTCGACGGCATACGACGACTGGCTTACCACTTCGAGCGAGCCGAGCGCACGCCAGCCATCCGACACCTGCGCCACACCGGGTTCCGAATCGATCGGGGCGAGCACGGCAAACCACGCAGGCGCCTGCATCGGCGTGGCGCGGGCTTCGCGCAGCAGCAGTGGCTTGCCGTCAGCGCCAGTGAACCGAATGCGGCGGTAGAAGCCGGTGTCGAACTGCGCTGCGAGCGCCAGTTCCATCAGGTCGAGCTGGCCTTTCTGCTGCGACAGCACCAGCGCCAGCGCGGTGGCGTTGTCGTTGTTCTTCAGGCGCAGCTGGGTCTGCAGCGTGTCGCGCGCCGATGAAACGTTGACGCTCACGCTGGCGGCAAGGGCCAGCAGCAGCGTGGCCAGCAGCAACAACCAGATTTGACGAATCAGCGACATGGGTGCCTCTCTGTGTTCTTCATTGGAACCCTTCGGCACGCGCCTTTGCAAGCACCTCGCGCCAGCGCGACAACCTGGCCACCGGATCGCCCGCGCGCTGCGCACCCACACCCTGCCACAGGCCGTCGCTGTTGAAGCTGAACACCGGCTCCAGGTCAGGCCGGCGCGACGCGGGGCGAATCTCGCCGATCAGATTGTCAAGAATCAAGGGCTCCGCCCCGGGCACCGAATAGTAGGCGAGCACCATGTGGGCCTGTACCGCCCCGCCCGGGCCACCGATGGTCGCGCGCACGTACACGAGCCGGAGTTTTGCCGCGGGCACGCCCGCCGCCATCAGGCTGAAATACTTCGCGATCACGTAGTCTTCGCAGTCTCCGCGGCCCATGCCCAGGGTTTCGATCGGGCTGGCCCAGTAGTCGTTCTGGCCCCAGACCTCGGTGTCGGCGGTGAACACGATGCGTCGGTTGAAGAAGTCGTTGAAGGTTGCCAGCCGGTGTGCGTCGTCCTGGTCGGCGGCTGCAGCCAGCAGCGCTTGCAACGCACGCACGCCGCTCGTCGCGAGCGGCCCCTGGGCCCCGGCAGCGCGCTGCATCGTGTTGGCGTCCCACGCGCGTGGCGCGAGCGCCGCGCACATCAGCAGCAAGCATGCGATGCGCAGGCTCCAGGCTCGCGCGCGCAAGAACGCCGCGTGGCCCCGGCCGGGAGCATCACGCACGAACGAACAGGCGACGGGTAGCGTGAGGGTCACAGGCAAACGAAGTGGCGGGCCAACGCATCGTCTTCGTCGGCGCATCCGATTACTTGAGTGCCCGCGCGGGCTGAGGCGGGGTGCCGCGGCCCGACCGTGAACTTGCTCACAAATTGAAACACAGCCTTCCGCTCACGGGCGAAAGGCCTGTTGCCAAAGCGGTACCGCCGTTGCGGATGGCGTGAAATAGTCCCTCGTGGTCCCTCGGGGCGGGGGGTGAGTGCAAACCGTGCGCCACACTAGACTCCGCGTCGAAAGCCACGGGCAGTTGCGTTCGTGTCGCAGCCCCGTGAACCGACTCGAAACACGCATCGCTGGATGCCCAGGAACCTCATGCAATCAAGACAATTCGCACGCAGCGCACTCGCGCTGTTGATGGCCGCCGGCGCCGCCGTGGCCCAGCCTGCCGACCCGCTGAAGTTTGCGGTCGAACAAGCCGTCAACACCAACCCCGAAGTCTCGGCACGCTTCAACGCCTACCGTGCTTCAGTCGATGCCGCCGATGCCGCACGCGGCGCTTATCTCCCGCGTGTCGACCTGAATGCCAGCGTCGGGCAGGAACGTGACCGCGTCGGCGGTGTCTCTCGGTCGCTGAGCCGCCGCCAGGGCGGTGTGAGCCTCACCCAGTTGCTGTGGGACGGCATGGGCACAAAGAACGACGTGGCCCGCGCCGGCCACGAGCAGCTCGCGCGTTACTTCGAACTCGTCGACGTGACCGAGCAGACCGCCATCGAAGCTGCCAAAGCGCACTACGACGTGCAGCGTTATCGCCGCATGGTGACACTGGCCGAAGACAACTACGTGCAGCACCGCTATGCCTTCCTGCAGATCCAGTCGCGCTTCAAGGCCGGCGTGGGCCGCGGTGTCGATCTCGAACAGGCGGGCGCGCGGGTGGCGCTGGCCGAATCGAACCTGACCACCGAAATCGCCAATCTGCACGACGTGAACGCGCGGTACCAGCGCCTCGTGGGCACCGCGCCAGCAAAAGAACTCGGTGGTATCAACTTGCTGCGCGCAGGCTTGCCGGCCACGGCCACCGAAGCCATGAACACTGCGGTGACCCAGAGCGCGGCCATCAGCGCGAGCATCGAGAGCATGCGCGGTGCTCGCTCGGTGGTCGATGGTCGGCGTTCGGCCTACCAGCCGCGCGTCGAGGCCCGAGTGCGCGCCGACGCCGGCCGCAACGTCGACGGTCTGCAAGACCAGTCGCGCAACACCACCGCCGAGATCGTGCTCGCCTGGAACCTCTACAACGGCGGCGCCGACCAGGCGCGCATTCGCCAACAGGCCAACATCGTGAGCCAGGCCACCGACCTGCGCGACAAGACCTGTCGCGACACGCGCCAGACCGCGGCGATCGCCTACAACGACACCAAGAAACTGACCGAGCAGCTCAACTACCTCGATCGCAACACGCTGGCGATTCAGAAAGCACGCGACGCATACCGCCAGCAGTTCGACATCGGCCAGCGCAGCCTGCTCGACCTGCTCAACTCGGAGAACGAGCTCTACACCGCACGCCGCGCGTACGCGAATGCCGAGTACGACCTGGGGCTCGCCTACGCGCGCACTCACGCGGCCATGAACCAGCTCGGCACGCAACTCGGCGTGAGCCGCAAGCTCACGTCGGCCAATGAAGCCGCTGGCTGGGCCCAGGGCGAAGACGCCCCGTCACGCTGCCCGGTGGTGATGGCCGAGGTGGTTGCGACCGATCGCGGCGAACTCGACGCGCGCGCTCAGCGCCTCGCGGAGATTGCGCCGGTGGCGGCGCCCCCCGCCCGCAAACCCTGATCGGAGCGCACCGAAGCCCCGCGCCAGTTGACCGGCCGCAGGGCCGGTCGAACTGGCGCAGATATTTCGTCGCGTCAGCGATGAAATATCACTTCTTCACCGGCGGCAAGTCGGTGCAGGCGCCTTCGAACGCCTCGGCCGCCAAGCCGATGCTTTCACCCAGCGTCGGGTGCGGGTGAATCGTTTTGCCGATGTCGACCGCGTCGGCGCCCATCTCGATCGCCAGTGCCACCTCGCCGATCATGTCGCCCGCGTGCGTGCCGACGATGCCACCGCCGACGATGGCGTGCGTGGCCTCGTCGAAGATCAGCTTCGTGAAGCCTTCGTCTCGGCCGTTGGCGATGGCACGGCCTGAGGCGTTCCACGGGAACAGCCCCTTCCTGATCTTCATGCCCTTGGCCTTGGCTTCGTCTTCGGTCACGCCGACCCACGCCACTTCAGGATCGGTGTAGGCCACGCTCGGGATCACGCGCGCGTCGAAAGCGGCCTTGGTGTCGCCAGAGGCGACTTCGGCCGCCACGTGCGCTTCGTGCACCGCCTTGTGCGCCAGCATCGGCTGGCCGACGATGTCGCCGATCGCGAAGATGTGCGGCACGTTGGTGCGCATCTGGATGTCGACCGGAATGAAGCCACGCTCACCGACGATCACGCCGGCCTTGTCAGCGCCGATGCGCTTGCCGTTCGGCACACGGCCGACCGCCTGCAGCACCAGGTCGTAGAGCTGCTCTTTCAGCTTGACTGCCGTTCCGTCGGCCGATTCGAACTTGACCAGGATGCCGTCTTTCGTGGCCTCGGCGCCGACGGTCTTGGTCTTGAGCATGATGTTGTCGAAGCGCGGCGCATTCATCTTCTGCCACACCTTCACCAGATCGCGGTCGGCGCCCTGCATCAGGCTGTCGAGCATCTCGACCACGTCGAGCCGCGCGCCGAGCGTGGAGTAGACCGTGCCCATCTCGAGGCCGATGATGCCGCCGCCGATGATCAGCATGCGCTTCGGGGTCTGACGCAATTCCAGCGCACCGGTCGAGGTGACGATGCGCGGGTCGTCCTTGGGCAAGAAGGGCAGCTTCACCGCTTCGGAACCAGCCGCAATGATGGCCTGCCTGAACTTCACGGTCTGCGTGCCGCCCTTGGCGAGCGCCACAGTGAGGTGATGCGGGTCGAGGAATTCGCCCGTGCCCTGCACCACCGTGACCTTGCGCATCTTCGCCATCGCGGCCAGACCGCCGGTGAGTTTTCCGATCACCTTTTCCTTGTGGGTGCGCAGCTTGGCGAGGTCGAGCGTCGGCGGTG
Organism: Burkholderiales bacterium; assembly: GCA_039930465.1. Classification (GTDB taxonomy): domain Bacteria; phylum Pseudomonadota; class Gammaproteobacteria; order Burkholderiales; family Burkholderiaceae_C; genus LMDS01. Next base: position 9,397 of record JBDTTU010000022.1, read on the forward strand.
CGAAGGTCACGCCCATCGCATCGAAGTGTTTGACCTCGTCCATCACGGCCGCAACGTGCAGCAGCGCTTTCGACGGGATGCAGCCGACGTTCAGGCACACGCCGCCGAGCGTGGCGAAGCGTTCGATCAGCACGACCTTCATGCCGAGGTCGGCAGCGCGGAAGGCAGCCGAATATCCGCCCGGGCCGGCGCCGAGCACGACCAGGTCGCATTCGATGTCGGCACCGCCGGCGTAGCTTGACGCCGCGGGCGCAGCGGCGGCGGGTGCCGCTGCCTTGGCTGGCGCGGCGGTTGCTGCAGGGGCACTCGGCGCGGCAGCGGTCACTGCCGGCGCCGCAGCACCTTCGGCTTCGAGCGACAGGATCACCGAACCTTCGTTGACAACGTCCCCCACCTTGACGGCCACACTCTTCACGACGCCCGCGTGCGAAGAAGGAATCTCCATCGACGCCTTGTCGCTCTCGACCGTCAGCAGGCTCTGCTCGGCCTTGACCGTGTCGCCGGGCTTGACCAGCAGTTCGATCACCGCCACGTCCTTGAAATCGCCGATGTCCGGCACCTTGATATCGATGAGGGCCATATCAGGTCTCCTGCCGGGCCGCCGTGGGCCACGAAGGGGCCCCTTCGTGGCCCTTGGAGGCCTGCGCCCCCTCGGGGGGAAGTGAACGAAGTGAGCGTGGGGGCTTCATGTCTTCAGCCTTTCGTTGATGTGGCTTTGAGTTTGATGGTGTGGGCATGCACCGGCCCACTCGAGTTCTTGTCGAATTCACAGCCGGCGCGAGCGCCGAGCTCGGCCAGTTCGCGCGCCGTTTTCGCCTTGTCGAAGCCAGCGTACATCGCACCGAGTGCAAACGCGCGGCCGGTGCCTATGCCCCAGAAGCGATCGAATTCGAACACCTCGCGGTACGAGTACACGCCGAAGATGCCCGCGTGGTTGGCGATCACGGCGGTGAACTGCGAGCTTTCGTAGGGGTCGGAATCTTCTTCCTTGGTGTTGAGGAAGAAGTTCTCCTTCAGCTTCGGGTGCAGCTTCAGGAAGGTGTCGAAGACCTGGTCGCGCGAATGCAGTTTCAGCTCGTCGGGCGGCAGCGCGGCCAGAGCGCGCCGCAGCACCGGGAAGTGCGCGGTCGTGCCTGCCATGCCGATCCAGGAATCGCCCACCCTGAACAATTTTTCATTGGCCTCGTAACCATGCGCCAGCCGCGTGTCACCGAAGGTGACCAGCGTATCTGCAGCAATGGCCACGGTGCCGCCCTTGCGGACCACCACCACGGTCGTCATTCGCGGCGGCCGTTCAGAGCAACACGCGGCGGAAGTCGCCGAGGATCTGCCCAAGGTAGGCATTGAAACGCGCCGCCGAAGCGCCATCGATCACACGGTGGTCGTACGACAGCGACAAGGGCAAAGTCAGGCGCGGCACGAAGGCCTTGCCGTCCCACACCGGTTTCATCGCACTCTTCGACAAACCGAGGATGGCCACTTCCGGCGCGTTGATGATCGGCGTGAAATGTGTGCCGCCGATGCCTCCCAGCGAGCTGATCGAGAAACAGCCGCCGCTCATGTCGGCCGGGCCCATCTTGCCGTCGCGCGCCTTCTTCGCCAGCTCGCCCATCTCGGTGCTGATCTGGATCACACCCTTCTTGTCGGCGTCTTTCAGCACCGGCACGACCAGCCCGTTCGGGGTGTCGGCCGCGAAGCCGATGTGGAAGTACTGCTTGTAGACGAGCGTGTCGCCGTCGAGGCTGGCGTTGAAATCGGGGAACTTCTTCAGCGCCGAAACCACCGCCTTGATCACGAACGCAAGCATCGTGACCTTCACGCCCGACTTCTCGTTTTCCTTGTTGGTCGAAACGCGGAAGGCTTCGAGCTCGGTGATGTCGACTTCGTCGTTGTTGGTGACGTGCGGAATCATCACCCAGTTGCGGTGCAGGTTCGCGCCGCTGATCTTCTTGATACGCGACAAGTCCTTGCGCTCGACCGGGCCGAACTTCGCGAAGTCGACCTTCGGCCACGGCAGCAGCCCCGCGAGGCCGCCACCGCCCGCCGCCGCCCCTGCCGGCGCCTTGGCCGCCTGCGCCTGGGTCTGCACGTTGCCGGCCATCACACCCTTGACGAAGCCTTGCACATCTTCCTGCGTGATGCGGCTCTTGGGCCCGCTGCCCTTCACTTCTTCGAGCGGCACACCGAGCTCGCGCGCGAGCTTGCGGATCGTCGGCGAGGCGTGCGGCAACACGCCCTTCGAAACGGTGGGTTCGTGTGCCGGCAGCGCCGCCGTCGGTACGGCCTTTTCCGTGGCCGAAAAAGGTGCAGCAGCCGGGGCCGGGGCCGAAGCCGCAGCAGGTGCTGGTGCCGCAGCGGCAGGAGCCGGCGCGGCGCCGGCGGCCGCCTGCACAACGGCAACCAAGCTGCCCTTCGCGACCTTGTCGCCGACCTTGACCTTGATCTCCTTGACGACACCCGCATGCGACGACGGGATTTCCATCGAGGCCTTGTCGCTCTCGACCGTGATCAGGCTCTGTTCGACCTTGATCGCGTCGCCGGCAGCAACCATCACCTCGATCACGGTCACTTCGTCGAAGTCACCGATGTCGGGCACGAGCACCTCGACCGGCCCGGCACTGGCCGCCGCAGCAACCGGTGCTGCCGCAGGAGCAGCGGCCGGTGCGGATGCTGCGGCGGCAGGCGCCGCAGCGGGCGCCGCAGCAGGAGCAGCGGCAGCCTCGCCCGCAACTTCGAGCATCAGCACCAGCGAACCTTCCTTGACCTTGTCGCCGACCTTGACCTTCAATTCCTTCACCACGCCCGCGTGTGAAGACGGAATCTCCATCGAGGCCTTGTCGCTCTCGACCGTGATGAGCGACTGCTCGGCCTTCACCGTGTCGCCGACCTTCACCATCAGCTCGATGATTTCCACTTCCGCGAAGTCGCCGATGTCGGGGACCTTGACTTCAACTGTTGCCATGTTCTCGTCTCCGTCGCTTCTTGTTATGCGTACAGCGGGTTGATCTTGTCGACATTGATGCCGTACTTCTTGATCGCCTCGGCCACCTTGGCCATCGGCAGCGTGCCTTCATCGGCCAGCGCCTTCAAGGCCGCCACCACGACGTAGTGGCGGTTGACCTCGAAGTGCTCGCGCAGCTTGCTGCGGAAGTCGCTGCGGCCGAAGCCGTCGGTGCCCAGCACCTTGTAGGTGCGGCCCTTCGGCATGAAAGCGCGAATCTGCTCGGCGTAGTTCTTCATGTAGTCGGTGGAGGCGATCACCGGGCCGGCGAACTTGTCGAGCTGCTCGGTCACGAAGGCGACGCGTGGCTTCTTGTCAGTCGGGTGCAACAGGTTCCAGCGCTCGCAGTCTTGCCCGTCGCGCGCCAGTTCGTTGAAGCTCGGACAGCTCCACACGTTCGCCGCCACGCCCCAGTCCTTCTCAAGCAGCGCTTTGGCGGCCACGCTCTCGAGCAGAATCGTGCCGCTGCCGAGCAGGTTCACGCGCGGGGTCTTCTTCGCGCCCTCTGCGAGCAAATACATGCCCTTGATGATCTGCTCTTCGGTGCCAGCCTTCAGGCCCGGCATCGGGTAGTTCTCGTTCAGCAGCGTCAGATAGAAGTACACGTTTTCCTGCTTCTCGACCATGCGCTTCAGGCCGTGGTGCAGGATCACGCCGACTTCGTGCGCGTAGGTCGGGTCGTAGCTGATGCAGTTCGGAATGGTGCTGGCCAGGATGTGGCTGTGGCCGTCTTCGTGCTGCAGGCCTTCGCCGTTCAGCGTGGTACGCCCCGAGGTGCCGCCGAGCAAAAAACCGCGCGCCTGCATGTCGCCGGCCGCCCAGGCCAGGTCACCGACACGCTGGAAGCCGAACATCGAGTAGTAGACGAAGAACGGAATCATGATCCTGTTGTTCGTCGAGTAAGAGGTCGCGGCTGCGATCCAAGAACTCATGCCGCCGGGCTCGTTGATGCCTTCCTGCAGCACCTGGCCGGCCTTGTCTTCGCGGTAGTACATCACCTGGTCTTTGTCGACCGGCGTGTAGTTCTGCCCTGCGGGGTTGTAGATGCCAATCTGGCGGAACAGGCCTTCCATGCCAAAGGTGCGTGCTTCGTCCACGAGGATCGGCACCGCGCGCGGGCCGAGTTCCTTGTCGCGCAGCAGTTGCGTGAGGAAGCGCACGAAGGCTTGCGTCGTCGAGATCTCGCGGCCTTCGGCGGTGGCGTCGAGCACCGCCTTGAAGGTTTCGAGCGGCGGCACCGCGAGCTTCTCGTCGGCCTTGGTGCGCCGGTGCGGCAGGTAGCCGCCGAGCGCCTTGCGGCGTTCGTGCAGGTACTTCATCTCCGGCGTGTCGTCGGCCGGCTTCAGGAACGGGATGTCGGCGAGCTTGTCGTCGGCGATCGGGATGTTGAAGCGGTCGCGGAAAATCTTCACGTCTTCGTCGATCAGCTTCTTGGTCTGGTGCGCCGTGTTCTTGCCTTCGCCGCTCTTGCCCATGCCGAAGCCCTTGACGGTCTTGATCAACAGCACCGTCGGCTGGCCGGTCGTGTTCACGGCCTTGTGGAACGCGGCATAAACCTTCTGCGGGTCATGGCCGCCGCGGTTCAGGCGCCAGATGTCTTCGTCGCTCATCTTCGAGACCATCTCGAGCAACTTCGGGTGGCGCCCGAAGAAGTTCTTGCGCACAAAAGCACCGTCGTTGGCCTTCATCGCCTGGTAGTCGCCATCGACCGTTTCCATCATCACCTTGCGCAAGATGCCTTCGCTGTCGCGCGCGAGCAGCGGATCCCAGTAGCTGCCCCACAGCAGCTTGATCACGTTCCAGCCCGAGCCGCGGAACTCGCCTTCGAGTTCCTGAATGATCTTGCCGTTGCCACGCACCGGGCCGTCGAGGCGCTGCAGGTTGCAGTTGATGACGAAGATCAGGTTGTCGAGCTTCTCGCGCGCCGCCAGGCCGATCGCGCCGAGCGACTCGGGCTCGTCCATCTCGCCGTCGCCGCAGAACACCCAGACCTTGCGCTTGCTGGTGTCGGCGATGCCGCGCGCGTGCAGGTATTTGAGAAAGCGCGCCTGGTAGATCGCCATCAGCGGGCCCAGGCCCATCGAGACGGTGGGGAACTGCCAGAACTCGGGCATCAGCTTCGGGTGCGGGTAGCTCGAGATGCCCTTGCCGTCGACTTCCTGGCGGAAGTTCAGCAGTTGCTCTTCGCTGATGCGCCCTTCCATGAAAGCCCGGGCGTAGATGCCGGGCGAAGAATGGCCCTGGATGTAGAGCAGGTCGCCGCCGTGGCCTTCGCTCTCGGCGTGCCAGAAGTGGTTGAAGCCGGTGCCGAACATCGTCGCCAGCGAGGCAAAGCTCGAGATGTGGCCGCCGAGGTCGCCGCCGTCGGCCGGGTGCAGGCGATTGGCCTTCACCACCATCGCCATCGCGTTCCAGCGCATCAGCGTGCGCAGACGTTCTTCGAGTTCGATGTTGCCGGGCGTGCGCTCTTCCTGGTCGGTGGGAATGGTGTTCACGTACGCCGTGGTGGCCGAGAACGGCACGTCGACGCCGGCCTGGCGTGCCTGGTCGATCAGTTGTTCGAGCAGAAAGTGCGCACGGTCGCCGCCTTCGGCGCCTATGACGGCGGAAAGCGCGTCGAGCCACTCACGGGTTTCTTGGCGGTCGGCGTCGTTCGCGGCGGCACCAAATGACTCAGGCATTGCTGACATGCTTGTCTCCGTAGTTGAATTTTTCGGGTCGGCGGGAGTTTCTCACAACTCCCAAAATTTTCCAAATGGCGCAAGTCGATTTCATAATGTGAATTTGTATAAGCACAAGCCCTGGCTGCGTGCCGCGCTTTCGGCGGCCGCACCGGCCAACCTTGATAATCCCCCGATGACATCTGCCATCACGGCCTCGCCCCTGCCACGCTCCCCTCGAACCTGGCCCGAACGCCTCTTCGGCCGCTGGTGGCGGCGCCAGTCGGCCAGCCGGCAAGACCACTTCGCCACGCTCGGCCCGTTGGTCTCGGTGATGCTTTTTCTTGCCGCAATCATCTTGGCGTTTTGGTATCTGCGCAATGAGGAATTCGAGCGCCAGCAAGAGTCAGTCAAGCGCGACACCGAGATCACCCAGCAGCAGATTCGCCTGCGTCTGATCGAAAACCAGGAACAACTGGTTCGCATTGCGCGCGAGATCGTCACCCGCGCCATCGACCGCGACCAGTTCCTGGCACAGGCCGTCAGCTTCACGCGTGAGCACCCGGAGATCACGAACCTGATCTGGGTCAGCGGCTCGCGCACCGTGAAGGCGAGCTACTCATCGACCAGCTTCCCCGCCGAAGCCGCGATCACGGTCGACGACACGCCCGCTTCATTCCCGGTGGAAGGGGCCAACACCGCCCCCGAGACGGCCTTCATTGCGGCGCGCACGCACCGCCAACCGGTGTATTCGAAGCCTTTCGCAGACACTTTTGGCAGCCTGGTCTTCCAGGTGCACGTGCCGCTGATCGAGCGCAGCGCGTTTTCGGGCGCGCTGATCGCCGAATACTCGATCGAAGGCCTGATGCGCCGCAACGTGCCCAAGGACATTTCGGCCCGCCATGCGATCAGCCTGTTCGACGATGCCGGCCACCTCCTCGCCAGCACCGTCACCTCGATGCCGGGCACCGCTGCAGCACGCCCGTCGATCGTCTACAGCCTGCCGCTCGCGCCGGCCGGCAACGGCCTGGTGCTGCGCGGCCACGGCTACCGCACCTCCATCGGTCTGATCAGCAACGCGCTCTTCTGGATGGTCGCAGCGCTGTCGGTGCTCACGGTCTGGATGCTGCTCGGCACCTGGCGCCACATGGGCCGGCGCCAGCAGATGCAGAGCGCGCTCGTGACCGAAACCAACTTCCGCCGCGCGATGGAAAACTCCATGCTGACCGGCATGCGTGCGATGGACATGGAAGGCCGCATCACCTATGTGAACCCGGCGTTCGGCGCGATGACCGGGTTCTCGGAAGCCGACCTCGTCGGCCGCAAACCGCCGCTGCCCTACTGGCCGCCCGATCGGCTCGAAGAAAACGCGCGCCTGCTGCAGCAAGAGCTGCAGGGCCGCAGCCCGGCCGGCGGCATTGAAGTGAAGGTGATGCGCAAAGACAGCTCGGTGTTCGACGCGCGCATGTACGTCTCGCCGCTGATCGACCCGAAGGGCCAGCAGACCGGCTGGATGACCTCGATGACCAACATCACCGAGGCCAAGCGCATCCGCGACCAGCTCTCGGCCTCGCACGAACGTTTCACGACCGTGCTCGAAGGGCTCGACGCGGCGGTCTCGGTGCTCTCGGTGCAACAGGGCGAGCTGCTGTTCGCGAACCGCTCGTTCCGGGTCTGGTTCGGCGCCGATTCCCAAGGTCACGCACTGCTGGCCGGCGCCGAAGAAGGCATTCCCTTTCTCGCCGAAGTCGACGACTCGGTCGACAACTTCGGCGGCCTGCCGACGCAAGAGCTCACCGAAGCCGGCTCCGACTCGCGCGAGGTCTACATTGAATCGTTGCAGAAGTGGTTCGACGTGCGCGCGCGTTATTTGCAATGGACCGACGGGCGCCTGGTGCAAATGCTGATCGCCACCGACATCACTGCACGCCGCACGGCCGAATCGCTGGCCGCGAGCCAGGCCGACAAAGCGCAGGTGACGAGCCGGCTCGTGACGATGGGCGAGATGGCCTCGTCGGTCGCGCACGAGCTGAACCAGCCGCTGACCGCGATCACCAACTACTGCAACGGCATGGTCACGCGCGTGAAGAACAACGCGATCGAGAAGGAAGACCTGATTGCCGCGCTGCAGAAGACTTCGCGCCAGGCCCAGCGTGCCGGCCAGATCATCCACCGCATCCGCGCTTTCGTGAAGCGCAGCGAGCCGCAGCGCCAGCTGGCCTACGCCCACAGCATCGTCGAAGACGCGGTCGACCTGGCCGGCATCGAGCTGCGCCGGCGCAACGTGTCGATCCGCACCTACGTGGCGCAACGCCTGCCGGTGGTGATGGTCGACCCGATCCTGATCGAGCAAGTGGTGCTGAACCTGTTGAAGAACGCCGCCGAGGCGATCGACAACGCGCGCCTGCCGCCGGAGCGGCGCAACATCGAACTGCGGGTGGTGCCGGTGCACAGCGCCGAAGAAGGCGACGTGATCGAGTTCAGCGTCACCGACATGGGCCCGGGCATCAAGGAAGAAGTGATCAACCGTTTGTACGAAGCCTTCTTCTCGACCAAGGTCGACGGCCTGGGCATCGGCTTGAGCTTGTGCCGCACCATCATCGAGAGCCACCGGGGCCGGATCAAGGCCCAGAACCTCTACAATGGCGACACCGCCATCGGCTGCCGTTTTTCCTTCACGCTGCCGGTTCAAAGCTCCCTCGCGGAGCGCCCCATCACCACCAACCCGGTCGTCACTTCATGAGCTTGATTCCGAAGAAAGGCACGGTCTACGTTGTCGATGACGACGAGGCCGTGCGCGACTCGCTGCAGTGGCTGCTCGAAGGCAAGGACTACCGCGTCAAGTGCTTCGATTCGGCCGAGAGTTTTCTCTCACGTTTCGACCCGCGCGAAGTGGCCTGCCTGATCGCCGACATCCGCATGGACGGCATGAGCGGCCTGGAGCTGCAAGACAGGCTTCTGGAACGCCGCTCACCGCTGCCCGTCACCTTCATCACCGGCCACGGCGACGTGCCGATGGCCGTGACCACGATGAAAAAAGGCGCCGAAGACTTCATCGAGAAGCCCTTCAAGGAAGACGAGCTCGTCTCGCTGGTCGAGAAGATGCTCGACCGCGCGCGGGTCGACTTTTCCAAGCACCAGGAAGCGGCCAGCCGCGACGCACTGCTCTCGCGGCTCACCACGCGCGAAGCGCAGGTGCTCGAGCGCATCGTGGCCGGCCGGCTCAACAAGCAGATCGCCGACGACCTGGGCATCAGCATCAAGACGGTCGAGGCGCACCGCGCCAACATCATGGAAAAGCTCAACGCCAACACCGTGGCCGATTTGCTCAAGATCGCACTCGGCGCGCAGGCCAAGGCCTGACAACTTTCACCCACCAAAAGGGCCGCCTCACCAGCGGCCCTTCGCGTTGACGGAGTTCCTTTTCCATGACGGCCCACCTCATCGACGGCACAGCGCTCTCGGCACAGATACGCGCCGAAGTCGCGCGGCGCGCTGCGGCACTCAGCGCCCGCGGCCACCAGCCCGGCCTGGCCGTGGTGCTGGTCGGCGACGACCCTGCCAGCCAGGTCTACGTGCGCAACAAGGTCAAGGCCTGCCAAGACGCCGGGGTGCACTCGGTGTTCGAAAAGTACGAGGCCACGCTCACCGAGGCCGAGCTGCTGGCACGTGTGGCGGCCCTCAACGCCGACCCGCGCATTCACGGCATCCTCGTGCAGATGCCACTGCCGGCGCACATCAACCCGCACAAGGTGATCGAAGCGATCGCGACAAACAAAGATGTCGACGGCTACTCGGTGCTTTCGGCTGGCGAGCTGATGACCGGCCTGCCCGGGTTTCGCCCTTGCACGCCCTATGGCTGCATGAAGTTGATCGCGAGCACCGGCATCGAGCTGCGCGGCAAGCACGCCGTGGTCGTCGGCCGCAGCAACACCGTCGGCAAGCCGATGGCGCTGCTGCTCTTGCAGGCCAACGCCAGTGTCACCATCTGCCACAGTGCAACGAGCGACATCGGCCACCACACGCGCCAGGCCGACGTGGTCGTCGTGGCTGTCGGGCGGCGCAACGTGTTGCGCGCCGACATGGTCAAACCCGGCGCGGTGGTGATCGACGTGGGCATGAACCGCAACGACGAAGGCAAGCTGTGTGGTGATGTCGACTTCGCCGGCGTTGCCAAAGTCGCCGGGTTCATCACGCCGGTGCCCGGCGGTGTCGGCCCGATGACGATCACGATGCTGCTGGTCAACACGATCGAAGCCGCCGAGCGCAGCGCAGGCTGAAGGACGAAGACGATGAATCAAACGAACACCGCCGCCAACCCGTTGCTCGACACCACCGGCCTGCCGCGCTTTGCCGAGATCCGGCCCGAGCACATCACGCCGGCCGTCGATGCGCTGCTACGTGATGCCGACACCGCGCTGGCCACCGCGACCAGCGAGGCCGTGCCGGCCGACTACGACGCGCTGTCTGCCGTGTTCGACGTGGCCAGCGAGCACCTGTCGAGCGCCTGGGGCGTCGTCGGCCACCTGAGCGCCGTGGCCGACACGCCCGAGCTGCGCGCCGCCTACAGCGAGAACATGCCGAAGGTCGTCGACTTCCAGACCCGGGTCGGCGCCGACGAAGCCCTGTTCGCCAAATACAAGGCGGTGCTCGCCAACCCGCAAGCGGCCCGCCTGAGCGCACCACGCCGCCAGGCCGTGGGCAACGCTGTGCGTGACTTCAAGCTCTCGGGCGCCGAACTCGAAGGTGCCGCCAAGGCCCGCTTCGCCGAGCTGCAAGACCGGCAGGCCGAGCTCGGCCAGAAGTTCTCGGAACACGTGCTCGACGCGACCGACGGCTACGCCTGCTTCGCAAGCGAAATAGAGCTGGCCGGCCTGCCCGATGACGTACAGCAGGCGGCGCGTGCCGCAGCGCAGGCGGCCGATCAGCCTGGCTACAAATTCACCCTGCACATGCCGAGCTTCATTCCGGTGATGCAGTACGCCGAGAACCGCGCGTTGCGCGAAAAAATCTACACCGCCTACGCTACCCGCGCCAGCGAGCTGGGCCCGGCCGAGCTCGACAACAGCGCGCTGATGCGCGAGCTGCTGCAGTTGCGCCAGGAAGAAGCCGAGCTGCTCGGCTACGCCAACGCCGCCGAAGTGTCGCTGGTGCCGAAGATGGCGGGCTCGCCCGCCGAGGTGGTGCGTTTCCTCACCGACCTGGCGCAGCGCGCACGCCCGGGTGCCGAGCGCGACCTGACCGAACTGCGCGAGTTCGCGCGCACCGAACTCGGCTTGCCCGAGCTGCAGGCCTGGGACATGCCCTTCGCCAGCGAGCGCCTGAAAGAAAAGCGCTACGCTTTCAGCGAGCAGGAGGTGAAGCAGTACTTCACCGAAGACAAGGTGCTCGAAGGCCTGTTCCACATCATCGAGACCGTGTTCGAAGTGCGCATCCGCCCCGACACGGCCGAGGTCTGGCACCCCAGCGTTCGTTTCTTCAGGATCGAACGCCCTGGCGTTGGCGATGCGGCTCCTCGGCTGGTCGCCCAGTTCTACCTTGACCTGCACGCCCGCCCCGGCAAGCGCCCCGGCGCCTGGATGGACCACGTGCGCAGCCGCTGGGCCCGGCCCGATGGCGCACTGCAGACGCCGGTGGCCCACCTGGTCTGCAACTTCACGCCACCGGCGCTCGTCGACGGCAAACTTCGCCCCGCCCTGCTGACGCACGACGACGTGACCACGCTGTTCCACGAGTTCGGCCACGGCCTGCAGCACATGCTCACGCAGATCGACGACATCGGCGTCTCGGGCATCTCGGGCGTCGAATGGGACGCGGTCGAACTGCCGAGCCAGTTCATGGAAAACTTCTGCTGGGAATGGGACGTGCTCAGGCGCCTCACGGCTCACGTCGACACCGGCGCGCCGATGCCACGCGCGCTGTTCGACCGCATGCTCGCAGCCAAGAATTTCCACAGTGGCCTGCAGACGCTGCGCCAGGTCGAGCTCTCGCTGGTCGACATGCGGCTGCACATGGATGCCGACGCCGCGCAACGCATCGCACAGCTGCAGGACGAAGTGCGCGCCGAAGTCGCGATCTTGCGGCCGCCGGCCTTTGCACGCAGCCTGCACACCTTCTCTCACATCTTCGACGGTGGTTACGCGGCCGGCTACTACAGCTACAAATGGGCCGAGGTGCTGTCGGCCGACGCCTGGGGCGCGTTCGAAGAATCGGCCGCCACCGAGGCCGGCGTGCTGAATGTGGAAACCGGGCGTCGTTACCGCGAGAACGTGCTCGAAACCGGCGGCAGCCGCAGCACGATGGACAGCTTCAAGGCCTTCCGCGGCCGCGAGCCCAGCATCGATGCGTTGCTTCGCCACCAGGGCCTGGCCTGAGTGTGAGGAGTGTGAGAGGCTCAGCAAGAGCGGCAACCTTGCGCACACTGCGCAGCGCGCACGGCTTGAAGCCCACCGCGGCGTGGGTTAGATTCGCCCATCCCCTGTTTTGCCCGGAGACACGATGAAGACGATGCTCAAGTTGCTGCGCTGCGCACCGTTGTTGCTGGTCGCCCTGCACAGCCACGCGCAGTACAAGGTCACCGGGCCCGACGGCAAGGTCACCTACACCGACCGGCCGCCGATCAGCACCGACAGCAAGGTCACCTCGGTCAACGCGCGCAGTGGCGCTTCTGAAGTGTCTTTGCCGCTCGACCTGCGCCGCGCCGTATCGCGCTACCCGGTCACGCTGTTCGTGGCCAGTGCGGCCTGCGAGCCGTGCGACGCGGGCCGCCAGTTGCTGCGCCAGCGTGGCATTCCGTTCAGCGAACGCCAGGTGCAGACCACCGAAGACAACGACGCCCTTGAGCGACTCTCGGGCGGGCGTGACGCACCCACGCTGAGCATCGGCGCACAGATCCTGCGTGGCCTGTCGCCGGAAATCTGGGGCTCCTACCTCGACGCCGCCGGTTACCCGCGCGAATCTCAGTTGCCGGCCAACTACCAGTACCCGGCCGCCGCCCCCGTGGTGGCCCGCACCCCGCCGCCGCGTGCCCCCGAGCCCGCAAGCACCGAGCCCGCGGCCGCGACGCGCACCGCCAACCCGTCGGGCATCAAGTTCTGAGCGGCGGCTCGGCACTGATGCGCCGGGCCTGAAGGCTGCCAGCCACCACCAGCGCGCCCATCACCCAGAACAGCGACGCCGCCCCCAGCGCGGCGCCGGCCACGCCGAACATCAGCGGCATCACCGCGCTCGAGAAGTTGATCGTCATCGAGCGCAGCGCGATCGCTTCGCCGTGCCGGTCGTGCGGCGTGATCTGGTGCAGCGTGGTCATGATCATCGGCTGCACCGAACCCAGCGCCAGGCCGAGCAGCACGGCGCACACGCCCATCAACCAGGCCGATTGCACGAACGGGTAGACGGCGAACACGAGGCCGGTCGCCAGCATCGCCGCGACCAGCACCTGCGCCTCGCGCAAGTGCCGCGCCAGCATCGGGATCAGTAGGCGAATCAAGGCCACGGCGGCCGCGAACACACCCAATACGGTGCCGATGGCCGAGGCGCTGAAACCACGCTCATGGCCGAGAATCGGCACCACGAAGGTGTGCACGTCCCAGCTCGCTGACAGCAGCCAGTTCACCATCAGCAGGCGGCGCAGGCCGGGCGTGTGCAGCAGTTCCCAGGAGCTGCGCCGTTGTTGTTCGGGCGTGCGCGCAGGCGGTGTTTCTTCGGGCACGCGCCGCGCCCACCACAGGCTCAAGAGCGGCAGCAGCGCCATCGCGGCGAACGCGGCCGCAAAGCCGCCCAGGTCGATCAGCACGCCAGCGAGCACCGGGCCGACCACGTTCGACAGGGCCGGGGCCAGGCCGAGCCAGCTGAACACACGCCGCAAGCCGGTGGCATCGCGCGCGGTACGGCCTGCGGTGCGCTGAATCGTGATCAGACCGATGTTCGAACCGGCGCCGGTGAGCATGGCCGCAGCGCACAGTACGATGAAGTCGGCCCCTTGCGGCAGCCAGTTCGAGAGCAGTGCCAGCAAGCCGCCGCTCACGCTGAGGCCAACGGCCACGCGCAGCGGAAAGTGATACCCATGCCGGTCGGCCAGCCGCCCGGCCGGCAGCGCCAGCAGCACCGGTGCCACCGCGAACAGGCCGAGCAGAATGCCCACCGCCCAGGCCGAATAGCCCAGTCGCAGCGCCTGCAGCGGTGCCGCCAGGCGCACGCCGGCCATGCAGGAATGCAGGCAGATCTGGCCGACGATCAGCGCGATCAGCGTGCGCGAAAGCTCGGCCGCGGCGGGCTCGGGCGGTGGCGCGGTCTCAGGCACTGTCGTCGTCGGCCAGGTCGGCCTCGGCGCCCGGCAACAGCACCTGCGTGCGCTGTTCGGAAAGCGCCTCGACCGACTTCAGTCGCCGTGTCATCACGTTGGTGCGGGTCTGGGCCTGGTCGATCGTGCTGCTCGCTTCGTCGAGCTTCTTCTTGGTCTTGGCCAGCACCTCGCCGAACTTGCCGAACTCGGTTTTCACCGCGCCCAGCACCTCCCACACTTCTGCCGAGCGTTTTTCGAGCGCGAGTGTGCGAAAGCCCATCTGCAGGCTGCTCAAGGTAGCGAGCAAGGTGGTCGGCCCAGCCAGCGTGACGCGGTATTCGCGCTGCAACGCTTCCATCAGCCCGGGCCGGCGCAAAGCCTCGGCATACAGACCTTCGGTCGGCACGAAAAGAATCGCGAACTCGGTCGTGTGCGGCGGCGCCACGTACTTTTCGCGGATCGTTCTGGCTTCCATGCGCAAACGCTGGTCGATCGCCTTGCCGGCCGCTTCAGCGCCGGGCGCGTCGGCGCGCTCCTGCGCATCCAGCAGGCGTTCGTAGTCTTCGCGCGGAAACTTCGCATCGATCGGCAACCACAGCGGCGCGCCGTCTTCGCGCCGCCCTGGCAGCTTGATCGCGAACTCCACGCGCGCGCCGCTGCCCGGCACGGTCTCGACGTTGACGCCGTATTGCTCCGGCGTGAACACCTGTTCCAGCAGGCCGGCAAGCTGCACCTCGCCGAAGATGCCACGTGTCTTCACGTTCGTCAGCACCCGGTTCAGCGAGCCCACGTCCTTGGCCAGCAACTGCATCTCGCCCAGGCCGCGGTGCACCTGTTCGAGCCGATCGGCGACCTGCTTGAAACTTTCGCCCAGACGCTGCTCGAGCGTGGCGTGGAGCTTTTCGTCGACAGTCGCGCGCATCTGCTCGAGCTTCTTTTCGTTGTCGAGCTGGATCGCGGTCAGCCGTTGTTCGACCGTGCTTCGCACCTCGCGCAGCGCCAAGTCGTTCGACTGCGACAGCGCGCGCAATTGTTCGATCAGCGTGTCGGAAAAGCGCTTCAGCGACAGGGCCTGCTGCTCGCCCGAGCGGCTCAGCGTGTCGGCCAGGTTTGCCTGCGTGGCAGCGAGCTGGGTGCGGAAGCTGTCGATCTGCTCGTTCTGCGTGCGGGCCACGTCGCCCTGCTGCGTCAGCAAGGTCTGTTGCAGGCTGGCGAGTGTCTGCGCGAGTTCGGTTCGAGTGCCGGTGGCGCTGCGCGCCACTTCGTCACGCAAGGCCCGCTCGAGCCCTTGAACGTCGCCGCGCAGGCTGGTCTGCAGTTCGTCGCGCAAGCGCTGCAATGGGGCCGGGTCGGCGCGTCGCAGCGCGAGCCAGAGTGTCAACAGCAGCAGAAGAACAAGAAGCGCCAGAAGCGCGAGCGGGGTCCAGTCGAGAGGCATGCCACGATTGTCGCAGCAGCGTTCAGGATCGTTCCGCGGCGCCCGGCCCGCGCACCAGCTTGCGCTCGACCCCATCGAACCCGGCCTGCACCAGCAGCGCCAGCACGGCCGCCGGCAAGGCACCGGCCAGCATCGCGGCGTTGTCGTTCACGGCCAGCCCGGCGACGATGCGCTCGCCGAAGCCCCCGGCACCAATGAACGCGGCCATGGTCGCGGTGCCGACGTTGATGACAGCGGCCGTCTTCACCCCCGCCATCAGGGTCGGCAAGGCCAGCGGCAACTGCACCTGGCGCAAGGTCTGCCGCGGTGTGAGCCCGAGCGACAAGGCCGCCTGGGCCAGGCCCTCGGGCACGCCGCGCAGGCCCGCATGCGTGTTGCGCACGATGGGCAACAAGGCATACAGGAACAAGGCCACCAGCGCCGGCACGAGGCCGATGCTGCCCAGCAGCGCGATCAGGAAGGCGAGCAGCGCCAGCGACGGGATCGTCTGCAGCACAGCCACCGCGCCGAGCAGCCAACCGGCACTGCGCGGCCAGCGCCACGCAGCGATGCCGAGCGGCACGCCCACGGCAATGGCGATCAGCAAGGAGCCGAACACGAGCATCAGGTGCTGCAACGCGAGCCGCGCGAAGTCGGCGGCGAACAGGCGCTGCAGAAAACTTTGGCGCTGAGCGACAGCAGGCGGCGCGCTGCGGGCAAGAAAGCCCGTGGCCACGTCGGCAAAACTCTGCCCGTCGAGTTCGACCTGCGCGTTCAGCGCGATCATCGCGGCCGCGTCGATGCGCCCTTCCAGCTTCGCCAGCGGCCGCACGTCGACGCCGGCGCGCATCAGCAGCACCGCGTCGTACTTCGGGAAGAAGCCCAGGTCGTCTTGCAGCACGCGCAGCTTGTAGCGGCCGACTTTCGCATCGGTCGAGTAGATGTCGATCAGGTCGACCTTGCCGGCGCTGATGGCGTCGTAGGCCAGCCCGTGGTCGAGCCCCGCCGCCGTGGCCAGCGGCAGCTTGTAGGCGGCCTTCAGCGCCGGCCAGCCGTCGCCGCGCTCCAGGAATTCGTGCGACAGCCCGAGCCGCAGTGCCTGCGCCGAAGGCAGCAGCAGGTCAGAGATGCGTGAGATGTTCAGTTCGGCGGCGCGCGACTCCAGCATCGCCAGCGCATAGGTGTTGTTGAAGCCGAGCGGCACGGCCACCTTGAGCCCGCGTGGCGCGAGCCATTCGTTCAGTTCGGCGAGCGACGGGTTGCCCGCGGTCTGCGGGCGCTTGAGCAGCTCGCGCACGATGGTGCCGGTGTATTCGGGGTAGATGTCGACCGCCCCGCTGGCCAGCGCCTGCTCAAGAATGCCGGTGTTGCCCAGACCCTGCCGGTGCTCGGCGGCGATGCCTTGCGCCTGCAGGGTCTGGCGCACGATCTCACCGAGGACGTACGACTCGGTGAAACGCTTCGACCCCACCACCACCGGCGCTGCTGCCGCCCCCTGCACGAGCGCCAACGACACCGCCAGGGCCACACCGAACCACGAGGTCTTGCGCATGGCTCATTCTGGCAGGCGCTGGCCGGCCAATCCGCGCGTAGGACATCGCTGACAGTGCATCGCGTCATTGCCGGTTTGAAGCGCGCGCCGAACTGGGGAACAATCGGGTGCCCGCTCAAGCAACCGAGCGCACCAGGCTTGGCGACAAACCCCAGCGCAAACCGCAGCCACCGACCCACACGCACAACGCAGCCAGCCGCCCATGTCCGCCCTCAAAGCTTTCGTTGTCGAAGACAGCCCGGTGATCCGGGAAAACCTGATCGCGGCACTCGAAGAACTGGCGCCGGTCACGGTGGTCGGTACCGCAGAAGACGAATTCAGCGCCGTGAGCTGGCTCGGCGCCGACGCGCCCGGCTGCGACCTGGTAATCATCGACATCTTCCTCAAGCGCGGCTCGGGCCTGGGCGTGTTGCGCGCTGCAACAGAGATGCGCAAGCCGATGAGCCTGGTGGTGCTGAGCAACTACGCCACGCCCGACATGCGCCGCAAGTGCCTCGAGCTCGGCGCCAGCCGTGTCTTCGACAAGTCGAACGAGATCGACGCGCTGATCCAGTACTGTGCCCGCCTCGCCGACGGCGACACGGGTGCCGCCCCGCTCTCGTGAGATGGTCGCGCTACTGGATCAACCCGTTCTTCAGCGCGTAGTAGGTCAGGTCGCTGTTCGACGCCAGACTCATCTTTTCCATCACGCGCGTGCGGTAGGTGCTCACCGTCTTCACGCTGAGCGACATGCTTTCGGCCATGTGGCCGATCGTCTCGCCCTTGGCCAGGCGCAGGAACACCTGGAATTCGCGCTCCGAAAGTTGCTCGTGGGCCGGCTTGTCGGCGCCGCCGCCCAGGCCGTCGGCCAGCAGTTCGGCCACGCCCGCGGTGATGTACTTGCGGCCGCGAAACACGGTGCGGATCGCCTTGACGATCTCTTCCGGGTCGCATTCCTTGTTCAGGTAACCGCTGGCGCCCTGGCGCAGCAGCGTGGTCGCGTAGTGCTCTTCCGGGAAGCCCGAAAGAATCAATACCGGCAGGTCGGGCGCGCGCGCCTTGATCGCGGCCAGCGCATCGACGCCGCTCTGGTCGGGCATCGACAGATCCATCAAGATCACGTCGACCTCGCCCTTGCGCACGATGTCGACCGCCTCGCGGCCGCTGGCGGCCTCGGCCACCACGGTCAGATCGACCTGCTCGGAAAAGTACTGCCGCAAGCCGGCACGCACGATGGCGTGGTCGTCGATGATGGCAACTCGAATCATGGTGCGCCGTTCCCGAAAAAGGTGTTCAACATGCAGAGTCTAAAGGCCAAGCCATGCCGTCACCGCTGAAGTTGCTTCCGCTGCTGCGCGGCGGCCGGTTCACGTTTCCGCTGGCTTCGCTGGCAGCACTGACCATGTTCGTCATCAGCGAAGGCTCCTACCAGCAGGCCTCGGCACGGTTCGAGCAACTCAGCAAGCAGAGCTCGGCGAGCGTCACGATCCAGACCCTCTGGCGCAGCCTGACCGACGCCGAAACCGGCCAGCGTGGTTACCTGCTCACCGACCGCAAGGAATACCTGAAACCCTACGCGGCGGGGCAGGCTCAGGTTGACAAGTCGCTGGCCTGGCTCAACGACTACTACAGCACCGAGCCCGAAACCCAGGCGCTGATGGCCGAGGTGCAGAAGGCTGCCCGCAACAAGCTCGCCGAGCTGGCCGAGACCAACCGCTTGCACGACGAGGGCCGGGAACAGGCCTGGCGCGACCTGATCCTCAGCAACATCGGCGCCGAGCAGATGGACGCCGTGCGCAGCTACAGCGAAAAGCTGCTGGCCCACGAAACCATCAAGGTCAACGAAGGCCGCGAGCGCGTGTTGCGCACGCTCATGATCAACCGCATCGGCGTGAGCGCGATGGCCGCGCTGAGCCTGCTGGCGCTGTTCATGTACCTGCGCCAGACCACGGCGCTGGTGCGTCTGCGCGAAGAACAGCGCCGCGTGGCACAAAAGGAGCGCGACCAGTTCGAGCGCGAGGTGGTGCGCCGCACCGGCCAGCTGACCGACCTGGCGCGCCACCTGCAAACCGTGCGCGAAGACGAGCGCAACCACCTGGCGCGCGAACTGCACGACGAGCTGGGTGCGCTGCTCACGGCCGCCAAGCTCGACGTGGCGCGCCTGAAGTCACGCCTGGGCGCGCTGACGCCCGAGGTCGCCGAGCGCATTCAGCACCTGACCGAAGGGCTCAACAGCGGCATCGCGCTGAAGCGCCGCATCATCGAAGACCTGCGCCCTTCTTCGCTCAGCAACCTTGGGCTGGTGGCGGCGCTCGAGATCCTGGTGCGCGAATGGGGCGAGCGCGCCGAGATCGCGGTCGACAGCGACTTCCAGCCTGTAGCGCTGCGACCGTCGGGCGAGCTCACGGTCTACCGACTCGTACAGGAAGCACTGACCAACGTCAGCAAGTACGCGAAAGCCACCGAAGTACAGGTCAGGCTCGCGTCCGAAGAAGGCCAGGTTCAGGTCTCGGTGCGCGACAACGGCATCGGCTTCGACGTGAACGCCCCCAACAGCAGCGCGCACGGCCTGCTGGGCATGCGCTACCGGCTCGAGACCGAGGGTGGCACGCTGCTGATGAAGTCGACCGCAGGTCAGGGCACCCTGATCGAAGCGCACTTGCCCGAGAGCCGCTGAGCGCCCTCGCGGCGCACGCGTCGGCATCGTCCTACAGACGCGGGGTCGTTCCCCCGACAGCGCTGCGGCAGCGCCACCGATTCTGATTCGCAGGCCGCAAGTTCACACTTGATTCATCGCAACCCGGGGCGCAACGCGTTCCATGAATCAGGAGCCCGCCATGCTGCACTACGCCGTCGTCTTCTTCGTGATCGCCTTGATCGCTGCCGTGTTCGGCTTTGGTGGCATCGCCGCCAGCGCCGTCGGCATCGCCAAGATCCTGTTCGTGGTCTTCGCGATCCTGGCCGTCGCCAGCTTCCTGTTCGGCCTGATCAAGAAGGGCTGACCGGCGCCCGCGCCGCATCCGCCCTCGCCCGTCTTCACATCTCACCCAAAGGACCACCATGAACACCACCGTCAAACAAGTCGCCAACGAAGCAACGAGCGTTGCCGACCAGGCCGCCGATAGCGCGAACAACGCCGTGCGCTCAACCCAGGGCGTGGCCAACCAGGCCTTCGACCGCTTGAGCGACAAGATCGAGTCGGCCCGCGAACACGCCGTGCCGCTGATCAACCGCCTCACCAGCCAGGCCGAGAACGCGGCCCACCGCAGTGTCGACGCGGTGCGCGGCGCCTCTGCGCAAGTGCGCGAAAAGGCGCACAACGCGTCAGATGCCACTGTCTCCTACATCAAGGACGAGCCGGTCAAGGCGATGCTGATCGCCGCCGCAACCGGTGCCGCACTGATGGCACTTGTCGGCCTGTTGAGCCGCTCGCGCAACGCCGACTGATTCACCACAGCGCACGAGACCGCACCATGATCCATCCGTTGCTGCGCCTGATCGCCACGCAGCCGCAGCTGCTGGCGGACCATGCCGAGTCTTACGCCGAGCTGGTCGGCGAAGAGCTCGGCAAGACCAGCGCCGTGTGGAAGCGGCGGGTGTTGCTGAACGCCACTGCGCTGTGCCTGATCGGTGTCGCGACGGTGCTCGCCGGGGTGGCGCTGATGCTTTGGGCCACCCTGCCGGAGATCAATATCAATGCCCCCTGGGCCCTGGTGGCGGCACCGGCCTTGCCGGCACTGGCCGCGCTGTGGTGCGCTTACGAAGGCCAGCGCCACACCGACGATGTCTTCAAGGACCTGAAACAACAGATCGCCTCCGACCTCGTGATGTTGCGCGAAGTGAGCGCAACGTGACACCGATCGAACGCATCGAGGCTTCGCGTGTGCGCTTGCGCCGCGCGATGCAGCGGCCGCCTGCATTGCAGACCCACGAAGCCGCGACAGGCCCGCTTGCGTGGCTGGCGAGTCTCAGAGACCAGCCCAGCATCGCCGTGGCCATCGACGCCTTGCAAAGCTGGTGGTCGCGCCACCCGATGCGCCCGTTGGTGCACGCGGCCCGCGGGGCCACGACCGCGGTGGCCAAACCGATCGCGCAGCACAACCCGGTCGCGCTGGTCGTTGCAGCCGGTGTGTTCGGCGCGGTGTTCGCCTGGAGCCGGCCATGGCGCTGGGCGCTCAAGCCGGCGCTGTTCGCCGGGTTGATGCCACAACTGTTCTCGCGGGCCTTCGCCGGCCTGCCGCTCGAATCGTGGCTTGCAGTTTTCACATCGACGCTTCCCGCAGGCCGCAGGCCTGCCGAACCTCAGCAGAAATCACCATGACCACACACTCCTTGCGCTCGCCGCGCTGGAACACCGCCTCGATTGCCGACGCGACCGACACCTCGCCGATGGAATTGGTCGAGCTGGGTGCCCACATCGATCGCTGCAACGGTTGCCGTGGCCGCTGGTTCGCACTGCGCTGCGTCGCCGACGCGGTGCACGACTTCGTGGCGCCGCGCTTCGTCACCACCTTGCTGGCCGCCGCAGTGGTTTTGGGTCTCGCAGCCATCGCGCTGTGATGTATGGGGCCGAGGCATGACCCAAGCCGGCCTGCTGCGCTTGGTCCCCAATGCGCCACAGGCGCTGCGTGAAATTCTCGACGGCTCGCGCGCTGCGCTCGAGCCCCCGAACCGCTCCGAGATCTTCGGCCCCGAACGGTTTGCCCAGCACGGGCTGAGCCTCGCCGCGACCCACCACGCCAAAACCGCGTCGGGCCGCTCGGCGGCATTCTTTCCGCGGCTCAAAGACAACATCCGGGTACTGCGCGAGTCCGAGCTCTACATCGCCACGCAGGCCCAGACGGGCTACCAGGTGAGCCCGGCGGCCGAGTGGCTGCTCGACAACTTTCACCTGATCGAAAGCCAGCTCGAGGCGATCCACGAAGGATTGCCACGGCGCTACTTTCGCGATCTTCCGGTGCTCATCGACGAGCCGCTGGCCGGCCTGCCGCGCATCTACAGCGTGGCCTGGGCCTTCGTGGCGCACACCGACAGCGCGTTCGACGAAGACCTGCTGGCGGTCTTTCTGGATGCCTACCAGCAGCGCCGCGAGCTGACGCTCGGCGAACTCTGGGCCCTGCCCACGACCTTGCGCGTGGTCCTGGTCGAGAACCTGCGGCGCCTGGCCGAGCGCCTGGCCACCAACAAGGCCGCCCGGGAGCTCGCCAACCTGGTGTGCGACCGCATCGAGCACTACAGCGTCACCGACCTCGACGAACTCGTCGCGCTGCTCGAACAGCGCGGTGTCGGCCGGACCTTCCTCGTGCAGATGGCGCAGCGCCTGCAAGACCACCGCGCGCCGAAGCTGTCGGCACACAACGCGTCGAGCCACCACGACTGGCTGCACCGCCGCCTGCCCGACCTGGCCGCCGCGCAGGCCCAACAACCGGCCGACCAGGCCGCCGACAACCTGAGCGTCAGCAACGCGATCAGCTCGCTGCGCCTGATCGGCAACGCCGACTGGCCCGAGATCATTTGCCACACCAGCGCCACGATGCAGTTGCTGCTGGGCTCGGCTGCGTTCGAAGCGGAGCGCGACGACACCCGCGACGACACGCTGCACCAGATCGAGGTGCTGGCGCGCAAGAGCCGGCGCAGCGAAACGGCCGTCGCACAAACTTTGCTCGAGCTGATGCACCGCGGCGAAGCCCGCGGTGCGAGCAGCGCCGCCAGCCACTGGCTGCACGGCTCCGGCCGGCCGGAGCTGATGCGCCGGCTCGACCTGAACGAACGGGCGACGCTGTGGTGGCGGGCGCTGCAGCAGCGCGCGGCGCTGCCGGCCTACCTGGCCACGCTGGCGGGTGGCACGCTGGCCATCGTCGCGTGGATGCTGATGCGCCACAGCGCGCTGCCCGACGCCGACACCCGGCTCTGGGTCAGCGTGGTCGTCGCCACGCTGATGCTGTTCCCGGCCTCGGAAGCGGTGGTCGCGGTGATCAACCGGCTCATCAGCGAATCGGCGCGGCCGAGCCGACTGCCCCGTTTGTCGCTGGTGCACGGCATCCCTTCCGAGCACCGCGTGATGGTCGTCATTCCGGGCATGCTCTCGAGCCCGGCCGCCGCCGAAGAACTCGCCCACCGGCTGGAACTGCACCACCTGGCCAACCCGGAGCAGAACACCCAGTTCGCACTGTTGACCGACTGGGCCGATGCGCCGTCGCGACAGCTCGACACCGACGCGCCGCTGCTGGCGCTGGCGACCGACGCGGTCGACGCACTCAATCGCCGTTACCCCGGCGAGACCACGCGGGCGCCGCGTTTCATCGTGCTGCACCGCGAACGCGAGTTCAGCGAGACCGAACAGAAATGGCTAGGCTGGGAGCGCAAGCGCGGCAAGCTCGAACAACTGATCGCGCTGCTGGCCATGGCCGACACCGCCCCACGAAGCAACTCACCGTTCATCGACCTCGGCGAACGCTCGACGGTGGAACCCGGCACACGCTACGTGGTCACGCTCGACGGCGACACGCAGTTGCCACCGGGTCGCCTGCGCGAACTCGTGGGCGTGGCGGCGCACCCGCACAACCAGCCGCACGTCGACCCGGCCACACGCTGCGTGACGCGCGGCTACGCGATCCTGCAACCGCGTGTGGTCACGCCCCTGCCGGCGCCGAAGGACTTCACGCTGTATCACTGGCTGTTCGCCGGCCAGTGCGGCATCGACCCGTACAGCGCGGCCGCCTCCGAGGTCTACCAGGACGTGTTTCGCGAAGGCACCTTCACGGGCAAGGGCCTGTTGCACGTCGGCGCGCTGCACGCCGTGCTGTCGAAACGCCTGCCCGAAGGTCGGGTGCTGAGCCACGACCTGCTCGAAGGTGCACTCTCACGCTGCGCCGCCGTGACCGACATCACCGTGATCGAAGACGCGCCGTTCCACGCCGACGTGGCCGCCTCACGCGTGCACCGCTGGACGCGTGGCGACTGGCAGTTGCTGCCCTTCCTGTTCAACCCGTCGGCGTACCCCATGCGTGCGGTCAACCGGTGGAAGATGATCGACAACCTGCGCCGCTCGCTGGTCGCTCCGATGTCGCTCGCGCTGCTGGTATTGGCCATCGGCAGCGACTCGGTCTCGACGGCCGCCGCGCTGGCGCTGGTGTTCGCCGCGCTGATCGCCGGCCCCCTGATGGGTGCGGTGGCCGGCCTCGCGCCGAGCCACGACGACATCGCCAAGCGCTACTTCTATCGACAGGCGCTGACCGACCTGTGGCGCGCCGTCTGCAGCGGGCTGTGGTTGATGGGCCAGTTGCTGCAGCAGGCCCTGATGGCCGGTGACGCCGTGCTGCGCGCGCTCTGGCGCATGGCCGTGAGCCGGCGCCACTTGCTCGAGTGGACCACCGCCGCGACCGCGCAGGCTTCGGCCTCGGCCCAACTCGGCGCAGTGTTGCGCAAACACTGGGCGGTACCGCTGGTGGCCGTGCTGATCTGGATCGGCCTGTTGGCGAGCGAAGCGCATTCGCTCGTGCTCGGCACGTTGCTGTGCGCCGCCTGGGCGGCCTCGCCGCTGTGCACCTGGTGGGTCAGCCGGCCGCGCCCGCCGAAAGGCGCCGCCGCCCTGCCCGCCGCCGACCAGGCCTACCTGGAAGACGCGGCGCGCGACACCTGGCGCCTGTTCGAACGCTGCGTCGGCGCCGACGACAACCACCTCCCGCCCGACAACCTGCAGCTCACGCCGCAGACCCTGGTCGCGCACCGCACCTCGCCGACCAACATCGGCCTGTACATGCTGAGCGCCGCCTGCGCGCGCCAGTTCGGCTGGGTCGGCACGCAAGACCTGCTGGCGCGGCTCGAAGCCACGCTGCAGACGCTGGCCGAGCTGCCACGCCACCGCGGCCACTTCCTGAACTGGTACGACACGCAGAGCAAGTCGGCACTGCTGCCGATGTACGTTTCCACCGTCGACAGCGGCAACTTCAGCGGCCACCTGCTCGCGGTGGCGCAGGCCTGCACCGAACTCGCACGCGCACCGTTCGACACCAGCGCTGCAGCGCGTGCGCTGGCAGCGTCTCTGGCCCGCATCGCCCCGTTGCGAAGCGCCGCCAGCACGGCCCTGCCCAACGCCGCGCTGGCACGCCTGCTCGCCTTGCCCGATCCCCTGGCCGAAGCACGCGATGCCCCCGAGCACCTCGAAGGCCTGCTGCGCAGCGCCGCCGAAGAGCTTGCGCCGCTGCTGCCGGGCGACAACGCCGCGCTCGCACCCAGCCCGCTGCACCAGTTCGCGTGGCGCGTGGCCGACCACATCGCAACGCTGCGCAGCGTGCTGCTCGATGCCGTCGCGCGACCCGCCGAGAGTGTCACGGTGCGGCGCTTGCGCGAGGTCGCGAGCCGCTGCGAAAAACTCGCCTGGGAAGCCGACTACCGTTTTCTGTACCACCCCAAGCGGCGTCTCTTCCACATCGGCTTTCGCGTCGCCGAACAGCAACTCGACGCGAGTTTTTACGACCTGCTCGCGTCGGAGTCGCGCCTGACCAGCCTGCTCGCCATTGCCAAGGGCGACGCGCCCGTGAGCCACTGGGCGGCGCTGGGCCGGCCGTTCTACGCCGTCGGCGCGCACGCGGGGTTGCGATCGTGGTCGGGCTCGATGTTCGAGTACCTGATGCCGTCGCTGGTGCTCGACGAACCGAAGGGCAGCGTCCTGCACGGCGCCTGCCTGGCCGCGCTGCACGAGCAGATCGCCTTTGCGCGTGAGCACAAGGTGCCGTGGGGCATCTCGGAATCGGCCTATGCCGCCAGCGACCACACCCTGGCTTACCAATACGCACCACAAGGCGTGCCGCGCCTGGCCTTGCGCCGCACGCCGACCGACGAGCTCGTGATCGCGCCTTACGCCACAGCGCTAGCAGCGCAGGTCGCACCGCACCTCGCGGTCGAGAATTTCGCGCTGCTCGAAACCCTGGCCACCCGGGCTCGCTACGGTTTCATCGAAGCGCTCGACTTCAGCGAAGCACGCAAGTCCGCCGCGGTCGGCTTCACCCGTGTCAACACCTTCATGGCCCACCACCAGGGCATGAGCCTGGTGGCCATCGCCAACGTGATCCTGAACGGCACGCCGCGGCGCTGGGGCATGGGCAACGCCCACATCGAAGCGGTGGCCTCGCTGCTGCACGAACGCGCGCCGCGCGAGGTCTCGGTGTTGGCCGCACCGCCGCCGGGCCCGTCGCCCGATGCGCAGACGCGCCGGGCGCCCGGCCTGTTGCGCGAGGTGTTGCCGGGCATGACAGCGCTCGCGCCGACCCACCTGCTGGCGAACGGCCGCTACAGCGTGGCGTTGCGCGCCAATGGCGCCGGCTGGAGCCGCTGGGGCAACGTCGGCATCACACGCTGGCGTGACGACGCGCTGCGCGATGCCCACGGCAGCTTCTTCCATCTGCGCTGGGACCGCAGGCCGCAGGCCGTCTCGCTCACGCAGCATCCCGCGCCCGACCCGGCCGCCCACTACCAGAGCACCTACCACGCCGATCGCGTGTGCTTCGACGCCACCTGGCCCGAAATCGACGCCCACACCACGGTCTGGGTCAGCCCCGAAGACGACATCGAGTTCCGCCAGGTCGAGCTGCGCAACCTCAGCGACCGGGTGCTCGACCTGGAGCTGATGTCGGTGTTCGAGATCACCCTCGCCGCAACGCGGGCCGACGAAGCCCATCCGGCGTTTTCAAACCTCTTCCTGCGGGCCGGCTGGCGACCCGGACAACAGGCGCTCGTGTTCGAACGCAAGCCGCGCCTGCCCACCGAACAAGGCCTGCTGGCCGCGCACTTTCTGGTCGAGAACGACCCGGCCGTGAGCACGCTGCGGGTCCAGACCGACCGCCTCGGCTGGCTCGGCCGCAACCACGACGCGAGCCAGCCGCTGGCATCGTTCGCGCCCGCGTTCGACGTGCACTCCGAGCCGAGCACCGAACACCCGCTCGACACCGGGCTCGATCCGGTGTGCGCGCTGTCGGTGCGGCTGCAATTGCCACCGCACGGCAAGATCCGCCTGACGTTCTGCACCGCGGCCTCCGACAACCGCATCACGCTCGACGCGGTGATCGACAAGTACCGCCAGCACAACCCGGTGGAGCGCGCGTCGTTGATGTCGGCCACGCTCGCCGGCATTCGGCTGCGCGAGCTGGGCGTGAACGCCGAGAGCTTCGCCGCGATCCAGACGCTCACCTCGGCCGTGGTGATGAACGTGACTCGCGCCCGCCCGACCTTGCTGGGCGCACTCGAACCCAACGCCGGCCCCGAGGTGTGCGACCGACGCCTGCTGTGGCGCTTCGGCATCTCGGGCGACCAGCCACTGCTGCTCGTGTCTGCCGGCACGCCTCAGGGCATGGGCCTGCTGCGCACGCTGGTGAAAGCGCTGCGTTTGTGGTCGTGGGCCGGCGTGGCCTGCGACCTGGTGGTGGTGAACGCCGAACCCACGTCGTACCTGATGGCCCTGGAGCGCGAGGTCGGCACACTGCGCGAGCAGTTCAAAGCGCAGAACGGCGACCAGCCCGGCGCCGGCCAGATCGGCTTCCACGTGCTGCGCGCCGACGAGTTGTCGGCCGACGAACACAGCACCTTGCGCGCCCTGGCGCGGGTGCACTTCAACGCCGACGGCCGGCCACTCACGCACCACATGCAGGAGTGGAGCGAACAGCACGAAGAGGCGCTGCAAGAGCGCCAAGCCACTTCGATCTCGGCCCTGCCGATCGCGGCCAGCGCGAGCGCCGAAGCGCGCGTTTCACAAGGCAGATTCATGCCCGAGGGTGGCGAGTTCCGCTTCGATGTGAGTGTGTTCCAGCGCCCGGCCAGGCCTTGGGTCAACGTGCTCGCCAACCCGGCCTTCGGCGCCCACATCTCGGAAGCCGGTGGCGGCTACACCTGGGCCCTGAACAGCCGCCTGAACCAGCTCACGCCCTGGTCGAACGACCCGGTCGGCGACCCGCCGGGCGAATGGTTCCTGCTGCAAGACATGCGGACCCGCGGCTTGTGGAGCGTGTCGCCTTCGGCCTGGGCCGATCCGAGCACCACCTACCGCGTAGCGCACGGCCAGGGTTACAGCGTCGTGAGCCACCGCCGCGGTGACCTCGAGGTCAGCGCAGCGTGGTGTGTGGACACCGCCACGGCGGTCAAGCAGGTGCGCCTGCGCATCGTCAATCGTGGCCAGCGTTTCCAGCGCCTGCGCGCCATCGGTATCGCCGAGTGGGTGATGGGCGCCGGCCGCGGCGACCGCGCCAGCACCAACACCGGCTCGTTCACCCAGCGCCTGCCCGACGTTGCGCAGGCCGACGCGCAAGGCAACGGCGCCGGGCGCAAGCTCATCGCGTTGACCTGCACGCAGCGTGACCGTTCCGCCGGCTTTGGCGACGGCACGGGCTTCCTCGCCGTCTCGACCGACACCAACGAAGCACCCGACTGGACCTGCGACCGGCGAGAGTGTTTCGACGCCCGCGGCCGTGTCGCCGTGCCCGACCTGTTCGGCCAGCGCAGTGGCACCGGCCTGGACCCGTGCGCTGCCATCGCCACGCTGATCACGCTCGGCGCGGGCGAATCGGCCGAGTGTGTCTTCCTGATCGGCTTCGGCGCCAACCCGACCGAAGCGCGCCAGCTCGCCACCGCCGCGGCCGTCGTGCCCTCGAAGCAGCGCCAGGCCGAAGTGCGCGCGCTGTGGGACCAACTGCTCGGCGCCACGAGCGTCAAGACGCCCGACCCGCTGTTCGACGCGATGGTCAATCGCTGGTTGCTCTACCAGACCGTGGCCTGCCGCTTGTGGGCGAAGGCCGGCTTCTACCAGGCCGGCGGCGCGTTCGGCTTCCGCGACCAGTTGCAGGACGCGATGGCGCTGGCCTGGGCCGCACCCGCCATGCTGCGCGAACAGATCGTGCTGAACGCTTCGCGCCAATTCCCCCAGGGCGACGTGCAGCACTGGTGGCACGCGCCCACCGGGGCCGGCGTGCGAACCCATTTTTCCGACGACCTGCTGTGGCTGCCGCACGCCTGCGCGCACTACCTGCAGTGCACCGGCGACACGAGCCTGCTCGACGAGACCGTGGCCTTCATCGAAGGCGGCGAGATCCCCGAAGGCGCAGAAGACGCCTACTACGCACCGACCCGAAGCGACACCACGGCCACGGTCTACGAACACGGCGCGCGGGCGATCGACCGCAGCCTCAAGGTCGGTGCCCACGGCCTGCCGCTGATGGGCAGCGGCGACTGGAACGACGGCATGAACCGCGTCGGCATCGAAGGCCGCGGTGAATCGGTGTGGCTCGGCTGGTTCCTGTGTGCGCTGATCGAAGACTTCGCGCCGATCGCGCACGGCCGCGGCGAGGTGGAACGCGCACAGCGCTGGGAAGCGGCGGCGCGTGGCTGGCGCACCGCGTTGCAGGCCGACGCCTGGGACGGCCAGTGGTACAAGCGCGCCTTCTTCGACGACGGCTCGGCCCTCGGCACGCAGACCGACAGCGAGTGCCGCATCGACCTGATCGCGCAGGCCTGGAGCGTGATCTCCGACGCCGCGCCGCCCGCGTTCCAGCGCATGGCGCTCGAAGCGGTCGAGCGCAAACTGGTAGACCCCACGAACGGCCTCGTCAAGCTGCTCACGCCACCGCTGCAGCACAAACAACCGAGTGCGGGTTACATCCAGGCCTACCCGCCCGGCGTGCGCGAAAACGGCGGCCAGTATTCGCACGCCGGCGTGTGGGCCGTGATCGCGCAGGCGCGGAGCGGCCACGCCGACACGGCTTACCGCTACTACACCTACCTGAGCCCGGCCCACCGCGCCGCGAGCAGTGATTGGGGCGCGGCCTACGCGATCGAACCCTATGTGATGGCGGGTGACGTCTACACCGAAGCGCCCTACGTCGGCCGCGGTGGCTGGAGCTGGTACACCGGCTCCGCGGCGTGGATGCACCGCGCGGCCATCGAGCACCTGTTCGGCTTGCGCCAGCGCGGCGAGCAGATTTCCTTTCAGCCCTGTCTGCCGTCGCACTGGGAACAGGCCGAGCTCACATTGCGCCGCGACGGGCGCGCGCTGCGCGTGATCTTCTGTCGGCCCGGTGCAGCGCTCGAAGCCGCCACATTGCTGGCCGACCTGCAGTTGCGCGTCGGGCAGCACCTGCGCTGGGGCACGCTCGCCGCAAGCAGCTGCTGCCTCGTGCACTTGCTCGCGGCTGAAGTGCCCATGACACCGGCAGTGAGCGAGCCGGCCGCACACGCCGCACCCTGAGCGGCGCGGTACTGTCCTACAGCACGAAGCGCAGCGCGCTGATGGGCCTGGCAGCGGCGAATTCATACATTGGATTCATCCCAACCAGGAGCCCTTCATGAGTGCCAAGAAAGAATCTGCCAGCGTGACACAACTTGCCGTGGCCAAGAACGAGCATCTCGTGCTCAACGAAGAAGGCCTCGAGGCCGCCAAGCGTTCGCTTGAGCAGGGCGCCGTCACGCCGAGCTACGGCCCGTGGCGCGAAGACATCGTCAAGCTGCTGAACGACGCGCTGGCCACCGAGCTGGTGTGCGTGATGCGCTACAAGCGCCACCATTTCACCGCCAAGGGCCTGGCCTCGCCGAAGATTGCAGAAGAGTTCATGGTGCATGCGCTCGAAGAAACGGCGCATGGCGACAGCCTTGCAGAACGCATCGTGCAGCTCGGCGGCGAACCCGACTTTTCGCCGGCCGGCCTGCTCGAACGCAGCCACGCCGAGTACGACGATTCGAGCGACCTGAAGGCCATGATCAAGGCGAACCTGATCGCGGAACGCGTGGCGATCGAAGCCTACAGCCAGATGATCACCCTGATCGGCGACAAGGACAGCACCACGCGCCGCCTGCTCGAAAGCATCCTGAGCCAGGAGCAGGAACACGCCGACGAACTCAGCGACTGGATGACGGCCTGAGCGCCGGCCCCGGCTTCGACGATTCCAGCCCGGGGGTGGTGGGGCCAAACGCCACCCGGTCAATTCACAACTCGTCAACAACTGTTCCCAGGAGATTCACCATGCAAATGCGCACCAAACTCGCTTCGGCACTCACCGTGCTTGCCCTCGTCACCATGTCGGGCTGCGCCGTTCATCGCGGCCAGGAAACCGCCGGCGCTTATGTCGACGACACGGCCATCACCACCGCGGTGAAGTCGCGTTATGTCGGCAACAAGGAAGTCGATGCGTCGTCCATCAGTGTCGAAACGCTCAATGGCACGGTGATGCTGTCCGGCTTCGCCAAGAACCAGGCCGAGCGCACGAGCGCCGAAGACATCGCGATGAAGACCAACGGCGTGAAGAGCGTGAAGAACGCGATCGTCGTTCGCCCGTAAACTGCTTTCCCGAAGACGCAGGCTGGCAGCACCGGCCCGCAGCTCTCGCGCCCCGGGTTCTTCAACGAACTGCGGGGCGTTGTTTTGTCTCTATTGCGCAGGCCTTCATGGACAACACAGACCACCCAGCCCCCCGGCATGCTCACGAGACCCCCGCCTCCGGCGTGGCGGTAACCGTGCTCGCCACGCTGGCCGTGATCGTGGCGCTGTGGTGGGGGCGCAGTTTCATGATTCCGCTGACGGCCGGCCTGATGCTCGCCTTGCTGGTGCTGCCGCTCACCAGCCTGCTCGAGCGCTGGCTGCGCAGCCGCATCGCCGCCACCTTGCTGACCTTGGTGCTGGTGATGGCGGCGCTCGGCCTCGCTGCCGCGGCATTCGGCGACCAACTCGGGCGAGTGGCGGGGCGCGTGCCCGACATGATCAGCCTCGTCGCACAACAGGTGTCCGACACCGACCCCGGAACCGACTCGGTGTTGCCGCGCGCGCGCCAGGCATTCCGCGAACTCGACCGCGCGGCCGAGCGTCTCGCCGACGGAAAGCCACTGTTCCGGACCGCCCGTGCGAGGGCCGCCGCCGCCAGACAAGCCGAGATCGCCGCGAGCAATGCCGCAGCCGCGACACCGCCGGTCAGCATCTCGCAGACCGCCACGGTGGCCCTGCGCGACAGCGCTGTCAGTGGCTCGGGCGCGCTGCTTAAACTGGCTGGCGACCTGACGATCATCTTCTTCATCGCCTTCTTCGTGCTGGCCGGTGGCCAACCGCTGTCCGACCGCTTCCTCGGGCTCTGGAGCGAGCGCCCCGGGCTGAAGCTGCGCGCCGAACACGCCGCACTCGAGTGCGTGCGCCAGATTCGCATTTACGGCGGCGTGCTGCTGGTCACCAACACGGTCGTGGGCCTGGTCGTGTGGGCCGCGTTTTCGCTGGCCGGCCTGCCCGACGCCGGCGGTTGGGGTGTGACCGCCGCGGTGCTGCACGTGGTGCCCTACCTGGGCATGGCGCTGCTGACCGGTCTGGGCGCCGCCGAAGCCTTCCTGGCTCACGGGTCGGTCGGCGCAGCGCTCGGCATGGCCACCTTCATCGTGCTGATGTCGACGCTGATCGGCACCGCAGTCACCGCATGGTTGCAAGGGCGTGCCGCGAAGATGAACGCCGCCGCGGTGTTCATCGGGGTGGTGTTCTGGGGTGCGCTCTGGGGCATCTGGGGTCTGCTGCTGGGCCCGGCACTCGTGGTCTTGTTGAAGGTCGTCGCAGAGCACACCCGTCCGGGCAAGCGGCTGGCCCAGTTGATGCAAGGTTGACGAACGTGCCCGCCCCGCCGAACACTGCGCGCAGTCGTCTGGAGCAGGCACTCGATCTCTTGCTGAGCTCTGGCCGCTGGCCGGCACGCGCCGCGCGCCTGCTGTGGTCTGCGCTCAACCGCTACATCGAGGCCGGCGGCATGCGCCAGGGCGCGGCGGTGGCGTTCTACGCTGCATTCTCGATCGCGCCCCTGCTGGTTGTGGTGACCGGCGTGATGGTCTGGCTGCTCGGCAGCGACGCGGCTCAGGCGGCCGTGCTCGACGCGGTGTCGCGCCTGATCGGGGCGCGCGAAGCGAAGACGCTCGCCGACCTGCTTGCACAGCGCTCGCTTGCCCCTGCCAGCGCCCAACCGGCGATCTTCGGTTCATGGATGGCGCTGGGTGTGACGCTGGTCGGCGCGACCGGTGTGTTCGTCGAACTGCGCGCCGCACTGCAGGCGATGCTGGGCGATTCCGACGGGCCGTTCAGCTGGTGGCGGCTGGTGCGGGTGCGTTTGCTGGCGATCGGTGTGGTGCTGGGCTGCGGTTTTTTGTTGTCGGTCGCCATGCTGGCGCAGGCGCTGGCGCTGCTGGCCTTGCGCTGGGTGGCGCTGTACTGGCCGCTGCTGTCACCCCTGTTCGTGGCCGCGGAAAGCGTTTGGTCATGGTGCGTGATCACGGTGCTGTTCGCGTTGCTGATCCGTTGGCTGCCGACCCGGCGCCTGCCGATGCGGCACGCGCTCGGCGGCGCGGCCGTGGCAGCGGGCCTGTTCATGGTCGGCCGGTACGGCATCAGCCTGTACATCGCCACCACCGCAACCCGGTCGGCACTCGGTGCGGCAGGTTCGTTCGCAGCGCTGCTGGTGTGGGTGTACTGGTCGAGCCAGATCTTCCTGCTCGGCGCCGCAGTGGCCGTCGAACTCGGCCACCCGACCGAAGCCCCCGAGCCTCAGATCAACGGCCGCGGCGCGGGTTTGCCGTCGCCGTAGATATCGGCAACCCGCGCCAACGCATTCACGTCGCGCAGCCACAGGCGCCCGTCTTCAATGTGGTGCAGGCCGCGCCTTTCGAGCTTGCGCAAAGTCTTGTTGGTGTGCACCAGCGACAGCCCCAACCCGTCGGCAATGTGTTGCTGGGTCAGGGGAAAAGGCACGCCTTGCGCGCCACCCTCTGGCAACAACGCGGCCATGCGCTTGAACAGCAGCACCAGCAACGAAGCGATGCGCTCTTCGGCGCTGCGCCGGCCCACCGACAGCAGCGTGTCGTCGACCAGCGACTCTTCGTGCGCGGTGAGCCAGGTCACACCAAAACCGAGCGCGGGCGCAGAGCGGTGAAGCTCCCAGAGCGCATCACGCCTGAACACGCACAACATCACTTCGGTCAGCGCCTGCACGCCGTGTGCGGCCACGTCGCCCATCTTCTGCTGCACGCCGATGAAGTCGCCGGGCAGCAGAAAGTTCAAAATCTGGCGCCGGCCGTCGCTGAGTGTCTTGAACCGAAAAGCCCAGCCGCTGAGCAAGGTGTAGAGCGGCGCGTCTTCGTGGCCTTCGTGAATGATGCTGCTCTCGGCCGGCAGCACCACCTGGTCGCGCTTGAGCGACTGGATCAGCGCCACTTCGGTGTCCGATTGTTCGGTGAACAAGGGCAGGCTGCGCAGTGGGCAGGTGCTGCAGGGCTCGAAATTCATTGAGGGCACCTCCAGGCAACGCTCCCGCTCGCAGCGAACTCGCTGCGAGCGGTGCGCGTGGCGGAGCGTACACGCTGTGTCATTCGACACAACGGGTGGCGCTTCAGCCCGGTAAATTCAGTCCCCTTGAACACCCTCGGGGCGCCGCTGCCCTTTCCGTCGATGGCCCACTCTGAAAACCCGTTCCAACTTCTCTACGTGAGCCGGCTGGCACGCGACTGCACATGGGAGGTCGTCAAGGAAATCGTGGCCACTGCACGCCTGCACAACACGGCGCACGACATCACCGGTGCGCTGCTGTTCGATGGCGAGCGCTTCTGCCAGTTGATCGAAGGCAGCGAGGCCAACGTGAGAGCACTGGCGCACAACATCTACAAAGACGTGCGCCACAGCAGCCTGCGCACGCTGTTCACCGGCCCCTCTGCGATCGGGCGCACCACGCAGCGCTGGGTCAGCGGCTACTGCGAAGCGCACGAGCTGGAAACCTTCGATGCCGAGAGCGGACCGCGCGAGGTCAAGGCACTCGACGCCTTTCTCGCCGTACTGCAGGGCGCCGACATGGAGTGAGCCGCATCGACACCCCAAAAGAGAAAGCCGGCCAAGGCCGGCTTTGATGGTGGGTGACCTCGATCAGCTCTTGTTGAAGCGCGCCTTCGCCGTGCTGACGCATGAAGCCTTGGATTCGCCTGCCAGGCTGTCGCACTTCTCGACGGCCAGCTTGTAGTCGGCTTCACGCTTGTCTTCGGCAGAATCCTTCTGCGCTTCGCCGATCTTCTTGCTCAGCTTCGCATCGGCCAACGCTTTGGTATGGGTCGACTTGGCTTCGGTCACGCACACGTCTTTCACGTTGCCCGCCTTGTCGTCGCACATTTCCTTGGCCACGGCGTAGCTCGCGTCTGCCTTGGCCACGGCGAGCTTGTTGGCGTCGCTGTCCTTGCCGGTGTCGTTGAAAGTGAGTTCGGCGCTGGCAACCTTCTCTTTGCCCTTGGCGCGCTCCATGCACACATCCTTTTCGTTGCCTGAGAACTTCGCGCACGCTGTCTTGTCGACCTTGTAGTCGGCGCTGATGCGGTCCTTGGCGGCCGACATGTCGGCCTTGCTCATCGTGCCGGCGGCGAAGGCGCCGGAGGTGGCGAAGAGTGCGGCGAGGGCGACGGCAGCGAGTCCGGTCTTTCGGTTTTGCAGCATGTTCATGGTGAGACTGTTCCTTTGAGAATGTGAATGAATGAACCAGTGCCCGAAGTATCGAAACCGGCCTGCTTCACAGCCAGCAGACTGCGCCGCGCCGCGCCGTAGTTCGTGTCCTACCTGGCCGGTTTGACCATCTTGGCTGGCGCCGGCGCCGGCAGTGCCGGCTTCGCCGCAATGCGTTGCAAGAGCGCACGACAGGCACCGTCGTCGCGCTGGGCATCGGCACCATTGCCGAAGTCGATCAACGGGATCAGCGCGGCCAGCGGGTTCAACAGCGCCAGCAACGCCGATGCGCCCAGGCGGGTGCCAAGCCGGCCCTTGTCGAGCGAGATGCTCGGGTTGGCGAAGCTGCCACGCACGTGCAGCGGTGTGCGCAAGGCGAGCGGGCTGAAGTCTTTCGGCGTGGTCACGACCCTCAGGTCGAGCTCTTCGGTGGCGAGCGAGAGCGAGCCGTCGACCCAGAGCGTGGAGTCGGCCGTGTCGAGCACAAAAGCACGTGGGCGGAACAAGCCCTGCTCGGCCACCAGATCGACGACGGTGCATTGAATCGGCAGCGCATCGTCGCCCTTGACCAGCAGGCCCAGGCCCTGCGCAAGGTCGAGCCCGGCGGCCTCGACGGCCAAGTGCGAGATCGTGCCGCCGACGACGTGCATGCGCGCTTCGCCGCGCAGGCTGCCCAGGATCGCCGCGGTCGACTTGCCCTGCCCTGCCACGCGCGCGCGGCCGTTCAGACTGCCGGTGACGTAGGGCGGCGCGCCGCTGTCTTTGCGCTCCTGTCGGATCCAGTTCTCCAGGCGCACGCCGCCCCAGTGCAGGTCGGCAGTCCAGAGCGCCTGAGCGTTGCTTCCGTCGAGTTGCACCGTGCCACCGAGGCGGCCCTGGGCGGTGCGAGCTTCCAGATCACGCAAAGTCAACACGCCATCGACCAGCACGAGGTGGGTGCGCAAGGGTTCCAGCGGCTGCAGCAAACCGCTGCCGAGATCGAGCTTGTCGATCTCGATGAGCACGTTCGCATCCATCGCCCGCAGCGCGGGCAGATCGAACTCGCGGTTGGGCAGCACGTGGCCTGGCCTCGCAGCGGTTCGCGCCGATGCAGAGGCTGCCACCGCGACCGGCACAGCCGCCTTGCGCACCGGCGCGCCGATGGCCGGGCCAAGGTCAGCCATCATCAGCTTCGAGCCGGTGAGCCGGCCCGAGAGCAGCGGCAGGCGCGGGCGCGGGTCATAGGTGAACGCGCCGGCCAGGCGGCTCGAACCGATGGTGACCTGTTCGAACAACGCGTTCCAGACCAGGCCTTGCTTGGCGATCACGCCTTCGGCACGAAACGGCCCGGTCGTCGGCAGCGTCACGCGCAAGGGGTCGCCCACGGCCGCGAGCGAGGGGCCGTGCACGACGAAGCGGCCCTTGAGCGCGGTGAGCTTGAGTGCGTCGGTGGCCGTGCCCTTGAACGACAGGCTTGCAGCACCCGACTTCACGTTCAGCACCACCGGCAGCGCCGTGCTGGCCGCGTCTTCAGCCACGACCGCGAGCACACCCTTGCTCTGCATCTCGATGCTTATCGGCTGCTTGCGGTACCTGCCGCTGGCGCTGAGTTGCAGGCCGTTGGTGGCGCCGTTTGCCGCCGGCTGCGAGGCATCGGTGAGCGAGAACTTGCCCTCAAGGTCGAGTTGCGAGAGCACGTCGCGAACCATGACCGAGCCGGTGCCCACCACCAGGCGTTCGAACAGCGGCAGACGCGCGGGCGGTTCGGCCGCATCGGGCGTCTCGGTTCGCGGGCCGAACTGCCATGAAGCGCGGCCATCGGCCTGGCGTTCGATGCGCCCGTCGAGTTCTGCGGCGCGCAGCTCGCGAACCCGCAGCCGTGCGCCGAAACCGGCCGCGATCAGGTCGCCGTAGCCCAGCTTCAGCTGCGCCTCGCGCGCAAGCAGCATGTGAGGCTCGGTGCTCCAGGCCGGTGCGCCGATTTCGATGTGACCGGCCTGGATGTCGATGCCCCCGAGCAGGTGGATCTTCACCAGCGGCTGACTCGAAGGGTCGGCACTGAGACTGACGCGGCGCTCAAGGGTGCTGCCGAGCCAGCGCTGCATCGGCCCGGCGAGAAAGGGCCAGCCCATGGCCTCGCCCACGCCGAAGCCGATCAAAAGAACAACGGACAAACCGAGCGCCACCAGGCGCCAGCGAAACCGGAAGAAGTTGCCTGGACTCATCGGAGCATGCTCGCACGCTCGGCCACGCGCGGCCATCGGGAGGCAGGGGCTTCGGCTGTGGGTGTCTTCCTACAGCCGGGCGCTGTTCAGGCCAGCACTTCGGGGTTCAGCGCCGTGGGCGGCCGGCCCTTGTTCGGCCCGAACCCGAGTGCAGCAATCAGGTTGTCGGCAGCCAGGTTGGCCATGGCGCGGCGCGTCGGCAGGCTTGAGCTGGCGATGTGCGGCGTGAGCACCACGTTGGGCACATTCAACAGATCGGGGTGAACCAAAGGCTCGCCTTCGAACACGTCGAGGCCGGCCGCCGCGATGCGTTTTTCGCGCAGCGCCTTGGCGAGCGCGGCGTCGTCGACGATGCCGCCGCGGGCAATGTTGGTCAGCGTGGCGCTGGGTTTCATCAGCGCCAGCTCAGCCGTGCCGATCAGGTGGTGCGAGGCGGCGCTGTAGGGCACGACGATCACGAGGTGATCGGCTTCGCGCAGCAGCCCTTCCTTGTTCACGTAGCGCGCGCCGAGCGCCGCTTCGGAAGCGGCATCGAGGTGCGAGCGGTTGTGGTAGATCACCTTCATGCCGAAGCCGAGCGCGCCGCGCCGGGCGATGGCCTGGCCGATGCGGCCCATGCCGAGCACGCCGAGCGTGGCGCCGTGCACATCGGCGCCGGCGAACATGTCGAAGCTCCATTGCTTCCATTCACCGCGACGCAGGAAATGCTCGCTCTCGGTGATGCGGCGCGCCGTGGCCATCATCAAGGCGAAGCCGAAGTCGGCGGTGGTTTCGGTCAGCACATCGGGCGAGTTGCTCACCAGCACCTTGCGCGCGGTGCAGGCGGGCACGTCGATGTTGTTGTAGCCCACCGCCATGCTGCACACGGCACGCAGTTGCGGGCAGGCTGCGAGCAGCTCGGCGTTGACGCTGCCGGTGCCGGTCATGAAGACACCGGCCTTGCCCTGCAGGCGCCGTATGAACTCGGCCTGCGGCCAGACGGTGTCGGTGTCGTTGGTCTCGACCTCGAAGTGCTGGCGCAAACGCTCGACCACTTCAGGGAAGACCGCGCGTGAAATGAGAATGGCCGGGCGGGTCATGGTGCGTTCTCAGTGAAGCCAGATCAGCGTGATGAGCAGGAACAGCGGAATCAGGACTGCGCCCGACCACAGCATGTAGCCGAAGAAGCTCGGCATGCGGATGCCACGGTCTTCGGCGATGGCTTTCACCATGAAGTTGGGCGCGTTGCCGATGTAGGTGTTGGCGCCCATGAAGACCGACCCGGCCGAGATCGCGGCGAGCGTGGAAGCCAGGCTGGTCATCAGCGTGGGCGCATCGCCGCCCGCGAGGTTGAAGAACACCAGGTAGGTCGGCGCGTTGTCGAGAAACGAGCTCAGCACGCCGCTGAACCAGAAGTAGGCCCAGGGCAGCGGCTGGCCGTCGGGCCCGGTGACGGCTCGCACGACACCCGCGAACGCCCCGCCCTCGCCGGCCTTGAGCATGGCCAGCACCGGGATCATCGTCAGGAAGATGCCGATGAACAGCACCGCCACCTCCTTCATAGGCGCCCACGAATACTCGTTCGCGGCGCGCACCCCGGCCGGCGTGATCGCCAGAGAAAGCAGCGTGACCAGCACCAGCCCGCCATCTCGCACCAGCTGTGCCAACCCAACGTGCGTGCCGAAGACATCGAAGCTCGTGGCCGGTTTCCACAGACCACTGAGCAGCACCAGCGCGATGATGAGCAGCAGCGGCAGCAGGTTCACGGCGCCGTCGATGCCGATGCTCGGGCTGTCGGGCGTGGGGTCGACCCGGGTCACACCTTCTTTCAGGTACCAGTGGCGGTCGACGAAGTAGAAGATCGTGAGCAGCGCGCCAACCAGGAAAAGTGTCTCGGGCAAGATCTGCGTCGCGGTCCAGAAGAAGCTCACACCTTTGAGGAACCCGAGGAACAGCGGCGGGTCGCCGAGCGGCGTGAGCGAGCCGGCCGCGTTGGCGACGACAAAGATGAAGAAGATCATCACATGGGCGACATGGCGGCGGTTGTCGTTGGCGCGGATCAGCGGCCGCACCATCAGCATCGCAGCACCCGTGGTGCCCATGAAACTGGCCAGCACGGCACCGATCGCCATCAGGCCGGTATTGAGCGCCGGGCTGCCGTGCAGGTTGCCACGCACGTAGACGCCGCCCGCCACGGTGAAGAGCGCGGTGAGCAGGATGATGAACGGCACGTATTCGCCCACCAGCGTATGCACCAGACCGTGCGCCGCTTCGTTGGCGCCGAAGGCCAGCGCGAACGGCAGCAGGAACGCGAGCGACCACGCACCCGCCACCTTGCCGGCGTGGTGGTGCCAGAACGCCGGGGCGAGCAACGGCATCAATGCAATCGACAACAGCATGCCGGCGAACGGCACGCCCCACCACGCGGTGAGCTGGGCGGCGTCGACGTTCATGGCAGAAAGCGCGCGAACGAAGCCACCGGCTCGCGCTCGGTCACGAGTGTGTTCTCGACGGCGTTCGGGTCGGCAAAACCGAGCGACATGCCGCACACGACCTGCTCGCTGTCGGGCGCACCAATGTGCTCGCTGATGATGCGGTGGAACTGCATGAAGGCGGCCTGCGGGCAGGTGTCCAGGCCTCGCCCGCGCGCAGCCACCATCACACTCTGCAGGAACATGCCGTAGTCGAGCCAGCTGCCCTGGCGCATCACGCGGTCGATGGTGAACATCAAACCAACCGGTGCGTCGAAGAAGTCGTAGTTGCGGCTGTGCTGCGCGTGCATGCGCGCCTTGTCGGTCTTGGCGATGTCGAGCAGGCCGTACAGGTCCCAGCCGACCTTGCGACGCCGGTCTATGAAGGGCGACTTCCACTCGGTCGGGTAGTAGGCGTATTCCTCGGTGTGTTTCTCGCGCTCGGCAGGGTCGCTGAAGGCCGCCTGGATCTTTCGCGACAGGCCGGTCTTGGCCTCGCCGGTGAGCACGTAAACCTTCCACGGCTGGGTGTTGGTGCCCGAGGGCGCGCGCGCCGCCACGGCGAGAATTTCTTCGATGCTGGCGCGCGGCACCGGCGTTGGCAGGAAGGCGCGCAACGAGCGCCGTGTGGTGATGGCCGCGTCGACCGCGGCGGTCTGTTCAGGTGTCGGGATCACAGCAGTCCTTGCAGGGTTTGAACGAGCGGAGCCGGAAGCCTTGTCGACCGGCGAGTGGCCCGGTCGACGTAGACGTGGACGAAGTGGCCGTGCGCCGCAGTCAGTGGCTGCCCGGCCGAGAACAGGCCAACCTCGTAGTGCACGCTCGACCCGCCGATGCGGGCGACGCGCAGGCCGGCCTCGACCGGGTGCGGGAACGAGAGCGGCGCAAAGTAGTTGCAGTGCGTCTCGACGACCAGGCCGATCACCGGGCTGCGCTCGACGTCGAGCACGCCGGCGCCGATCAGGTACTGATTCACCACGGTGTCGAAGTAGCTGTAGTAGACGACGTTGTTGACGTGACCATAGGCGTCGTTGTCCATCCAGCGGGTCGTGATGCTGGTGAAGTGGCGGAAATCGGCACGGGGCCGCGGCGCGGGGCGGGTTGTGGTCATGGAACTGCATTGTTCCATTGCCGCCAACTGCCCAGCGCCTCGCCCAGGGTGTTGAACTGAACCTGCACCGTGTCTTCGATGACCCGGCCGTAGCCGCCTGCCATCGACAGCGCGACCGGAATGCGGCGCTCGTGAGCCGCCGCCAGCACCCGCCGGTCACGTTCGGCCAGGCCTTCGGTTGTGAGCTTCAGGCGGCCGAGGCGGTCGCCTTCGTGCGGGTCGGCGCCGGCCAGGTAGAAGATCAGCTGCGGCGGCGCGGCCTCGTGGCGCGACCAGAGTTGTGCCAGCGCCGTGTCGAGGGCGCGCAGGTAGTCGACGTCGCCGCAGCCATCGGGCAGATCGACGTCGAGGTCGCTGCTCTCCTTGCGGAACGGGAAGTTCTTCGCCCCGTGCATCGACAGCGTGAACACGGTCGGGTCGTCGCGAAAGATCGCGGCCGTGCCGTTGCCCTGGTGCACGTCGAGGTCGACCACAGCCACGCGCAGCAACTGCCGGCGCAGGCGGTGCCATTCGGCCTGCATCAGGCGCGCGGCCACCGCCACGTCGTTGAACACGCAGAAGCCGCCGCCCTTGTCGGCGCTGGCGTGGTGCGTGCCACCGGCCAGGTTGGCCGCCACGCCGCTGGCCAGCGCAGCACGGGCAGCCAGGATCGTGGCGCCGACCGAGCGCCGGGCCCGCGCCACCATCGCCTCGCTCCAGGGGAAGCCGATCTCGCGCTGCTGGGCCGGGCTGAGCGTGCCTTCGATCACCGCGCTCAGGTAGGCCGGGGTGTGGGCCAGCGCCAGTTCGCCGTCTGACGCTTCGAGTGCCTGGCCCATGCGGATGTCGGGTACGCCGTACAGGCGCTCGCGCAGCAGCCGGTATTTGGGCATGGGAAAGCGGTGGCCGGCCGGCAGCGGCAAGACGAACTGATCGGCATAGAACGCTTGCATCGGGGCGCCGGACGGAAGTGTTGGTCGATTGTGCCGGCCGGCGGGCAGCCCTGTGAACGGTGCGCAATGCCAGGCATTCGTCGCCCCGACATGCGTTGGCACCAGGCTTCGTCCACGCTGGTTAGGAGTTGCCCCCTAAAATGGTGCAATGCAGCAAAAACACCTTGCAATGCTGCCCAGCGTCGATATACTTCAGTTCATGTTGCAGTGCAGCATTCAGCCGCAAAGCACTCTCTGATTACTCTCAACCACTGGAGATCCTCATGTCCTTCATGACCGCCGAACAAGTCGCCACCGCCTACAAGTCCAACGTCGAAACCCTCTTCGGCCTGACCACCAAAGCCTTCGAAGGCGTTGAGAAGCTCGTCGAACTGAACCTGCAAGTGGCCAAGGCCGCAATGGGCGAAGCCGCCGAAACCACCAAGGCCGCGCTGTCGGTCAAGGACGCGCAAGAACTGCTGGCCCTGCAAGCCGGCCTGCTGCAACCGGCCGCCGAAAAGGCCGCCGCTTACAGCCGCCATCTGTATGACATCGCTGCCGCCACCGGCGCCGAAGTGTCGAAGGCCGTCGAAGCCACCACCGCTGAATCGCAAGCCAAGTTCCTGTCGGTGGTCGACTCCGCCGTCAAGAACGCACCGGCCGGCAGCGAGAACGCCGTCGCCCTGGTGAAGTCGGCTGTGGCCGCTGCCAACAACGCTTTCGAAGGCGTGCAGAAGGCCGTGAAACAAGCGACCGACGCAGCCGAAGCCAACTTCCAGTCGCTGAGCGCCACCGCTGTCAAGGCCACCAAGGCCAAGCGCGCTGCCTGAGCTTTCTGAAGCGAGGCTCTCGGGCTTCAGGTGGGGTAAACATTTGTTGCCCGCTTGAACTTTGCCGGGGAAGGGCCATCTGATGGGTTCCACGGGCTTCGGCACGTGGTTTCCTGAAGGTTGTCTCCTCGGTACCCTGATTCCTCCCTTCAAGGTACC
>JBDTTU010000023.1:0-50233 GCA_039930465.1 Burkholderiales bacterium
GCATCATGGTCGACGCGCTCAAGCGCGCTTCGGCCCGGCGTGTCACCGCCGTCATCCCGTACTTCGGTTATGCACGGCAAGACCGCCGCCCCCGCTCAACGCGCGTGCCCATCAGCGCGAAAGTGGTCGCCAACATGCTTGAAGCGGTCGGGGTCGAGCGGCTGCTCACGATGGACCTGCACGCCGACCAGATCCAGGGTTTTTTCAACATCCCGGTCGACAACATCTACGCTTCGCCGGTGTTGCTGTCCGACCTGCAGTCCAAGCGCTACGACGACCTGGTGGTCGTGTCTCCCGACGTCGGCGGCGTGGTGAGGGCGCGGGCCCTGGCCAAGCAACTCAACTGCGACCTGGCGATCATCGACAAGCGCCGTCCGAAGGCCAATGTGTCTGAAGTGATGCACGTGATCGGCGAGATCGACGGCCGCAACTGCGTGATCATGG
Source organism: Burkholderiales bacterium (assembly GCA_039930465.1). Taxonomy (GTDB): domain Bacteria; phylum Pseudomonadota; class Gammaproteobacteria; order Burkholderiales; family Burkholderiaceae_C; genus LMDS01. Next base: position 445 of record JBDTTU010000023.1, read on the forward strand.
ACGACATGATCGACACCGCCGGCACGCTCGTGAAAGCAGCCGAGGTGCTGAAGGAGCGTGGCGCGAAGAAGGTCTACGCCTACTGCACGCACGCGGTGTTTTCGGGCCCGGCGATCGAGCGCATCAAGAATTCGGCGCTCGACGAGGTCGTGATCACCAACACTGTCCCGCTCAGCGAAGAGGGCAAAAAATGCACCAAGGTGCGCCAGCAATCGGTGGCTTTCCTGTTTGCCGAAACCATCCGCCGGATCTCCGACGGTGAATCGGTCACCTCTTTGTTCGCTGAACAAAACAGCAACTTCTGAAATACGAGAGCCGGGGTGCCTTCGGGTGCCCTTTCTTGTCTGTGGGCCTTGTGGCCTGTTACCCCGAAGGACCTGGTCGCGGGCCTTCACCACCTTGGAGTTATTCATGAAATTCACAGCTTTCGAGCGCAATTTGCAGGGGACCGGAGCGAGCCGCCGCCTGCGCATTGCGCAAAAGGTTCCGGGCATCGTTTATGGCGCTGGCAAACCGGCCATGATCGAACTCGATCACAACGCTCTTTTCTTCGCGCTGAAGAAAGAGGCCTTCCACTCGTCCATTCTCGAAATGGAACTGGCGGGAAAAAGCGAACAGGTGCTGCTGCGTGACTACCAGATGCACCCGTTCCGCCCGATCGTGCTGCACATCGACTTCCAGCGCGTCGACGCCACCACCAAGGTCGTGAAGAAGGTGCCGCTGCACTTCATCAACGAAGAAAACTCACCGGCCGTCAAGATCGACAGCTGCGTCGTGAACCACGTGGTCACCGAGCTGCGCATTTCCTGCCTGGCTTCGCAGCTGCCGGAATTCCTGACCGTCGACCTGGGGGAACTCGCCAAGGGCCAGACCCTGCACGTCAACGACATCAAGCTCGCCGACGGTATCAAGGTCATGACCCAGGGCAAGCCGAACCCGGTGATCGTGTCAGTGTCGGCCCAGGCCGCTGAAGAAGAAGTGGTCGCCCCGGTGGTCGTTGCTGCCCCGGCAGACAAGACCAAGGCCAAGAAGACCGAGAAGCAGAACAAGAAGTAAGCCCCCACGGGTGCACCCGCAAGGGTGCCGCCAGGCCCCACCTCGGTGGGGCTTTTTTGTGCCCGCGCCGACTCGATAATTCACCCATGATTCGACTCCTTGTCGGCCTGGGGAACCCCGGCCCTGAATACCAAGCCACCCGCCACAACGCCGGGTTCTGGTTCATCGACGACGTGGCGCGCAAGCTCGGCGCCACCCTCGTGCCGGAGCGCAGCTATTTCGGCCTGGTGGCGCGTGTGAACCGGCCGGAGGGGCCTATCTGGCTGCTTGAGCCGATGACCTTCATGAACCTTTCGGGCAAGTCGGTCGCGGCACTCGCGCGCTTCTTCAAGATCGCGCCGAACGAAATTCTGGTCGCCCACGACGAGCTCGACGTGCTGCCCGGCAATGCCAAGATGAAGATTGGCGGCGGCCACGGCGGACACAACGGCCTGAGAGACATCAATGCCCAGCTCGGGAGCCCCGACTACTGGCGTTTGCGTCTGGGCATCGGCCACCCCGGCGTGAAGGCCGAGGTCGTGGACTACGTGCTGCGCAAGCCGCCGGCAGAGCAGCGCGAGGCGATCGAGAAGAGCATCGCTCAATCGCTGGGCGCGCTCGACCTGCTGCTGGCCGGCGAGATGGACAAGGCCCTGGCAAAAGTGCATGCGCAGCCGCCACGCCCGAAACCTCCGAAGACCCCAAAGCCGCCGAACCCTGCGGTCGACGCGGCACCGAACGCTCCCGCGCCCACCCCCACCGCCGAACCGGAAGAACCCAAGGAACCAACATGAAACTCGCTGCCGTTGCATTGGCGTTCTGTTTTGTCCTTGGCTCTGCGCAAGCCGAGGAGGTCTACCGCTGCGGCAGCGCGTACTCGCATGCGCCCTGCCCGCAAGGCCGGCTGGTCGAAGCGACCGACGCCCGCAGCGAAGCACAGCGGGCCGAAGCCACGCACGTGGCGTCCGGCGAACGCAGGCTCGCCGCCGAGATGCGGCGCGACCGGCTCGCCGAAGAAGCGGCGTTGAAGCCGGCGCTGGCTGGAAGCCTCAGTGCCTCGAAAGCGGTCCCGGGCCCAGACACCAAAAAGAAGAAGCGTGGATCAGCAAAACCGGTCGCGCACAAGGACTTCGTCGTGAAGGTCGCAAGCGCCGGGAAGAAACGCGCCGGCTCCTGAAACGCGGCCGCTCAGGCGCCGCTCAAGGCACCTGCGTCGCGGTCTGCTGCAAACGACGGTACTTGGCCCACAAGCTTTCCTTGCTTTCCACGTGCGCCGGGTTGATCGGGATGCAGTCCACCGGGCACACCTGCACGCACTGCGGCTCGTCGAAGTGGCCTACGCATTCGGTGCACTTGGCGTGGTCGATCTCATAGATCTCCGCGCCCATCGAGATGGCCTGATTGGGGCACTCGGGCTCGCAGACATCGCAGTTGATGCATTCGTCTGTGATCAGAAGGGCCATGCGCCCTCCCGATTGCCGACAAATGCGCTGATCAGCAGCCTCATGGTTCGCTCAAACCTCCGTCGCTCTGACCCGCTGACTCAGCCGGTCGAGCACCGAGGGTGACACGAACTTCGAAACATCACCGCCCAAGGTGGCAATTTCGCGCACGAAGGTGCCCGAAACGAACTGATAACGGTCGCCTGGCGTCAGGAACATGGTCTCCACATCGGGCATCAGTTGGCGGTTCATGCCGGCCATCTGGAACTCGTATTCGAAGTCGCTCACGGCGCGCAGACCGCGCACCACCACTTTGCCGCCGTTGCCGACGACGAAGTCGCGCAGCAGCCCGCGAAAAGCCATCACCTCGACGTTCGGGTACTTGGCCGCGAGCTCGGTCGCGATGTCGAGCCGCTCGGCGATGGTGAACATCGTGCGCTTGTGGTGGCCGGCCGCCACCGCCACGATGAGCCGCTCGAACAAGCGGCTGGCGCGGCGCATCAGGTCTTCGTGGCCCAGCGTCATCGGGTCGAAGGTACCGGGGTAGACCGCGGTGAGTTTGGTCACGGACGTCATCGCGCGCTCCTGACGGTTGATTTCGGCCGGAGTGTAAGCCGGGCAATGCTCATGCGGGCTCTACGCGCTGCAGCAGATGGAAGTGCACCGCCCCGGCACGAGACTGGCGGTGCAGGCTGAAACCCAGCGCCGCCACCGGCTCCGGCTGCAGCGGCTGCCCTGCTTCGACGTAGACGAAGCCCTGCGGCACGATCACGCGCGCCGCGAGCGCGAGTGCCGCGTCGACAAGCCCGGCGTCGAACGGCGGGTCGATGAACACCAGCTCGTACGAGGCCGGCGGGCAACGCGCCATCCAGGTCATGGCATCGGTCGTTTCGATGCGCAATCGTTCGGCCTTCAGGCGCAGTTTCGATTCGCCCAGACTCGCGGCGAGACGCCGGTCGCGCTCGAGCAGCACCACTTGCTCGGCGCCGCGCGACGCCGCTTCGAAACCGAGCGCGCCCGAGCCGGCAAAGGCATCGAGGCAGCGCCAACCGCTCAGGTCTTGCCCGAGCCAGTTGAACAGGGTTTCGCGCACGCGGTCGGGCGTCGGCCGCAGGCCGGGCGCGTCGGCCACCGGCAGCTTGCTGCGTTTCCACTGCCCACCGATCAGTCGGACCTCGCTGCGCCGCTGCGGCACGGTCATGAGCGAACCGGAATGCCGTCGCGCGCCAGCAAGGCCTTGGCCTGCCCGACGCTGAATTCGCCGTAGTGGAAGATGCTGGCCGCCAGCACCGCGTCGGCCCCGCCGATGCGGATGCCGTCGGACAAGTGCTCGAGCGCGCCGACGCCGCCCGAAGCGATCACCGGCACGCTCACCGCGTCGCTCACTGCGCGGGTGAGCTTCAGGTCGAAGCCGCTTTTCGTGCCGTCACGGTCCATGCTGGTGAGCAGGATCTCGCCGGCGCCTTGCTTCGTCATCTCGCGCGCCCAGTCGACCACGTCGAGCCCGGTGTTCTTGCGCCCGCCGTGCGTGTACACATCCCAGCCCGAGCCATCGGCGCGCGCTTTGGCGTCGATGGCGACGACGATGCACTGCGCGCCGTATTTCTGCGAGGCCTCAAAAATCACCTGCGGGTTCGCCACCGCCGCCGAGTTGAAGCTGACCTTGTCGGCGCCGGCGTTGAGCAGCCGGCGCACGTCGGCCACGCTGCGCACGCCACCGCCCACCGTGAGCGGAATGAAGACCTGCGAGGCCACCGCTTCGATGATGTGCAGGATCAGGTCGCGGCCATCGCTGGTGGCGGTGATGTCGAGGAAAGTGAGTTCGTCGGCGCCCTGCTCGTTGTAGCGCGCGGCGATCTCGACCGGGTCACCGGCGTCGCGCAGCTCGACGAAGTTGACGCCCTTGACGACCCGCCCGCCGGTCACGTCGAGGCAGGGAATGATTCGCTTGGCAAGCATCAGGCGGCGCCGAGCTCGTCGGCGCGGGTTTGGGCCGCGGCGAAATCGAGATCACCGCTGTAGATTGCCCGGCCGCAGATCACACCCGTGACACCCTGGTCTTCAACCGCACAGAGCCGTTCGATGTCGGCGATGTTCGACAAACCGCCTGACGCGATCACCGGAATCGTCAGCGCTTGGGCCAGCTTCACGGTGGCGTCGATGTTGATGCCCGAGAGCATGCCGTCGCGCCCGATGTCGGTGTAGATCACGCCTTCGACGCCGTAGTCCTGAAACTTCTGCGCCAGGTCGACCACTTCGTGGCCGGTGAGTTTGCTCCAGCCGTCGGTCGCCACCTTGCCGTCTTTGGCGTCGAGGCCGACGATGATGTGGCCGCCGAATGCCGTGCAGGCATCTCGCAGGAAGCCCGGGTTCTTGACCGCGGCGGTGCCGATGATGATGAACGAGAGGCCGTCGTCGAGGTAACGCTCGATCGTGTCGAGATCGCGGATGCCGCCACCGAGCTGCACCGGAATCTCGTCGCCCACTTCGGCCAGGATCGCCTTGATCGCGGTCTCGTTCACCGGCTTGCCGGCGAACGCACCGTTCAGGTCGACCAGGTGCAGGCGGCGTGCGCCGGCATCGACCCAGCGCCGCGCCATTTGCGCCGGGTCTTCGCTGAAAGTGGTGGAGAGCTTCATGTCGCCCTGTTGCAGGCGGACACAGTGACCGTCTTTCAGGTCGATGGCAGGAATGAGCAGCATGGCCGAAGGGCTGGTGGTGAAGTGGGGAGGAAGACGCCGGAGAAATCGCGCGAGAGATCAGGCTGAAGAGCTGGTCACGGGTTCCAGTGAAGGAAGTTGCGATACAGCGCCAAGCCGTGCTCGGCGCTTTTCTCGGGGTGGAACTGGGTGGCGAAAATGTTATCGCGGGCCAGCGCCGAGGTAAAGCGGCTTCCGTACTCGGTTTCGCCGGCACTGTGGCGCGGGTCCGACGGGCGGGCGTAATAGCTGTGCACGAAGTAGAAGTAGGCGCCGTCGGGCACCCCGGCCCAGACCGGGTGCGGCTGGGCCTGATAGACGCGATTCCAGCCCATCTGCGGCACTTTGTAGCGGCTGCCATCGGGTTGCAGCCGGCCTTCGAGTTCGAAGCGGATCACTTCACCTTTGATGAGGCCCAGGCCGTCGGTCGGCCCTTCGTCGCTGCGCGACAGCAGCATCTGCATGCCGACACACACGCCCATCAGCGGCTTGTGGGCCGCGGCGTGCAACACGGCGTCTTGCAGACCCGACTCGCGCAGCTCGCGCATGCAGTCGGGCATGGCGCCTTGGCCGGGCAGGACCACACGTTCTGCGGCAAACACCTCTTCAGGCTTCGAGGTGACGATCACGTCCACGCCCGAATCCTTGGCGACGTGCATCACCGCCTGCGACACCGACCGCAGGTTGCCCATGCCGTAGTCGACGACGGCAACCGTTCTGGCCATGACTACAGGCTGCCTTTGGTCGAGGGGATGACGCCCGCCGCACGCGGGTCGATCTCGAGTGCCATGCGCAGTGCGCGCGCAAACGCCTTGAAGATCGTTTCGCACTGGTGGTGCGCGTTGTCGCCAAACAGGTTGTCGATGTGCAGTGTCACGCCGGCGTGGTTGCTGAAACCCTGGAAGAACTCGTAGACGAGCTGCGAATCGAGCGCGCCGATCATGCCGCTCTTGAAGTCGACACGCATGTGCAGGCCAGGACGGCCCGAGAAGTCGATGACCACTCGCGACAGCGCTTCGTCGAGCGGTACGTAGGCGTGGCCGTAGCGGCGCAGGCCCTTTTTGTCGCCCACGGCCTTGGCCATCGCCTGCCCGAGGGTGATGCCCACGTCTTCCACTGTGTGGTGGCCGTCGATGTGCAGGTCGCCTTTGGCTTCGATGTCGAGGTCGAACAGGCCGTGGCGGGCGATCTGGTCGAGCATGTGGTCGAAGAAGCCGATGCCGGTGGCGAACTTGGCGGCACCGGTGCCGTCGAGGTTCAGCGTGACCCGGATCTGCGTCTCGTTGGTGTTGCGGATCACTTCCGCCTTGCGTTCTGCCATCGTCATCACAGGCTCGCTTTCAGCGCATCGATCATCAGGGTGTTTTCTTCCGGCGTGCCGACCGTCAGGCGCACACAGTTGGCCAGCAGCGGGTGCATGCCGGCGATGTTTTTCACAAGCACACCGCGTGCCTTCATGCCCTCGAAGCAGCGCTTCGAATCGGGCACGCGCACGAGGATCATGTTCGCTTCGCTGGGGAAAGCCTTCACGTTCGGAACGGCTTGCAGCGCTGCTTGCAGGCGTGCGCGTTCGCTGCGCAGCACCGCGGCCTGGCGGGCGAACTCGTCGGCATGTTCCAGCGCGAACAGCGTCGCTTCCGCATTCAGCGCGCTGATGTTGTAGGGCGGGCGCACCTTGTCGATCTCATCGATCAGCGCCGCCGCGCCGACCATGTAACCCAGCCGCACACCGGCCAGGCCGAACTTGCTCAACGTGCGCATCACGATCACGTGCTCGTACTGCGCCACCTTGTCCATCCAGGTGCTGGATGAGAACGGCTGGTAGGCCTCGTCGAACACGACCAACCCGCCCTGCTCACCCACCGCCGCAACGATCTTCTCGATCACACCGGCATCGAACAGGTTCGCGGTCGGGTTGTTCGGGTGGGCGATGTAGGTGATGGCGGGGCGGTGCTGCGCGATCGCCGCGAGCATGGCGTCGCCGTCGAGCTCGAAGTCGGCTGTCGTCGGAACGCCAACGAATTTCAGGCCTTGAAGTTTGGCCGACATCTCGTACATCACGAAGCCCGGCAGCGGCGCAAGGATGGTCGCGCCAGGCACGTCGCAGGCCAGCGCCAGCAGGGAGATCAACTCGTCGGAGCCGTTGCCCAACATCAGCTTGCAGCCGGTCGGCAGCTTGACGTATTTGGACAACGCCGCAATCACATCGGCCACGCAGACCACCGGGTAGCGGTTGATCGCCACCCGACCGAGCCGCTCGCCCAGTTCCTTCTGCAAGGCTTCGCTCAGGCGAAACGGGTTCTCCATCGCGTCGAGCTTGACGAGTCCCGTGCTGTCTTGAATGGCATAAGCGTGCATCGACTGGATGTCCTGGCGCACCAGCTTCTTCAGTCGTTCCTGCAGCGTGATCATCGTGATTTCTCCATTCGCATCTCGGCCGCACGCGCATGCGCCTGCAGCCCTTCGCCATACGCCAGCTCGGCCGCGATCGGCCCGAGCTTTTGCGCGCCGGCTTCGCTCACTTCGATCAGGCTGCTGCGCTTTTGAAAGTCGTAGACACCGAGCGGCGATGAAAAGCGCGCCGTGCCCGCCGTGGGCAATACGTGGTTCGGGCCGGCGCAGTAGTCACCCAGGCTTTCGCTGGTGAATGCCCCGAGGAAGATCGCGCCGGCGTGGCGCAGCAGCGGCTCCCACCGGTGCGGGTCGCGTGAGCTCACTTCCAGGTGTTCGGGCGCGATGCGGTTGCTGATCTCGCAGGCCTCTTCCATGCTGCGCGTGTGGATCAAGGCGCCGCGCCCTTCGAGCGATGCGCGGATCACCGCGGCGCGCGGCATCGAAGGCAGCAGCCGGTCGATCGCATCCTTCACCGCCGCGATGTAGGCCGCGTCGGGGCAGAGAAGAATGCTCTGCGCCATCTCGTCGTGCTCGGCCTGGCTGAACAAGTCCATCGCGACCCAGTCGGGCGGTGTCGTACCGTCGGCGAGCACGAGAATTTCACTCGGCCCCGCGATCATGTCGATGCCGACGTGGCCGAACACCCGCCGTTTTGCACTCGCCACATAGGCGTTTCCGGGGCCGGTGATCTTGTGCACCGCGGGAATGGTTTGGGTGCCGAACGCGAGCGCGCCCACCGCCTGCGCGCCGCCGATCGTGAACACGCGGTCGACCCCGGCGATCGCCGCCGCCGCCAGCACCATCGCGTTGCGCTCGCCTTTCGGCGTGGGCACAACCATGATGATCTCGCCCACACCGGCCACCTTGGCCGGCAACGCGTTCATCAACACGCTCGACGGATAGGCCGCCTTGCCGCCCGGCACGTAGATGCCCACACGGTCGAGCGGCGTGACCTTCTGGCCGAGCAGCGTGCCGTCTTCGTCGTGATAACTCCATGAGCGCCCGCAGGCTTCGAGCTGGCGCTCGTGGTAACTGCGCACACGCTTCGCCGCGGCTTCGAGCGCGCTGCGTTGCGCCGGCGTCACGGCCTGCAGTGCGGCTTGCAATTCGTCGCGGCCGATCTCGAGCGAAGCGACCCGCTCAGCGGCAACGCCGTCGAAGCGCTGCGTGTACTCGAGCACTGCCGCGTCGCCGCGTTGTTTCACGTCGGCCAGGATCGCCGCCACGCGCACTTCGATCGCGTCGTCGGTCTCGGCCGACCAGTGCAGCACGCGCTCGAACTCGGCCTCGAAATCCGCCGACGTGGTGGCGAGCCTGCGCAGGTTCACGCTCATGCCCGCGCCCCCACCGCCGCCTCGAACGCGTCGATGATGCTGCGGATGGATTCGCGCTTGAGCTTCAGTGCGGCCTGGTTGACGATCAGCCGCGCCGAGATCTTCATGATCTCTTCCACCTCGACCAGGTGGTTCGCGCGCAGCGTGTTGCCACTCGACACCAGGTCGACGATCGCATCCGCCAGCCCGGTCAGCGGCGCCAGCTCCATCGAGCCATAGAGCTTGATCAGGTCGACGTGCACGCCCTTGTTGGCGAAGTGATCGCGCGCGATCTGCGTGAACTTGGTGGCCACACGGATGCGCGAGCCCTGTTTCACGGCGCCGGCGTAGTCGAAGTCGGAACGCACCGCCACGCTCATGCGGCACTTGGCGATCTGCAGGTCGAGCGGCTGGTACAAGCCCGTGCCGCCGTGTTCGATCAGCGTGTCCTTGCCGACCACGCCGATGTCGGCGCCGCCGTATTGCACGTAGGTCGGTACATCGGAAGCGCGCACCAACACCAGGCGCACATCGGGCCGGCTCGTGCCGACGATCAGCTTGCGGGTCTTTTCCGGGTCTTCCGACACCTCGACGCCGGCGGCGCTCAGCAGCGGCACGATCTCGTCGAAGATGCGGCCTTTCGGCAAAGCAAAAGTAATCACTTCGATCTTTCGATGTCGGCGCCGATGCCGCGCAGCTTCATTTCCATGCGGTCGTAGCCGCGGTCGAGGTGGTAGATGCGGTCAACCACCGTCTGCCCGTCGGCCACCAGCCCGGCAATCACCAGACTCGCCGAGGCGCGCAGATCGGTCGCCATCACGGTCGCGCCCGAGAGCCGGTCGACGCCCGTCACCACCGCGGTGTGGCCATCGATCTCGATCTTCGCGCCCAGGCGCACGAGTTCGTTGACGTGCATGAAGCGGTTCTCGAAGATCGTCTCGGTGATCACCGCCGTGCCTTCGGCGATGCAGTCGAGCGTCATGAACTGCGCCTGCATGTCGGTCGGGAAGGCCGGGTACTCGCTGGTGCGAAAGCCCACCGCGCGGGCACGCTGATGGTTCTTCACGCGGATCCAGCCCGCGGTCACATCGGCCTCGATCGTGATACCGGCTTCGCGCAACTTGTCGATCACGGTCTCGAGGTGGCTCGCGTTGGCGCGCCGCAGCAGCACGTCACCGCCCGCCGCCGCCACCGCGCACAGGAAGGTGCCGGTCTCGATGCGGTCGGGCACGATGCGGTGCGAAACGCCGTGCAGGCGGTCCACGCCTTCGATGCGAATGCGGCTCGTGCCGTGGCCTTCGATCTTCGCGCCCATGCCGATCAGCATCTGTGCCAGATCGCCGATCTCGGGTTCCTGCGCGGCGTTTTCGAGAATCGTTTCGCCTTCGGCGAGCGTGGCCGCCATCAGCAGGTTTTCGGTGCCCGTCACGGTGACCATGTCGGTCGTGATGCGCGCGCCTTTGAGCCGCGTGGCCTTGGCGATGATGTAGCCGTGCTCCACCGTGATCTGCGCACCCATCGCCTGCAGGCCCTTGATGTGCTGGTCGACCGGCCGCGAGCCGATCGCGCAGCCACCGGGCAGCGACACCGTGGCTTCACCGAAGCGCGCCAGCAACGGCCCGAGCGCCAGGATCGACGCACGCATCGTCTTCACGAGTTCGTAAGGCGCCTCTGGCGACGTGACGCGGCTCGCGTCGAGCGCCACCGTTTCAGGCTCGGCTTCGCTGCGCTCGGCCACCACGCCCATGTTGCGCAGCAGCTTGAGCATGGTGTTCACGTCTTGCAGGCGCGGCACGTTGGTCAGCGTGACCGGCTCGGCCGTGAGCAGCGCAGCGCACAGCTCGGGCAGGGCGGCGTTCTTTGCGCCGGAGATCGTGACCTCGCCTTCGAGCCGGCGGCCACCACGAATGAGGAGTTTGTCCATAGGGATGCTGCGTGTGTCTACAAGCGCCCCAGGGTTCTCACAACGGCTTTCAGCACTCGGTTGGCGGCAAGGCCGACACGAGGCCGACAGCCGCAGCAAGGCCTGCGGCTGGTGTTCAGTGGTGGTGGTGCGCGGCTGCCGAGCCGGGCTCGGCAGCGGTGCTCGTCTGGGCCCACTCGGCAGGGGTCAAAGTCTTCATCGACAGGGCGTGGATTTGCTCGCGCATTCTATCGCCCAGCGCCTTGTAGACCCGCTGGTGGCGCGCCACGCGGGTCGTGCCTTCGAACTCGGCCGAGACAATGGTGGCGAAGAAGTGCCGGCCATCACCTTCCACCTCGAGGTGGTCGCAGGCGAGCCCTTGCGCAATGAAACGCTGAACTTCGGCGGGGGTGGGCTCGGACATGGTGCCCGCATTTTAGGGGCAGCGGCGCGGAACGGTTGTCAGGGCTGCGAAATGCGCTCGCGAACGACCTCAGCCAGCGCTGCGGATTGTTCAGAATTCAGCGGCCGCAGCGGCAGTGCCACGCGCGACCATTCGGCATCGCCGTAGACGGCGGCCAGCGCCGACTTCACGCTCGCAACCAGCGGGTACTTGGCAATCAGGCCGCGCAGCTCGCCGGCCTTTCGCACCGCAGCCGCGCCGGCTTCGGTGCCCTGCGCCGACCACGCGGCCTGCGCGTACGGGGCGGTCAGGTTCGTGGTGGCCGAGATGCAACCGGCAAAGCCTTCGGCGTTCGCGTTGCCCAGCGAAGCTTCGGAACTCGGGAAGACATCGAACCCCGGCAGCTCCCTGGCGACGGCGCGTGAGTAGGCAAGATCGCCGGCGCTGTCCTTCAAGCCCACCAGCACTTCGGGGTGTTTGCGGCGCAGTTCGGACACGAGCGACAGCGGCCAAGGCACGCCGGTGTTCTGCGGGATGTGATAGAGGTAGATCGCGAGTCTCGAATGTGCCGCTCGCCGCACGATTTCGTCGACGTGCGCGATCAGGCCCTCGGCCGGCACGTCGGGGTAATAGAACGGCGGCAGCACCAGCGCACCGGCGAAGCCGAGTTCGGCAGCAGCCAGCGTGAGCTTCACCGTGTCTTCCAAAGCGCACACGCCGGTGCCGACCATGAATCGATCCAGCGGCAGGCCAGCCGCGCCGATCGAGCGCATCACCGCGAGCCGCTGCTCAACGCTGAAGGCCGTGGCCTCGCCAGTCGTGCCGAGCAGGTTGATCGCGTCGCAGCCGTTGCCGAGCAGAGCGCGGCAATGCATGGCCAGCCGCGGCAGGTCGGGTGTGAAGTCGGGGCGCAGGGGCGTGGCGGTGGCGGCGATCACGCCGCGCAGTCGGGGTCGGTTCATCGAATGCTCCAGAAGTCAAAAACCGTAAAGACGCGCCGGATTGGCGACGCAGACACGTTGGCGCAGATCGCCGCTGGCCAGCCAGTCGGCCAGCAGATCGACCAGGTCGGCGTCGTGCGGCGTTGGCACGAACAGTTCGGTGTGCGGCCAGTCGCTCGCCCACAGCAGCTGATCCGGGTTCACCGCGACGAGCGCGTGCACCAGCGGCAACACACCGGCAGCTTCGCCGGCGGCGCCAAGGCGGTAAGGTGCTGAAAGCTTGACCCAGCCGCGCCCGCTGGCCAGCAGATCGAGCAGCGCACGCGGCGCCTGCAGCGTCGGCGGTCGGCCCATGTGGTCGATGACGAGCGGCAGCCGCGTTCGCGCGGCGATGCCGGCGAGCATGGCCTCGGCCGCATCGTTCCAGCGCAGTTGCACCTGCAAATGCCAGCCGCGCTCGGTGATGCGATCGCAGAGCGCCAGCACCGCGTCCGGCGCCACAACCTGCGGGTTCACCAGATTCAGCCGGATGCCGCGCACGCCGAGCGTGTGCATGGCATCGAGTTCGGCGTCGCTCGTGTCGGGGCGTGGCACCACCACACCGCGGAACGCAGCCCCGCCCTCGCGCAAGGCATCGAACAATTGGCGGTTGTCGGTGCCGTAGACGCTGGGTTGAACCAGCACCGCGCGTGCGATGCCGCAGCTCGCCATCACCTCGCGGTACATCGCCAGCGTGCAAACCACCGGCGTGTAGTTGCGTTGCGGGTCCAGCGGGTAAACCGAGGCCGGCCCGATCACGTGCACATGCGTGTCGCAACTGCCTGCCGGCATGGCGACGTGCGGACGGCGCAGCAGCGCCTGCGGAGGCGCGCACACGGGCGCGTCAACGCTCACGGGATCGGCCGGCTCGCCAGACCGCGGCCCGGCACCAGAAAGTCGAAGTCACAGCCTTCGTCGGCCTGCAGCACGCAGCGGTGGAACAGTGCCGCGTAGCCGCGGTCGGGCACCGGTGCTGCACCCACACTCACGGCCGGCAAAGCCGCCCGGCGTTGCGCAAGCTCAGCCTCATCGACCAGCAGTTCGATGCAGCGCGAGGCCACGTCGAGCCGGATCGAATCGCCATTGCGCACCAGCGCCAGCGGCCCGCCGACCGCGGCCTCGGGCGTCATGTGCAGCACGATGGTGCCGAAAGCGGTGCCGCTCATGCGCGCATCAGAGAGCCGCACCATGTCTTTCACGCCCTGCATGCCAAGCTTGCGCGGGATCGGGAGGTAGCCGGCCTCGGGCATGCCCGGCGCGCCGATCGGGCCGGCGTTGCGCAGCACCAGCACGTCATCGGCTTTCACGTCGAGTTCGGGCGAGTCGATGCGCAGCGCCATGTCTTCGACCGACTCGAACACGAGCGCGCGGCCGGTGTGGCTCATCAGTTTCGGTGACGCGGCCGACTGCTTGATGATCGCGCCGCGCGGCGCCAGGTTGCCGCGCAGCACGGCCATGCTGCCCTGCACGTTGATCGGCGAAGCACGTGGGCGAATCACCTGCTGGCCGGGGTCGATCTCGGCGCCGTTCATGTAGTCGCGCAGGGTGCCGCCCATCACCGTGGGCGCGTCGAGGTCGAGCAAGTCTTGCAGCTCGTGCAGCAGGCGCGGCACGCCGCCGGCCCAGTGGAAGTGCTCCATGTAGTGGGCGCCGCTGGGCTTCAGGTCGACCAGCACCGGCACCTCGCGACCGAGCCGGTCGACGTCGGCCAGGTCGATCGAGATGCCGAGGCGGCCGGCGGCGGCGGTCAGGTGGATCAGCGCGTTGGTCGAGCCGCCGATCGCCTGCATGATCACGAGCGCGTTGCGGAACGCTGAAGCAGTCATCACCTCGCTCGGCTTCGGGTGGCCGCTGATCGCCATCGCGACCGCCTGCTTTCCGCTGGCCTCGGCGCTGCGCAAACGGTCGGCGTGCGTGGCCGGAATGGCGGCCGAGCGTGGCAGCGCCAGGCCCATCACCTCGATGATGCAGGCCATCGTGCTCGCGGTGCCCATCACCATGCAGGTGCCCGGCGTGGGCGCCAGGCGTTCGTTGATCGCCTCGATCTCGATCGCATCGATGCGGCCACCGCGGAATTCGCCCCACAGGCGCCGGCAGTCGGTGCAGGCACCGAGCTGCTCGCCCTTGTGGTGGCCGACCAGCATCGGCCCGACGGGCACGAACACAGCGGGCACGTCGGCCGAGGCCGCGGCCATCATCTGCGCCGGGATGGTTTTGTCACATCCGCCGATCAGCACCACCGAGTCCATCGGCTGCGCGCGCAGCATCTCTTCGGTGTCCATCGCCATCAGGTTGCGCAGGAACATGCTGGTCGGGTAGGCGAACGACTCGTGGATCGAGATCGTCGGAAACTCCATCGGCAGGCCGCCCGCGAGCATCACGCCGCGCTTGATCGCCTCGACCAGCTTGGGCACGTTGCCGTGGCAGGCGTTGTAGTCGCTGAAGGTGTTGGCGATGCCCACGATGGGCCGCGCGAGCGCATCGTCCGACAGGCCCATCGCCTTGATGAATGCCTTGCGGAGGAAGAGCGAGAAGTCGGCGTCGCCGTACGACGTGAGCCCCTTGCGCATGCCATGGGTCATGATTTTTATCCGTTGCGAGAATTGGTTGATTATCAATAATGAATAAAAGACGGTCAACTATCAGACCATTGATCCCGGGTAAACAACGCCATCAAAGGCGTCTATTACCCGATATTGCTGTATTCACTATTGACAATTTGATGGGGCATTGCCGAAAATCGCCGACACTTCACCAGCCTCTTTGGCGCCACATCAGGAGACCGACATGGCCATTTGCCGCCCGACCCGAAGCCTCTCGAATGCCCTTGTCTGCGCCGTCGGCCTGCTCGCCGGTGTAGCGCACGCTCAGCAGACGGTCACCATGTGGAGCCACTGGCCCGACGAGGCCTCGAAGCGCGGCTTCGTCGAAGGCCAGGTGAAGGCCTTCGAGGCGGCCACGCCGTCGTGCAAGGTCAATCTGCAATTCATCCAGAAGGCCGACCTGTACACCTCGGCCAAGACCGCGGTGCGCACCGGTCAGGCGCCCGACATCTTCTGGCTCGAGCCCGACGAGATCGCGTTCGCGAAGAGCGGCTACCTCGAACCGCTCGACAGCTACGTCGACCTGAACAACCTCGAAGACTGGGCGCGCAAGTCGTGGGCCTACAACGGCAAGGTCTACGCGCTGCCGCTCGAGGCCTACACCGTCGAGCTCTACTACAACCGCGAGCTGCTGAAGAAGATCGGCGTGACGGCGCCGGCCAGCATGCAGATGTCGCAGGCCGAGTTCACCGACATGGTGAAGAAGGCCGCCGCCGCCGGCATCACGCCGCTGGCGCAAGGCGTGGGTGACCGCCCATACCCCGGCGCCTACTTCCTCGAAGAAGTGCTGCTGCGCAAGCTGGGCACCGACGACTACTTGCTGCTGATGACCGGAAAGCTCTCGTACCAGGACCCGCGCGTCGTGGAGACGCTGACCTGGGTCAAACAGTTGGTCGACATGGGTGCCTACCCGAAGAGCTTCGCCACGCTGAAGCTCGGCGAGTCGCACTACTACTTCCACACCAACCCCGGCGCGCTGACCTTCCCGATCGCGAGCTGGTACACCGGCCGCGCGTTCGTCGACCCCGCCAAGGGCGGGCAGCCGGCGGGCTTTCCGCTCGGCGTGATGAAGTACCCGGCGATGAACGGCGCCAAATGCCCCGAGTGCAAGACGCTCGCGGTCGGCGGCAGCTACGTGATGTATTCGAAGAGCAAGAACAAAGAATGCGCCGGCAAGTTGCTGAGCTCGTTCGCCAACATCGAAGCCGGCAACAAGTGGATGGAAGGCGTGCTGCTGCAGACCGGCATCAAGACCGATCCGTCGCGCATCAAGAGCATCTACGCGCCTTACTTCAGGGAACTGCAGGAGCGCAGCGCCGGCGCCAAGTTCTTCATCGGCACGCCGCTGCAGTACTACTCCGGCAAGTGCGCCGACACCTTCACGCAGGTGCTGAACCGCGCCTTCCCCGGCGGGCTGATGAGCGTGGCTGAGGCCACCACGCAGATGGACGCCGCCTGCAAGGCTGCCAGCTGAGCGTGTCGGCCTCGGCAACAACGGTGGCGGCGGGGCGTTCGCGCCTCGCCGCGTGGTTCAACACGTCGGGCGGTGACTCACGCAGCGCGTCATGGCCGACCGTGATGCTGTTCCTCGCGCCGGCCCTGCTCATCTACGCCGCGCTGACCGCTTACCCCGTGTTGCGCACCTTCTACAACGCCTTCTTCACGATCGGCGACATCAACACCGCCACCTTCGTCGGATTCGACCACTTCAAGGAAGTGTTCAAGGACGCGACCTTCTGGGCCGCCGTGCGCAACACCGCGATCTGGTCGCTGATCGCGCCGGTGATGGACGTCGTCACCGGCCTGCTGCTCGCGCTGTGCCTGTACGCCGGTGTGCCCTGCGCGCGTTTCCTGCGCGTGGCGTGGTTCACGCCGGTGCTGCTCTCTTACGTGGTCGTCGGCATCTTGTGGGTCTGGATCTACAACTACGACTGGGGCATCGTCAACGCGGCGCTGCGCGCGCTCGGCCTCGGCCAGTGGGCGCAGGCCTGGCTCGGTGACCCGAAGTTCGCGCTCGGCGCGGTGATGATCACGCACACGTGGAAGTGGGCCGGCTTCAACATGGTGGTCTGCCTCGCGGCGCTGCATTCGCTGCCGTCCGAGGTGCTGGAAGCGGCCGAGCTCGACAACTGCGGCTGGGGCGCCAAGCTCGTGCACGTCATCGTGCCGATGCTGCGGCCGACGCTCCTGAACCTCTACGTGCTCGCTTTCATCGGCAAGATGAAGGTCTTCGACCTGGTCTTCATCATGACCGAAGGCGGCCCGATGTGGGCGACCGAAACGGTCTCGACCTACGTCTACAAACGTGCCTTCAACTGGAACACCTTCGACCTGGGCTACCCGTCGGCGATCGCGGTGGTCTGGTTCGTCGTGGTGATCGCGTTCGTGCTTTTCTTCAATCGAATCTTCAAACAGAAAGAACGGCTGGAGTATTGAGATGACAAGCGCGATGACGAAAAGCCCGTCCCACTACCTGCGCCATGGTGGCCTGATGGCCATCATCGTTCTGTACACGCTGTACTCGGCACTGCCCTTCGTCTGGGTCGGCACGATGTCGGTGCGCACCACCGGCGAGATCAGCGCGTCGCACTTCGCCTGGCCCGAGGTCTGGCACTGGGAGAAATTCCGCATCGCCTGGATCGACTCGCATTTCGCCACCTACTTCTGGAACAGCGCGATCGTGGTCGGCGCCGCGGTGGCCATCGTCACGCTGCTCGGCGCGGCGGCGGCACACTGCCTGGCGCGCTACAACTTCCGCGGCAACCGGCTGGTGTATTTCATCCTGTTCAGCTCGATCATCTTTCCGCCGCAGATCATCCTGATCTCGCTGTTCCAGGTGCTGGTTGAGTACAACCTGTACAACTCGCTGATCGGCCTGACGCTCGTCTACGTGGGCCTGCAACTGCCGCTCACCGTCTACCTGCTCGAAGGCTTCTTCGCGCGCATCCCGCAAGACCTGTTCGACGCCGCCAAGATCGACGGTTACTCCGACTTCGAGATCTTCTTCCGCATCGTGCTGCCCGTGGGCATGCCGGCGATCGCGACCACGGTGATCCTGAACTTCATCCAGCTCTGGAACGAGTTCCTGTTCGCCGTGGTGCTCGTCAACGACCCGAACTCGGCCACCTTGCCGATCGGCATTCGCCGTTTTATGGGCGACTATTTTCAAGACATCGGGATGATCGCCACCGGCATGATGATCGCGGTGGTTCCGGTCGTGATCGTCTATGCGTTCTTCTCTGAAAAGCTCATCCAGGGCATGACGGCCGGCGCCGTCAAGTAAGCGCGCCCCGCACCCTCATTCACGCATCGCCCACCGGAGAAAAACTTGGCCGTCGTTCGTCTCGCCCACATCAGCAAACGTTATGCCGGCGCCGTGGCGCCGTCGGTCGACGACGTGTCGTTCACCGTCACCGATGGCGAGTTCATGGTGCTGCTCGGCCCCTCGGGCTGCGGCAAGTCGACCACCTTGCGCATGATCGCCGGGCTCGAATCGATCACCGGCGGCGAGATGAGCATCGACGAGCGCGTCGTCAACGACGTGCCGGCGATGGACCGCGACATCGCGATGGTGTTCCAGTCGTATGCACTCTACCCGCACATGACGGTCGCCGAGAACCTCGCCTTCGGCCTGAAGCGCCGCAAGGTCGACAAGGCGCAGATCGACGAGCGCGTCGGCAAGGCCGCGAGCATCCTGGGTCTCGGCGAATTGCTGCAGCGCAAGCCCTTCGCACTTTCGGGCGGTCAACGCCAGCGCGTGGCGCTCGGCCGCGCGATCGTGCGCGAGCCCAAGGTGTTCCTGTTCGACGAACCGCTCTCGAACCTGGACGCCGCGCTGCGCGTGAACACCCGCAACGAACTCGTGCGGCTGCACCACCGGCTTGGCGCGACGATGATTTATGTGACGCACGACCAGGTCGAGGCCATGACGATGGGCCAGCGCATCTGCGTGATGAACAAGGGCCAGGTCGCGCAGATCGGCAGGCCGCTCGACGTGTACCGCCAGCCGGCCGACGCCTTCGTCGCCCGCTTTCTCGGAAACCCGCCGATGAACCTCGCGAAGGCGAAGGTCGTGGCGCAAGCCGGCGCGAACTTCGCGCAGGTGGGCGGCGCGATGCTGCCGCTGTCGCGCTGGTCGGCGGCCGATCTGGGGCCGAGTGCCGGCGAGTTGCTCATCGGCATCCGGCCCGAAGAACTCGGCCTGCTGGAAGGCGGCGCCGGCGATGCGAACGCCTTGCGCGGCACCGTCTCGGCCATCGAACCGCTGGGCGCCGAAACGCTGATCGTCATCGAACTCGAAGGCCAGGCCGGCGAAATGACCGCGCGCGTGCACCGCGACGTGCAGCTCACGCTCGGCGAACCGGCGACGCTCGGCTTCGCTGGCAGCGCGTTGTACCTGTTCGACGCCAGGACCGAGAAGGCGATTCTCGCGAGCGCGGCATGAGCGCACCGCTGCTGCGCATCGGGCTGGTTGGTGCCGGCTGGGTCACGCAGCACCACCTTGCCGGCTGGCAGCGCGAAGCGGCGCGGGCGCGCGTCGTCGCTATCGCCGACCCGTCGCTCGCGAATGCGCAGGCGCGGGCCGAAGCCTTCGGCATCGATGCGGTCTACAGCGACGCGCAAACGATGTTCGCCTCCGCGAAGCTCGACGCGGTCGACATCGCCTCGCCGCGCGAAACCCATGCCGAACTCGTGCGCCTGGCCGCCTCGCACGGCATTCCGGCGATCTGCCAGAAGCCGCTCGCGCCGAGCTTCGACGCAGCCTCTCGACTGGTCGATGACGTGGCCGCGATCGCCGGCATGCGCTTGATGGTCCACGAGAACTGGCGCTTCCGCCCGCACTACCGGCAGATCGCCGAGTGGCTGCGCGAAGGCCGCATCGGGGGCGTGCTACAGGCGCAGATGACGCTTCTGAGCTCGGGCCTGATCGCCGACGCACGCGGCCTGCTGCCGGCGCTGGAACGCCAGCCGTTCATCGCCACGCTCGACCGCGCGCTGGTGATGGAGATCCTGATCCACCACATCGACACGCTGCGTTTCCTGCTCGGCGAGATGACGCTCGTGCACGCGCGCACCGGCCGCAACAGCCCGGCGATGGCCGGCGAAGACCACGCGACGATCAGCTTCGACACGGCAGCCGGCGCGACCGTGCTGCTGCTCGCCAACCTCGGCGCCCACGGCGAGCCGCCGGCGATGGCCGACCGGCTGACGCTGATCGGCGAGCGCGGCACGATCCAGCTGCTGGGCAACACGCTGACCTGCGTAGGCGAGCGGCCCGACATCCGCCGCTACGACATGCCGCAGTGTTACGCCGACTCCTACGCCGCGACGATCTCGCACTTCATCGACGCGCTCGGCAGCGGCGCCGGCTTCGAAACTTCGCCAGCCGACAACCTGCGCACGCTTCGGTTGGTGGAAGACATTTACGCGCAAAATCCTGCCTCGTGAACAACACCCTGCCGATCCGCCCCGAACCCGAAGCGGCCGCCCTGGAGGTCGAGAGCACCGACGTCGTCAAGGTGCTCGGCGACGACATCATCTTCGGCCGCCTGGCCCCCGGCACTCGGCTCGTGGAAGACCACCTGATCGCGCGCTTCGGGGCCACCCGCCACTACATCCGCCAGGCGCTCAACGAACTCGAGCGCACCGGCATCGTGGTGCGCGAGAAGAACAAGGGCGTGGCGGTGCGTTCGCTCACGCCGGCCGAAGTGCGCCAGATCTACGAAGTGCGCGAGCTGCTGCAGCGCCACGCCGCGCTGCGCATCCCGCTGCCGGCGCCGAAGCACGTGATCGAAGAGCTGGAGCGCCTGCACACGGAGTACATGCGCCACGTGCGCGACGGCCACTTCCGCGGTGTGCACGAAGTGAACGACCAGTTCCACCTGACGCTGTTCGCCTGCTGCGGCAACGCCTACCTTGTCGATTCAATCAAGCACTACATGTGGCTGAGCCTGCCGGTGCGCGCGAAGAAAACCGCCGACATGGAGCGTGCGCTGGCCTCGGAGCGTGACCACCACATGATGATCCAGTTGATGAAAGGCACCGACAGCTGGGCCCTGGCGCAATTGTGCGTCGACCACCTGCAACCGGCGAAAGACAGCTACCTGCACGAAGTCGAAGCCTACCCGCTCTCGCGCCACTACTGAACCCGGCACAGCCCCCACGGAAACCACCACGATGCGCAGCCTTTTCCACCTGGCCTTCAACGTTCGCGACCTCGACGAAGCGCGCCGTTTCTACGGCGAAACGCTCGGCTGCAAGGAAGGCCGCAGCGCGCCGACCTGGGTCGACTACGACTTCTTCGGGCACCAGATTTCGCTGCACCTGGGCGAGCCTTTCGCTACCTCGCGCACCGGCGTCGTTGGCGAGCACCTGGTGCCGATGCCGCATTTCGGGGTGATTCTGGAGTTGGTGGAATGGCAGGCTTTGGCGTCTCGTTTGAAGTCGCGTGAAGTCCGGTTCGTCATCGAACCGACGCTGCGCTTCGAGGGGCTGCCGGGGGAACAGTGGACGATGTTCTTCGTCGATCCGTTCGGGAACCCGATGGAGATGAAAGGTTTCAGGTCGTTGGAGACTGTCTACTCAGCCTGAGGGATGGAAGCGTCAGGCCACATCTTCGGAGAGCGGGAACGCAAGAACGATTTCATCGCCATCGGCCTTGCCCGCGTTGCGAAAGCCGATGCCGAGGTAGAACGGTTCGGGACAGCCCGGCCCGGGAGGTAGGGCAGTTCGAGCACCTTGAACAGCCCCTTGTTGCGCACGCGCTCGATCACCCGCAACAGCGCGAGCTTCCCGATGCCTTGGCCTTGAAACTTGGCGCCGACCATGAAACGCCAGACACCGACCTGCGGCTTGTGGAGTCCGGCACGATCGGCCCCAGGCGCATCAGCCGGAATCAATGCCGAATCTTGTACCCGATCCGCAGCAAGTGCAGGCACACCCCGCACACCACCAACGTGGCTGTTCCGACCACCATCAACCCGACCCAGGGCGACACATCGCTCACCCCGAAGAACCCGTGTCGAAACCCGTCGATCATGTAGAAGAACGGGTTCAGGTGGCTCACGCCCTTCCAGAACGGCGGCAACGAGCCGACCGAATAGAACACGCCCGAAAGAAACGTCATCGGCATGATGATGAAGTTCTGGAACGCGGCGATCTGGTCGAACTTTTCGGCCCACAGGCCCGCCAACAGGCCGAGCGCGCCCATCATCACCGCGCCAAGCACAGCGAAAACGAGGATCCACACCGGGTTGGCGATGGTCAGCGGGGCGAACCAGATCGTCACGATCATCACACCCGCACCCACCACCAGGCCGCGCACGATCGACGCGCCAACGTAGGCCACGAACCAGGCCCAGTGCGAGAGTGGCGCGACCAGCAGAAACACGAGATTACCGGTGATCTTGCTCTGGATCAGCGACGAGCTGCTGTTCGCAAACGCGTTCTGCAGCACGCTCATCATCACCAGACCGGGAATCAGGAAGCTGGTGTAGCCGACCGAGCCGTACACCTGGACGCGGCCTTCGAGAACATGGCCGAAGATCAACAGGTAGAGGATGGCCGTGAGCACCGGTGCGGCCACGGTCTGGAACGCGACCTTCCAGAAGCGCAGCACTTCCTTGTAAAGCAGCGTGCGCGCGCCCGACAACACGTTGTTGCTGGCGCTCATGCGGCCACTCCCGTCGGCGCGCCGTTCATGATTTCGAGGAACACGTCTTCCAGGTCGGCGCGGCCGATCTCCAGATCTTCGGGCTGGCAGCCTGCGTTGCGCAAGACGCCGAGGATGGTTTCGACCTCGTGCGCGTCGTGCGCGGTGATCTGCACGATGCGGCCGGTCACGCGCGATTGGGCGGCGAGTTGCGGCGGCAAGGCCGCGTCCATCTTGAAGCGCAGCATCGTGCTGGCGGTGCCGGCCAGCAGCGCCGACGTGCGATCGAGTGCCACCACCCTGCCCTGTTTCAGCATCGCCAGTCGCCCACACAAGGCTTCGGCCTCTTCGAGGTAATGCGTGGTCAACAGGACCGTGTGGCCTTCTTTGTTCAACCGCGCAACGAACTGCCAGAGCGTCTGGCGCAGTTCCACGTCGACCCCCGCGGTCGGCTCGTCGAGCACGATCACCGGCGGGCGGTGCACCAGCGCCTGCGCGACCAGCACGCGGCGTTTCATGCCGCCGCTGAGCTGCCGCATGTTGGCGTCGGCCTTGTCGGCCAGGCCCAGGTTGGCGAGCAGTTCGTCGATCCAGGCGTCGTTCTTGTAGACGCCGAAGTAGCCGCTCTGGATGCGCAGCGACTCGCGCACGCTGAAGAACGGGTCGAACACCAGTTCCTGCGGCACGATGCCCAGGCTGCGGCGGGCCGCAGCGTAGTCGCTCACCACGTCGTGCCCGAGCACGCTCACCCGGCCGCTGCTGGCGCTGGCCAGGCCGGCGAGGATGCTGATCAAGGTGGTCTTGCCGGCGCCGTTCGGCCCCAGCAGGCCGAAAAATTCGCCGGGTTCGATGTCGAAGCTCACATCGTCGAGGGCCCTGGTCGCGCCGCTGGCGCCGCCGCTCTTGCTGATGTACGTCTTGGTGACGTTCTGGAATGAAATGGCTGGCATGTGGGGCGCGATTGTAGGCAGCGCACATCTTTCGCGCTGGCGCGCTGCGGGCCGATGCCGATGCGACCGGCGCGCGGTTGATGCTAGATTGCCCCTCCAACAAGCCATTGCCCCGAGACAAGCCCCCACCCCGATGGCCACCCCGCCGAAGAAACCGCGCCGCACCGCCGAGCGCATTCTGGAAGTGACGCTGGAGCTGTTCAACCGCTTCGGCGAACCGAACGTGTCGACCACGCTGATCTCGGCCGAACTCGGCATCAGCCCCGGCAACCTGTACTACCACTACCCGGCCAAAGACGAGCTGATCAACAGCCTCTTCGACCGCTACGAACGTTCACTGACCGAGCTGCTGCGGGCGGCCGACGGCGTTGAAAACGTTGAAGACGCGTGGCTGTTTTTTCACATGCTGTTCGAGCTGATCTGGCAGTACCGCTTTTTGTACCGCGACCTGAACGATCTGCTCTCGAAGAACCGGCGGCTGGAGACGCATTTCCAGTTCGTGCTGAAGAACAAGGGCAAGGCGGTGCAGTCGGTGCTCGACGGCCTGTCGCGTGGCAGCACGATGAAGATCGAGCTGCGCGACGTGGAACCTGTGGCCACCTCGATGGTGGTGGTGCTGACCTACTGGCTGAGCTACGAATACGTGCGCGACCCGCGCCGCGCCCTCGAGCCCGAAAGCGCCAGCGCGGCGCTGATGCGCGGCGCCTTCCACGTGCTCAGCCTGCTGCTGCCTTACCTGCGACCCGAAGAGCGCGAGCACCTGCACGCACTGGTCGGCAACTATCACAAAGGAGATTGACGCATGGCCAAGTGGACCGCCTTCCCGCACGACGCTGCCGACTACAGCTACGACGCGGCAGCCTTGAAGAAAAACTGGGCGCGCCTGCACGCCGGCGACGCCGAGCCGCTGCCCACCGACGCCAAGGTGCTGGCCGCCTGGGCCCTGTTCCACGCCGGTGATTTCCAGAAAGCCGCCGAGGCCGGGTTGAAAGCGGGCGGCGCCGGCATCACGGTCGCCAACAAGGCGCAGTCCATCTACGCCAACTACCTGGAAAAGAGCGAGAAGACCAAGCTCGAACTCTTCATGGAAGTGGCCGAGCGCGCCGAAGCGCAGCTCGGCAGCGCGCCGAAGAACGCCAACGCGTACTACTTCATGGCCTACGCGCTCGGCCGCTACAGCCAGGGCATCAGCATCACCAA
Organism: Burkholderiales bacterium; assembly: GCA_039930465.1. Lineage (GTDB taxonomy): Bacteria > Pseudomonadota > Gammaproteobacteria > Burkholderiales > Burkholderiaceae_C > LMDS01. The sequence continues at coordinate 25,018 of JBDTTU010000023.1, forward strand.
GGCCCTCGCGCAAGGGCTGGGCGGCAAGGTCAAGAGCGCGCTCGAGGCCGCCATCAAGCTCGCCCCGAAACACGCCGACGCGCACATCGCGCTCGGTGCCTTCCACGCCGAAGTGATCGACAAGGTCGGTTCGTTGCTCGGCCGCACCCAGGGTGCGAGCAAGGACGCTGGCCTTGCGATGTACAAGACCGCGCTCAAGCTCAACCCGACATCGGCGATCGCGATGGTCGAGTACGCCAACGGCCTGGTGATGCTCGAAGGCGACAAGAAAATGAAAGAGGCCGAGAAACTCTATGCCGACGCGGCGGCCTGCGAGCCGAAAGACGCGATGGAACGGCTGGATGTGGAGATGGCGAAGGCCGAACTGGAAGACTGAGTGTGTGAGTGCGAAGCGAACCCAGCTGAACCGTCGGGCCTGCGCAGGCGTCAGTGCTGGCGCCCGCAGTCCTCCAGAAAGCCGATGAGGTCTTCGCGCAGTTCGTAATAGCTGGGGTGGGCGAGCAGGCCTTCCCGGGTGCGGGGCCGCGCCAGCGGGACGTCCATGACACGGCCGATCTTGGCTCGTGGCCCATTGGTCATCATCACCACACGGTCGGCCAGCAGGATGGCCTCGTCCACATCGTGGGTCACCATGATCGCGGTCACCTGGCTGCGTGCCCACACGTCCATCAGCACTTCCTGCAAGTCCCAGCGTGTCAGCGAGTCCAGCATGCCGAAGGGCTCGTCGAGCAGCAGAAGTTTCGGCTTCAACGCAAAGGCTCGGGCGATGCCTACACGTTGTTTCATGCCATTGGACAGTTCCGAGGCCTTCTTGTGCATGGCGTTGCCCAGCCCGACCCGGTCCAGGTAGTACCCAACCGTGTCCTCGCGTTCGGCTGCACTGGCCCGCGGAAACACACGCTCGACCCCCAGCATCACGTTGTCCCGTGCGCTCAGCCAGGGCACCAGACTCGGCGCCTGGAACACCAGGCCCCGGTCAGGCCCGGCATCGGCCACCTGCCGGCCATCGAGCACGATCACGCCTTCGGTGATGCCGGTCAGCCCCGCCACCATCGACAGCACCGTGGACTTCCCGCAGCCCGAGTGCCCGATGATCGAGACGAATTCACCCCGCCGCATCTTGAGGTCGAACCCATCGACCACCGTCTGCGGCCCTTTGGGTGTCGGGTACACCTTGATCAGCCGCGAGAACTCCAGATAGTGGTCGCTGCCCACCTTCTCCGGGGCATCGCCTTGGGGCAGCGGAGAAAGAACCGGTTGGGCACGCAACTCGGCCTCGATTCGCTCGACGGTTGCGGCATGGCGCAGTCCCATCCATGCCGCCACGCTGCGCCGCGGCGCAGATTCCACCGCCCGTGGGGTGAGCGAGGGAAGCTTGAAAACGCGCTCGGTCTGGTTCGCTTTTCGCTGGTGGGCCAGGCCAACCAGGTGCTGCGTGATTTCACCGCGCAACTCCTGGAAACGCCGGTCATGGTTCATTTCGCGGCGGTCACGCGGCCGCGCGATGTCGACCTGGTACGACTGCCCCAACCGGGCGCGTGGCCCGATCTCGAGCGGGATGATGCGGTCGGCCATCATCAAGGCCTCGTCGACATCGTTGGTGATCAACAGCACCGTCTTGCGGTCTTCGCTCCAGATCTTGACGATCTCGTCCTGCAAGTTGGCGCGCGTGAGCGCATCCAGCGCTGACAGGGGCTCGTCAAGCAGCAGGACATCGGGGTTGGTCGCCAGAGCCCGCGCCACCGATACGCGTTGGCGCATGCCGCCGGACAATTGCGCCGGCTTCTTGTCGATCGCGGCACTCAGACCGACCATGCCCACGTAACGCTTCACGCGCTCCGCACGCTCGGCAGCACTGTCAGTTGCAAACACCCGGTCGACCGCCAACGCCACGTTGTCGCGCACGCTCAGCCAGGGCATCAGCGAGTAGTTCTGGAACACGATGCCACGATCGGGGCCGGGTTCGATGATCGGCTTGCCGTTCTTGAGCACCTCGCCGCTGTCGGCCTGAAGCAGCCCGGCCAGCAGACTGATCAGGGTGGTTTTGCCACTGCCAGAGAAGCCGACGATGGCGACGAATTCACCTTGCTCGATGCGCAGATTCAAACCTTCGAGCACGGGCGCGCGGCCAGGCCCGCTGCCATAGCCTTTGCTGACATTGCGCAGTTCGAGCGCGCCGGCGGCAGGCACCGCGGCAGGGGCCAGCGTCGTCGGTGCGGGTTGGGATACGGCGGCGCCGAGCGGCCGCATCGGCACCGTGTTGTTCATGGGGACTCTCAGTGCATGATCCATGTGTCACCCCCGCTCAGTTGCGCGCAGCCAGGTTCTGCAGCACTTGCATGGCCCGGTCCAGCGCAAAGCCGATCAGCCCGATGGTGAACACAGCCACCATGATTCGGCTGAGCGAATCGGAACTGCCGTTCTGGAATTCGTCCCAGACGAACTTGCCCAGGCCCGGGTTCTGCGCCAGCATCTCGGCGGCGATCAAGACCATCCAGCCGACGCCGAGCGACAGCCGCATGCCCGTGAAGATGAAGGGCAGGGCCGAGGGCAGAACGATCTTGCGCACCCGTGTTGACAAGGGCAGTTTGAGCACCTTGCCCACGTTGACGAGATCCTTGTCGACCGAGGTGACGCCGATGGCGGTGTTGATCAGCGTGGTCCAGAGCGAGCACAGCGTGACGGTGATGGCCGACACCAGGAACGATTTCTGGAACATCGGTGTGTCGGTGGTGACGTAGACCGCGCTGACCACCAGCGTCACGATGGGCAACCAGGCCAGCGGCGACACCGGCCGGAAGATCTGGACGATGGGGTTGATCGCCGCCTGCACGATCCTGGACGACCCGGCCAGAATGCCCAGGGGCACCGCAATGAGGGTCGCCAACAGGAAGCCCGTGAACACCGTGTACAGACTGGTGAAGATCTGGTCGACGTAGGTCGGCTTGCCGGTCCATTCAAAGTGGCGCGGCTGGTAGCTTGGGTCCTCGGCCAGGCGCTCCTGGTTGCGCTTGTCCTGGCGCTCGTAGAACTCGCTGCGCTGGTGGCGTTCGTTGAGGTGGTCGGCCCACAGCGTCTTGGCCTGTTCGAACACTTGTGCCGGGCCCGGGATCGCGCCCAGGCTGGTCTGGATGCGTGGGGCCAGCAGCGCCCATCCCGCCAGGAACAGGGCCATCGCGATCACGGGTACGCCGATGGCCAGCAGCAGCCCGCGGGTGAACTCGCGCGGATCACGGCGCAGGCCGCCGCCGAAGAGTTTGAGAATGTTTTCCATGGCTGGTCCTTGATCAAGTCGACGAGAAGGGCACGCGCACCCCAGGGTTGGCGCACCCGCCGTGGGCGCCCCCGGTCAAACCGAGTCGGCTGGTTTCAGGCCGATCTTGAATTTGCTCAGGTAGTCGTTGGGCTTGCGGCCGTCGTAGACGATGCCGTCGATGAAGCCGTCCTGCGCTCCTTTGAAGCCGTCGGTCTTGCCCGGGAAGTCGCTGGCCTTGGCCTTGCCTTCGCCGATCAGCGCCTGCGCGGCTTGCATGTACACGCCCGGCATGTACACCTTCTTGGCGATGTCCATGTACCAGCTGTCGGGCTTGGCTTCGGTGATCTGGCCCCAGCGGCGCATTTGGGTCAGGTACCAGATCGCATCGCTGTAGAACGGGTAGGTGGCGAAGTAGCGGAAGAAGACATTGAAGTCCGGCAGGGGGCGCTTGTCGCCCTTTTCGTATTCGAAGGTACCGGTCATGCTGTTGCCGATGACGGCGGCATCCGCACCGACATAGTTGGGCTTGGCCAGCATGTTCACTGCCTCGATGCGGTTGGCCATGCTCGCGTCGAGCCACATGCAGGCGCGGATCAGTGCCTTGACCACGGCCACATGGGTGTTGGGATTCTTCTCGGCCCAGCCGCGCGTGACACCAAACACCTTCTCGGGGTTGTTCTTCCAGATCTCGATGTCGGTGACGATGGGAACGCCGATTCCCTTGACCACGGCCTGCTGGTTCCAGGGTTCGCCCACACAGTAGCCATTGATCGTTCCCGCTTCCATCGTCGAGGGCATTTGCGGGGGTGGCGTCACCGACAACAACACGTCGGCGCCCTTGGTGCCGCTGATGTCACTGGTGCTGTAGTAACCCGGATGCAGACCGCCGGCGGCCAGCCAGTAGCGCAATTCATAGTTGTGCGTGGAGACCGGAAACACCATACCCATCTTGAAGGGCTTGCCCTGGGCCTTCCACTTGTCGACGACCTTCTTCAGTGCATCGGCCTTGATCGGGTGCTTGACCTTGCCGCCTTCCATGGGCAGCAGTGGCTTCATTTCTTGCCACACCGCGTTCGACACCGTGATGCCGTTGCCATTGAGGTCCATGCTGAAGGCGGTCACCACGTCGGCCTTGGTGCCGAATCCGATCGTGGCGCCCAGCGGCTGGCCGGCCAGCATGTGCGCGCCATCGAGTTGCCCGTCGATCACCCGATCGAGCAGCACTTTCCAGTTGGCCTGGGCCTCCAAGGTGACGTTGAGACCTTCGTCTTCGAAGAAGTGCTTCTCGTAGGCGACGACCAGGGGCGCGCAATCGGTGAGCTTGATGAAGCCGAACTTCAAGACTTCCTTTTCCGGCTGGCCCTTTTTCTGTGCGAAGGCGGAAGATGGCGCGAGCAGGCTGCCACCGGCCAGCGCTGCCGAGCCGGCAAGCAGACGACGGCGGCGCAGGTCGGGACGGGGGGTTTGCTTCATGGTTTGCTCCTGTGGGAAGGTGTCTGAGAGAGAGGGGTTGGGGCTTTGGCGAACGCGGCGTTTCTAGGCGTGCGCGAGCGACGGGGCTTCGTGCCGCACGGCGAAGCTGTCGGCATAGGAAGCGGGGGCGCTGCCATCCCAGACCACGCCGTCAATCAGCGTGCTGCGACGCATCGGATTGGCGGGCAGGTTGACCTTGAGTTGCGTCGCAGCTTCTGTGTAAAGGCCGATCTGGTTGATGGCCTTCGCCACGTTCAGGTAGTCGGGGTGCGCCTTGATGAGCCCCCAGCGCTTGTGCTGAGTGAGGAACCACATGCCGTCAGACAGGTAGGGAAAATTCACCGCCCCGTCATTGAAGAATTTCATGTGGTTCGGGTCGTCCCAGGTCTTGCCGATGCCGTTCTGGTAGTGACCCAGCAGGCGCTCGCCGATCGCCTCCACGCTGGTATTGACGTAGGCCTTCTGCGCGATCGTCTGCGCCATCTCCCACTTGTTTTGCGGGCTCGAATCGATCCAGCGACTGGCCTCCAACACGGCCATGATCACGGCGCGCGCGGTGTTCGGGTACGCCTTGACGAAGTCGGCCGTGCAGCCGAGCACCTTCTCCGGATGGTCCGGCCAGACGTCCTGCGAGGTGGCAGCGGTGACGCCGATGCCGTCGATGATGGCGCGGTGATTCCAGGGCGCGCCAACACAAAATCCGTCGATGTCGCCGACACGCATGCTGTTCACCATCAGCGGCGGCGGCACGGTGACAACCTTGGCGTCGGTGAATGGATTGATCCCGGCGGAAGCCAGCCAGTAGTTCAGCCACATCGCGTGCGTGCCGGTCGGAAAGGTCTGCGCGAAGGTGAAGCCGCGCCTTTCCGTCTTCATCAGCTTGGCCAGGGCCGCAACATCGACGATGCCCTTGTCGGACAGCTTCTTCGACAGCGTCAGTCCCTGCCCGTTGTTGTTGAGCGTCATCAACACAGCCATGTCTTTTCTGGGGCCGCCGACACCAAGATGCACGCCATACACCAGGCCGTACAGGACATGAGCCATGTCGAGCTCGTTGCTGACGAGTTTGTCGCGCACGCCGGCCCAGGACGCCTCCTTCGTCGGGATGATCTTCACGCCCCACTTCTTGTCGAAGCCCAGCACGCTGGCCATGACGACGCTGGCGCAGTCTGTCAGCGGCATGAAGCCGACCCTCACCTCTTCCTTCTCGGGCTTGTCGGAGCCCCAGGCGTGGATGGCACTTTGTTGTCCGGGCACGCGCCCGACAGCACGCGTGTTGACGGTGGCCTCAACTTCAGGGGGAGGAGGGAGCATCTCAATCTTTCGGTTGCTGGCTGTGGCGACGGTGGTATTTGAATCAAGCGCAAAAACAAAAACGGCGTCCGCACAACCCGGGTTTGAAGCCGTTGTTGTGGGGACGCCGTCGTCCAACCTGAGATTCGCCTACGGTGGCAATTCAGGTGTCTGTGGAAAGTCGCCGTTGACCTTCCGACACGAACTACGCAATGCTTGTGCCAGGACGATTGCCGTTGCCGAGCCGCTCCTTCGCCCCAAGCTTGGGTTCGAACGCGCTGTATGCACTGCGGTGGTGCAACTCACCCCGACAGGCCGGCCACATTGATGCGGCGCGGGGCCCCCTCGGAGAGCGTCAGGAACACCGGGCGCATAGCTGGCCAGCGCCGGACGCACCAGACGGCAGCTTGAAGGGATCGAGCTACTCGCCATCGACACACTGCTAGTGAAAACTGGGCACCGATTCTGGCGGCTACCTCTGACGCCAAGCTCTCCTGCCCGCTGCTGGTGTTTGTGGCGCGGCACCCCGCGCGGCGTGCTCAAGCCGCCTCGGCCCAGGGCAGCATCATCGTCACCAGCAGCAGCTTCTCGAACTCGGGCTCGAAGCGGTCGATGATGGCCTGCGGGTCGGGGCATAGATTCTTGTCGGTGATCAACCCGAACTGCACGCCGCCGCCATACGAGAGGATGCTCACACCCACGCCGATGTCGCCCGAGGCCGGCACCCAGAACATGGTCTGCCGCAGCGTCGAGCCACACAGCTTCAGCGGCACGGCCGGGCCGGGCACGTTGGTCATCACGGCCGTGGCCTTCTTTGCGAACAGGCCGAGCAGGCCGTCTTGCACCGGCTTGATCAAGAGGCCAGCGACCGAGAGCACCGCGAACGCCAGCAGCGGCTGGTAGCTGTCTTTCAACTGGTTCATGCGCGTGCGCACCGCGTACACACGCTCGATCGGGTTGTCGATGCCGATCGGCAGCGTGAGCGGCGCCAGGCCGAAGCGGTTGCCGAGTTGCCAGGCCTTTTCGATCGGCCTCAGGTTCACCGGCACCATCGCGCGAATCTCCTTGCCCACCGGGTCGTCGCCGCGCTCGTTCAGGTAAGCGCCGATGGCACCGGCCACACACGCCAGCAGCACGTCGTTGATCGAACAGTTGAGCGCCTTGCCGATCACCTTCACCTGCGCCAGCGCCAGCGGTTCGCCCCAGGCCACGATCTTCTGGCCGATGGGCTTGCCCTTGAGCAGCGTGGGCGAGTCGTCGGGCATCATCGCCATCGCCGCCACGTCGCCCAGCACCTTGGCCCCCGTGCGTGCCATCTCGAGCGAGCCGAGCAGGCCCTGCTGCGGGTTCGAGAGCATCTCCATCGACTTGGCCACACCGCCGCCGTACATGCCGATGGCTTTGGTGGCCAGATCGGTCAGGGGTTTGACCACCGCATCGGCCAGCCAGTCGCCTTCGCCCTCGGCCGCTTCGCGCTTCTTGCGCTTGGGCGGGTCCATGCCGCCGTCGGTGATCGAGAGCATCACCGAGATCAGCGCAATGCCGTCGCCGATGCAATGGTGCACCCGCGCCACCAGCGCGCTGCCACCTTCGTAGTTGTCGATCAGGTGAAACTGCCAGAGCGGGTGGTCGGGGTCGAGCGCGGTGTTGGCGAGTTCGCCCACGTGCGCCTGAAGCGCCTCGCGCTCGCTCTGGCCGCGTTCGCGCTTGAGCTTCTTCTCGTGCAGCACGTGGCGCTGGATGTCGAAGTTGTCGTCGTGCACCCAGGTGGCGCCCATCGTGTCTTGCACCACCTTCTGGCGGAAGCGCTCGTACTTGAGCAGCTTGTCTTCGACCCGCTCGCACAGCGCCGCGTGTGTGATGCCGGGTTGCAGCAGCCAGACGCCGACGATCATCATCAGGTTGACGTCGTTGTCCATGCGCAGCCACGCGGTGTCCACGCGCGACATGCGCTGCGAAGTTTCAGGCATCGGGTTTCTCCTTGCGGGGTCTGTTCTGTGTCTGCCCAAGATGCTGGGTAACATCGACGCCGTCAATGCACATTTTCACCCACGGCATTCAAGCCGATCAGGAGATTCACCCCATGGCCGATCTGAAGAAAAATTTCGAACAAGCGGTGGCCGACTCGAAGAGCCTGCCTGAAAAGCCCGACAACATGACCCTGCTGAAGATCTACGCGCTGTTCAAGCAGGCCACCACGGGCGACGTCGACGGCAAGCGCCCTGGCTTCTCCGACATGGTGGGCCGCGCCAAGTGGGATGCCTGGAGCCTGGCCAAGGGCAAGAGCAGCGACGAAGCGATGCAGGAATACGTCGACCTGATCGAATCGCTGAAGTAGTGCTCTGCCGGCGGGCAGCGGCGGCGTTATTTCTTCGCCGCCTTGCCTGAAGCCTTCTTGGCCGGCGCTGCTTTTGCCGCAGCTTTGCCCGAGGCGCCGCTCTTGGCCAGCAGCGCGTCGAGGTTTTTCTCGATCTCGCTCTCGATGGTCTTGCTGAAGGCACCCAGCAGGAAACCGAGCCTGGCTTCGAGCTGGAAATGGTTGGCCGCGACCACCAGCTCGCCCTTCACGCCCGAGCGCGTGAATTCCACCGTGTCGCTGGTCTCGCCTTCGAGGATGGTGCATTCCATCTCGAAGTTCTTCTCGACCTCTTCGGCCCATTGCAGTGCGACCTTGCGTGCCTTGGCCAGACCGAGCGTGTGGTCGCGGTGGATCTTGATGTCGGCCATGTTCTTCTCTCCTTAGGGCAAGGCAGCGCGCCGTTCGGCTTGGGGCAACGCCGAGATTCTTTTCACCTCGGCGTAGAAAGCATGGAAGTCGCGCCCCTCACGCCCGAACAGGCGCTCGAAATTCGGCACCAGCTGGTTGTACGCGGCGAGCACGCCGAACGACGCATTGTTGGCGCGCGCGAACCAGCCGTCATACCCTGAATACCCGCCCCAGCGTTCGGCCTTGATCTGCGCGTACTCGGCACGCAGGGCGGCCATCAGCGCAGTCTTGCCGGCGCGCTTTTCGGCGTCGCTGGCAGTGCCGGCATACAGCGCGTCGAGCAGCTCACGGTAGTGTGCGGTCAGCGCGCGGAAGTCTTGCCGGCGCGAATCGAAACGTTCGTAGTCTTCGCGGGCCTGCGCGCTCGCGTGCGTGCCCAGCCAGCGCGCGCCGCCGATGCGCTCGACGGCGGTGGCGAACGACTCGTTGAACACCGTGTCGCCCTTGGCATAGGCCACCTGGTGCGCCAGCTCGTGAAAGATGAGGCGCGCCAGCTCGCCTTCGGGGTAGTTGATGAAGGTGTTGAGCAACGGGTCGGCGAGCCAGTCGCCCGGCAGGGTACCGAGCGTGGAATAGGCCGGCACGCCGTAGACGCTGACCTCGAGCCCTTGCGCACGCAAGCCGGTGGCGAAGGCGTCGGCCTCGGCCCGGTCGAAGTAGCCGCGGTAGCCCACGCAGCCGACCACCGGAAAACACCAAGTCGAAAGCTTCAGGCTCAGCTCGGGCGCTGCCACCACGTTCCAGACTGCGGCGCTGCGCTTCAGATCGGCATAACGCCGGTAGCTGGCGTTGTCGGGCTCCTTCAGTTCAGCCACCGCGAAGTCGCGGATGCGCTGGCTCAAGGCCAGCTGCTCTTTCAACGTCGATGGCGTGGCTGCGTCGTTCAGCCACTCGGGCACCGGTTTGGCAGCGCGCACCAGCGCCAAGTGGCCACCGACCGACTGCGCGTAGTAGCCGACCGTGCTGCAGCCCGAGGTAAAGCACACGCTCGCCCCGGCCAGCAACAACACACCCCCGAACGACAGACCCGCCATCACCAGCCAGCGGTTCACGGCGCCGGCGCGCTCGCAGGGCTCACTTCGACCAGACAGTCGTAGAAGCTCGGCGCCCGGCCGATGTCGGTGAGCTGCTGGTGCGTGAGTTCGTTGACGTTGGTTCCGTCGGCGCCCAGCTTGCGCCACCACACGCCCAGACCGTTGACCACACCCTGGCGCGCGCGCGGGCTGACCACGGCCTTGCACAGCGAGCTGCCACGGTCGTTGAAGACACGCACCATCTGGCCGTTCGTGATGCCACGCGCCGCGGCATCGGCGGCATCGATCTCGAGGATTGGCTCGCCTTCGATGTCACGCAGGCTCTTCACGTTGACGAAGCTCGAGTTGAGGAAGTTGCGGGCCGGCGGCGAGATCATCGCGAGCGGGTAGCGGCGCGCCAGCTCGGGCGCACTCGCAGCCGACTCGTAATTCGGCAGGTGGTCGGGCACACCGTAGCCAGCCGAGTCGATCAGGCACTTGCCGCTCGCGCTCGGGAAACCGCCGTGCGCGAAAGGTGCGTCGGGCAGCGGCAACTTGGCCCAGCCTTGCGCCCGCAGCGCATCGAAATCCACCTGCTCGTTGAACGCCGTGCGCGCCAGCGTTTCGTCGCTGTCGGCGAAACACGGTTCGCTGAAGCCCATGCGTGCCGCCAGCTCGCGAAAGATCTGTGTGTTGGCCTTGGCCTCGCCCAGCGGCGCGACCGCCGCTTCGTTGAACATCACATAGGTGTGGCCGTAGCTCGTGTGCACGTCGAGGTGTTCGAGCTGAGTGGTGGCCGGCAAGACGTAGTCGGCGTGATCGGCGGTGTCGGTCATGAAGTGTTCGAGCACGACCGTGAACAGGTCTTCGCGGGCGAAGCCGCGCACGACCTTGGCCGACTCGGGCGCCACCGCCACCGGGTTGCTGTTGTAGACGAGCAGCGCTTCGATCTTCGGGCCGAACTCTTTCGAGGCCGACCGCAGCAGGTCGTTGCCGATCGTGCTCATGTTGATCGTGCGAGGGCGGCGACCCATCAGCAGGTCGGGGCGCTGCAAAGCGGCGTCGTTGCGCACGCCTTTGAACCAGCCGGAGGCCGACAGCAGCAGCCCGCCGCCGCGCTCGCGCCAGGCGCCCACGAGACTGGGCAGGATCGCGATCAGCCGCGCCGCGTTGCCACCACCGCGCACACGCTGCATGCCGTAGTTCAGGCGAATGGCGGCCGGCTTGGTCTGGCCATAGTCGCGCGCCAGGCCACGCACTTCGTCAGCGCTGATGCCGCAGACCTGCGCGGCGCGCTCGGGTGGCCATTGCAGCGCACGCTCGCGCAGCGCCGGCCAGCCTTCGGTGTGCTGCGCGATGTAGTCTTGGTCCAGCCAGTCGTTGTTGATCAGCTCGTGCATCAGGCCGAGCGCCAGCGCGCCGTCGGTACCGGGCAGCAGGGCGATGTGCTGATGGCACTTGTCGGCGGTTTCGGTCTTGCGCGGGTCGATGCAGACCAGCTTCGCGCCGTGGCGCTTGGCGGCCTGCGCGAAGGTCCAGAAGTGCAGGTTCGAGGCGATCGAGTTGCTGCCCCAGATCAGGATCAGTCGGCTTTCGGCGTAGTGCTCGAGGTGCATGCCGACCTTGCCGCCGTAGGTGGCGGTGAGCGCTTCGCCACCGGCGCTGGAGCAGATCGTGCGGTCGAGCAAGGACGCGCCGAGCTTGTTGAAAAAGCGCGCCGCCATGCTCTCGCTTTGCACCAGCCCCATCGTGCCGGCGTAGCTGTACGGGACGATGGCTTGCGGGTCACGCGCGGCGATCGCGCCGAGTCGCCGCGCAATGTCGGCCAGCGCTTCGCCCCAGCCCACACGCTCGAAGCGGCCCAGCCCCTTCGGCCCGACGCGCCGCATCGGAAACAACACCCGCTCGGGGTGGTAGGTGCGCTCGGGGTAACGCGAAACCTTGGTGCACAAAGCACCATGCGTGGGCGGATGGTCGGGGTCGCCTTGCACCTTGATCGCACGGCCGTCCTGCACGGTGACGCGCAGCGCGCAGGTGTCGGGGCAATCGTGAGGGCAGGCGCCACGTGTGATGACTGTGCTCATGGGTGAACTATTGCACAGCCCTGGCGATTGCATCGCACGCGCGGCCTGCGCCGGGCGCATCGGCGCGAACCCTGACCGTTATCCTGCCCACGGGTCGGAAAAGTGGTTCAAGAGATCACGGGCCAAAGTGCCCTTAAGGGGTGCGTCAATGCACCCGAATCGACCTGCAACCTCGTTGGAACATTCCATGAATCGTCGCGACATCATCAAACGCTTTGGCGCTTCGAGCGCTGTGCTGGCCTTGCCCGCACTGGCTCAGAACAACCGCATCGTGCTCGGCCAGTCGGCCGCGTTCAGCGGCCCGGCGGCACAGCTCGGCATCCAGATGAACATGGGCGCGCGCATCGCTTTCAACGTCGTCAATGCCGCCGGCGGCGTGAACGGCGCCAACATCGAGCTGCGCACGCTCGACGACGGCTACGAGCCCGACCGCTGCAAGGCCAACACCGAGAAGTTCATCAAGGACGACGTGTTCGGCCTTTTCGGCTACGTCGGCACGCCTACTTGCCTGGCCGCGCTGCCGCTGGTGGTCGACGCGAAAATCCCGTTCTTCGGCCCGTTCACGGGTGCCGAAGCGCTGCGCGATCCCTTGCACAAATCAGTGTTCCACCTGCGCGCTTCGTACTATGACGAGACCGGCCTGATCGTCAAGCAGCTCACGTCGCTGGGCCTGAAGAAGATCGCCGTCTTCTATCAGAACGACGCTTACGGCAAGGCCGGCCTCGAAGGCGTGAAGCGGGCGCTGAAAGCGCTGGGCCTCGAGCCGGTCGCGCTCGGCACGGTCGAGCGCAATACGGTCAACGTGGCGCAGGCGGTGAAGAGCATCACAGCCAGCACGCCCGACGCGGTGGTGCAGATCAGCGCCTACAAGTCGTGCGCGGCATTCATCCGCGAAGCGCGCAAGGCCGGCTATGGCGGCACCTTCTTCAACGTGTCGTTCGTCGGCACTCAGGCGCTGGCCGACGAGCTCGGCAAGGAAGGCCGCGGCATCATGGTCAGCCAGGTGATGCCGTTCCCGTTCTCGACCACGACCGCGATCTCGCGCGAGTACCTCGACGCGGTGCGCAAGGCCGGCGGCGACGCGATGCCGAACTATTCGAGCATGGAAGGTTATCTCGCGGCCAAGGTGTTCGCCGAAGGGCTGAAGCGCGCCGGGCGCAACCCTTCGCGCGACGCGCTGATCAACGGGCTGGAGTCGATCCAGAACGCGAACTTCGGCGGCTTCAGCGTGAACTTCGGGCCGAAGGAACACGTGGCCTCGCGCTACGTTGATCTGTCGATGATCACCGAAGACGGCAAGGTCAGGCACTGAGGATCCCAGGTAGGCTCCCGGGCCTGGAGCGGCCCGCTCGCGTCACGCGAGCAGGCCGGCTTCCCGGTTCACGAGCGCACGCGTGCGCTCTTGGGCTCGGTGCTGCGACGCGCGACCTTGGTGCCATCTTCGCCGACCGAGCTGCCGACCACGAAGGCATGCGGTTGGCTCCATTCACTGGAAGCCTTGCCGAAGACGAGGTCGGTGGTGCGAACACGGCCTTCGGTGAGTTGCACATAGCCCTGCGGCAGATTGGGGTGGCTGGTGGTCAAGGTCATTGGTGATTTCGCGTTTGAGGGAGCGTGATTGTCTCCTACATCGGCACACGGGCTTTCGCGCTGCGCGCAACACTCCGGATCACTTCTTTTTCGCAAGGCAATTGAGCGGCAGGAACTTGTCGGGCACGCTGGTCCGGTCGGTGCCTTTTGCTGTCATTTTTTCGACCGCTTCGGCGTGGCCGCAGACCCAGGCCAGCGGCACGATGGGCGCGTCTTCCACGACCGAAGGGCGCAGCGTGAGCAGCCTGCCCTTGATCGCCGTGTTGGCGCGGTTGCCGAAGGTCACGTGGATAGCGCCGGCCTCGACGCTGACCGAGCTCACCAGGTTGCCGACGATCTTCTCCGCGGCTGGCAGAGCCGCGCCAGCGTTGTCGGCCGGCAGCGTGTGCGTGAGAGCCCACATGGCAGCGACCGGCGCCTTGGCGATGTCGGCGATCTTCATCGCCTCGACGATCTGATCGCGCACCAATTTGCCCTGGATGCTCGGCACCGCGATCGTCGCCAGGATCGCGACGACCGCCAACACCATGATCAACTCGACGAGGGTAAAGCCGTGGCGGATTTTTTTCATTCGGAACGTTCTTCGTGACCGCCCATTTTGCGGCAGGAATACTGCAAGCCCGCAGCACCCGTGTGGCGGGCGGCCGACGGGTAAACTGATTTCGACATTGCACGCCCACGTACAAGGAAGCTCGCCATGCGTTTGATCGAATCCATCCTCGCCGACGCAGCCGCCATCGCGGTGGTGCGACGCGACATCCACGCCCACCCCGAGCTGTGCTTCGAGGAGAAACGCACTTCCGATGTGATCGCCAAACAGCTCACCGACTGGGGCATTCCGATCCACCGCGGCCTGGGCACGACCGGCGTGGTCGCCATCCTCAAGAACGGCACCAGCGATCGCGCCGTGGGCCTGCGCGCCGACATCGACGCGCTGCCGATGTCCGAGCACAACACCTTTGCGCACGCCAGCAAACACCCCGGCAAGATGCACTCGTGTGGCCACGACGGCCACACCGCGATGCTGCTGGCCGCCGCCAAGCACCTGAGCAAGCACCGCAACTACGATGGCACCGTGTACCTCGTGTTCCAGCCCGCCGAAGAAGGCGGCGGCGGCGCGCGCGAGATGATCAAAGACGGCCTGTTCGAGAAGTTCCCTATGGAAGCGATGTTCGGCGCGCACAACTGGCCGGGCATGGCGGTGGGCCAGTTCGCGCTGAAAAGCGGGCCGTGTTTTGCGAGCAGCAACGAATTCAGAATAGTGATCCGTGGCAAGGGCTCGCACGCCGCGATGCCGCACCTGGGTGTCGACCCGGTGCCGGTGGCCTGCCAGCTGGTGCAGGCCTTCCAGACCATCATCAGCCGCAACAAGCGGCCGATCGACGCCGGCGTGATCTCGGTGACGATGATCCACACCGGCGAGGCCACCAACGTGGTGCCCGACAGCTGCGAGATCCAGGGCACGGTGCGCACCTTCACGCTCGAAGTGCTCGACCTGATCGAGCGCCGCATGAAAGAAATCAGCGAGCACACCTGCGCCGCCTTCGACACCACTTGCGAGTTCGAGTTCTCGCGCAACTACCCACCCACGATCAACCACCCGGCCGAGACCGAGTTCGTGCGTGGCGTGATGCAGGACCTGGTCGGTGCAGGCAACGTGCAGGAGTTCGAACCGACCATGGGCGCCGAAGACTTCAGCTACTTCCTGCTCGAGAAGCCGGGTTGTTATTTCCTGATCGGCAACGGCGACGGCAGCCACCGCGTCGGCGGCCACGGCCTGGGCCCGTGCATGCTGCACAACCCGAGCTACGACTTCAACGACGAGCTGATTCCGCTGGGCGCCACGTTGTGGGTCAACATGGCCGAGCAGTGGCTCGCGAAGGCTCGCTGAAGCCATGGCCACGCAGAACCTGATCGCGAACTTTTCGCAGAGCTACGCCGAAGCGCGTAGCAAGTTCCTGGCCGCGACCGAAGCTGCCGGCCTCGACGTGCAAAGCCACTCGCACCCGATGCTCGGCCGCGACGGCGAGCCGCTGGCGATGGACGTGGTGCGCGACGGCCCACTTGAGGCGAGCAAGGTGCTGATCGTCAGCAGCGCCTGCCACGGCGTCGAAGGCTATTGCGGCTCGGGTGTGCAGACCACGCTGCTCGGCGACGCGGCGTGGCGGCGCGCCGCGTTTGAGGCCGGTGTGGCCGTGGTCTACATCCACGCGCTCAACCCCTACGGCTTTTCGTGGTGGCGCCGGGTCACCCACGAGAACGTCGACCTGAACCGCAACTTCCAAGACTTCAGCCAGCCGCTGCCGGTCAACCAAGGCTACGAAGAACTCGCCGCGGTGCTGGTGCCGCCGACCTGGCCGCCCTCGGACGAGGCCAACACCATCGTGCAGCGCTTCATCACTGAACGTGGCCTGCCAGCGTTCCAGGAAGCGATTTCGGGCGGGCAGCACAGCCACCCTGAAGGCCTGTTCTATGGCGGGCGCAACCCGACCTGGAGCCAGGTCACGCTGCGCCATGTGCTGCAGGAACATGGCACACGCTGCGCGAAGCTCGGCTGGATCGACCTGCACACGGGCCTCGGGCCGAACGGTGTCGGCGAGCGCATCTTCGCCTGCCGCGACGACGCCGAAGCGCTGGCACGCGCCAAGGCCTGGTGGGGCGACAAGATCACGAGCATCTACGACGGCAGTTCGTCTTCGGCACCGCTGACCGGGCTGATGTGGATGTCGGCCTACCAGGAATGCCCGCAGGCCGAGTACACCGGCATGGCGCTCGAATACGGCACCGTGCCGGTGATGGACGTGATGAACTCGCTGCGCGCCGACCAGTGGCTCGAGATGCATCCGCAAGCGCCTGAAGCGCAACGCGTGCTGATCAAGCAGCAGGTGCGCGACGCGTTCTACACCGACACCGATACGTGGAAACAGCGCATCGTCGAGCAGGCGCTCGACGCGGCGCATGCCGCGCTGCGGGGCTTGGCGGCGCGTTGAAACGGTAAGAAGCGCCCTCAGGCAGCGGCGGGCAGCAAACCCCGACTCACCAGTTCACGTTGGCACTGCGCCGGGTCGTGAAAGTGCAGCGCTTGCCAGCCGACCACCCGCGCGGCTTCGACGTTGTGGGCCACGTCGTCGATGAACAAGGTGTGCCTGGCTTCGATGCCGAAAACTTCCAGCGCGTGGGCGTAGATCGCCGGTTCGGGCTTGATGAGTCGCACCTGCGACGAATACACGCCGCCGCGGAACAGGCTCAGAAATTCGTGGCTCGCTTCCAGGCGGCGCGCGTAGGGCGCGGGCATGTTCGACAGGAAAAACAGCGCAGAGCCCGCCGCATGCAGGCGCCGCAGCAACGCCACCATGCCCGGCACCGGCTGGAGCTCGAGCGCCACGCCGTCGATCAGCTCACGCACCACGGGCAGCGCCAACCCGGTGCGCTGCGCGATCGCCTCTGCCAGCGCCCCGGGCTCGAGGGTGCCGCGGTCAAATTCAGCCCAGTCGCCGCCGTAACCCTGAAAGAACTCGTCGACCAGTGCCTGCAGCGCCGCAGGCGAGGTGGCGCGCTCGGGCACGAGCCGGGCCATGAATTCGATCGGCTGCCATTGAAACAGCACCCCACCGAAGTCGAAGACGACGTTCATGCGCGTCGCCCTGAGCCTTGGCACGATCGCGCCCGACTTCGCAGACGCGCAGCGGCGTGCCGGCTGCAACGAAGGGTTGGTCGATCCAGTTCGCATCGCTGATCCAGCCTTCGCTGGCCGCTAGCGCAGCCGTGCCATCAGCCCCGCCGTAGAAGCATCGAGCCCGGCCACATTGCCCGTGGCCAGCCGCGGCAGCAAGTCGTTGCACAAGGCCTTGCCGAGTTCCACGCCCCACTGGTCGAAACTGTTGATGCCCCACAGCGCGCCGCTCGTGAACACACGGTGTTCGTAGAGCGCGATCAATGCGCCGAGCGAGCGCGGCGTGAGCTGGTCCAGCACGAAGGTCGTGCTCGGCCGGTTGCCGGGGAAGGTGCGGTGGCGCGCGAGTGTCAGTGCATCAAGCTCCTTCGACGCGGTTGGCGCTTTTTCGCTTTGCGCCTGCTCGGTGCTCTTGCCCTGCATCAGCGCCTGCGATTGAGCCAGGCCGTTGGCGAGCAGCATGACCTGTTGGCGCTCCAACTGCTCCAGCAGCGGGCCGTGCAGGTCGCTCAAGCCATGCGTCGGGTGTTTGACGAGAATGAACTCGACCGGGATCACGTCGGTGCCCTGGTGCAGCATCTGGAAGTAGGCGTGCTGGCCGTTGGTGCCGGGCTCGCCCCAGACGACCGGGCTGGTGGCGTAGGGCAGCGGCTCGCCGGCCAGGTCAACACGCTTGCCGTTGCTTTCCATCTCCAGCTGCTGCAGGTAGGCCGGCAGGCGTTTCAAACCCTGGTGGTACGGCGCGACGCTGCGGCTCGTGAAGCCGTGGAAGTTGCGGTACCACACGTCGAGCAGGCCGAGCAGCAGCGGCAGGTTCTTTTCGGCCGGCGTGTGCGCGAAGTGTTCGTCCATCGCGTGCGCGCCGTCCAGCAGCGCACGGAAGTTGTCGGCGCCGATCGCCAGCGCGATCGGCAGCCCGATCGCCGACCACAGCGAGTAGCGCCCGCCGACCCAGTCCCAGAACCCGAACGTGGTGGTGATGCCGAAGTCGGCGGCAGCTTTCACGTTGGTGGTGGTGGCGACGAAATGTTTGGCGGTGTCGGTGCCACCGTTCGCCACGAACCAGACCTTGGCGGCCATCGCGTTGGCCATGGTTTCCTGCGTGGTGAAGGTCTTGCTGGCGATGATGAAGAGCGTTTCGCTGGGCTTGAGTTGGCGCAACACCGGCGTGATGTCGTGGCCGTCGACGTTGGAGACGAAGTGCAGCGTGAGGCCCGGGTGCGCAAAAGCGTCGAGCGCCGGCACCACCATCTGCGGACCGAGGTCGCTGCCGCCGATGCCGATGTTGACGATGTGGCGGATGCCGCTCGCAGGCGTGTCGCGCACCGTTTCCACATACGCGAGCATCGCGCCGAGCACCTGCTCGACCTCGGGTTGGGAACGGCCGAGCGCCGACGCGTGCGGCGCGCGCAAGGCCGTGTGCAAGACCGCGCGGCCTTCGGTCGTGTTGATCGGTTCGCCTGCAAACATGGCGTCGCGCCGCGCTTCGACGCCGCACTCGCGCGCCAGGTCGAGCAGGAAGCGCTGGGTCGCGATGTCGATCCGGTTCTTCGACAGGTCGGCGAACACTTCGGGCGCTTCGACACCGAAGGCGTCGAAACGCCCCGGGTCGCGTGCAAAGGCTTCGCGCACGTCGAAGTCTCGGCCGTGGGCTTCGAAGTGGCCTTTCAGCGCGCCCCAGGCGGGCGTGCGGTCACACCGAGTGAAGCTGTTCATTTCATGCCTTCGATCATCTTGTCGAGCCGGCCGGCGTCGGCCGCGAAACTGCGAATGCCCTCGGCGAGTTTTTCGGTCGCCATCGCGTCTTCGTTGAGCGCGAAGCGAAAGCTCGCTTCGTTGAGCGTGACGGCATGGATCTTCGCGGCGCGCGCGGCCGCCGGGTCGAGCGCGCGCGGCAGCGCCGCCTCGCTCTTCTGCAGTGCCGCCAGCAGGTCGGGGCTGATCGTCAGAAGGTCGCAACCCGCCAGCGCGGCGATCTGGCCGACGTTGCGAAAGCTGGCGCCCATCACTTCGGTCGTGACGCCGAACTTCTTGTAGTAGGTGTAGATCTGCGCCACCGACTTGACGCCGGGGTCGTTGGCGCCCGAGCTCAAAGCTTCGTCCCAGGCGCTGCCAGCGCTCTTCTTGTGCCAGTCGTAGATGCGGCCGACGAAGGGCGAGATCAGCGTCACATTGGCATCGCCACAAGCCACCGCCTGGCAGAAGGAAAAAAGCAGCGTCAGGTTGCAGTGCATTCCTTCGTGTTCGAGGATGCGCGCCGCCTGAATGCCTTCCCAGGTGGAAGCGATCTTGATCAGCACCCGCTCGCGGCTCACGCCGGCCTGTTCATACAGCGCCATGATGTGGTGCGCCCGCGCCACAGTGGCGGCAGTGTCGAAACTCAGGCGCGCGTCGACTTCGGTCGAGACGCGGCCCGGCACGATCTTCAGTATTTCGAGCCCGAAACGCACCAGCACCTCGTCGACGATCGTGTCAACGCGCTCGCGCTTGTGTTGCGCCACGGCTGCGGCGAGCAGCGGTGCGTATTCGGGCTGCTGCACCGCTTTCAGGATCAATGACGGGTTGGTGGTCGCGTCGCGCGGTGCGAACTGCGCGAGCTCCTTGAAGTTGCCGGTGTCGGCAACGACCGTGGTGAATTGTTTGAGCTGGTCGAGCTGGTTCATGGCCGGGAAGTCAACGCGTCGAAGCGTCCATTAGAACTCCGGCGCGTGACGATTTGCGAGCTTCGGCGTCAAGTTGTTTGCCGAAAGTAACCGGCCACCGTCGGCTACGCGGCGACCACCGACAAACCGTGCCCGGCGAGCCGCAGGCCGACCGCGTCGCCCGGCTTCCACACCCGTTCCACGTCGGGCGACACGACGAAGATCGCGCCGAGTTCGGTGGCGAAGGTGTACTCGTGAAAGCTGCCGAGGTAGGCGCTCTTTTCGACCGTGCCAGCCAGTTCACCCTGGCCCGCCGGCAACACTTGCCAGGCTTCCGGCCGCACCGCGACCTTGACCTTGCCCGCCGCCAGCGCCTGGGCTTGCGTGCGTGGCAGCGTGATCGGGCCCAGGCGCACCGAACCATCGGGCGCCGAAGCGCCGTCGAACAGCATCGCCTCGCCCATGAAGCCGGCCACGAACTCGCTGCCCGGGCGTTCGTACAGGTCGTGCGGCGTGCCGGCCTGCGCGATCACGCCGTGGTCCATCACGATGATCTGGTCGCTGACGGCGAGCGCTTCACTCTGGTCGTGGGTGACGTAGGCGACGGTCAGGCCCAGGCGCTGCTGCAGCGTGCGAATCTCTTCGCGCATCGAGCGGCGCAGGCGTGCGTCGAGGTTCGACAGCGGCTCGTCGAACAGCAACACGGCCGGCTCCAGCACCAAGGCGCGAGCCAGCGCCACCCGCTGCTGCTGCCCGCCCGAAAGCTCGCTCGGCAGGCGCTGGTCGAAGCCGGTGAGGCCGACAGTCGCCATCGCGGCCTGGGCGCGCTGCGCGATCTCATCCTTCTTCACGCCCGAGACCGTGAGGCCGTACGACACGTTGGCGAGCACGTTCATGTGCGGGAACAGCGCGTAACTCTGGAACACCATGCTCACGTTGCGCTCGGCCGGGCCGAGCGTTGTCACGTCGACACCGTCAATGAAGATCTGCCCGCCGGTCGGTGCTTCGAGCCCCGCGATCAAACGCAGCGTCGTCGTCTTGCCGCAGCCGCTCGGGCCGAGAATGGTCGTGAGCGTGCCCTTGGGCACGGTGAAGCTGATGCCTTTCACGACCAGCGGTGAGTTCGCGTCGCTGCCGTAACGTTTGCTGATGTTGCGAAACTCGATGCCGGTACCGTTCTTTTCGTTCATCGCTCAATGCCCTCCTACGGCGCGGCGGCCGAGCTTTCTTTCACCCACCAGCCACTGGATCAGCGCGATCGCCAGCGACATCAGGATGATCAACACCGTGCAGTACGCCAGCGCCACGCCGTAGTCGCCGTTGCCAACGCGGCCGATGATGTAGGTGGTGGCGAGTTCGTTCTCGGCAGTGACGAGAAACACCACCGCCGAGACCGTGGTCATGGACCGCACGAAGCTGTAGACGAGTGCGGCCACCAGCGCCGGCTTCAACAGCGGCAAGACGACGCGGCGCAGCGTGGTCGCGGTCGAGGCGCGCAGCATGATCGAGGCTTCGTCAAGCGATCTGTCGAGCTGCTTGAACGCCGCCGTGCCGGCGCGCACGCCCACCGGCAAATTGCGGAAGATGAAACACAGCACGATGATGATCCCGGTGCCGGTCAGCTCGAACGGCGGCACGTTGAAGGCCAGGATGTAGCTCACGCCGAGCACCGTGCCCGGAATGGCGAAGGCCAGCAAGGCGCCGAACTCGAAACCGCCCTGCCCCTTGAACTCGGTGCGCGCCAGCAGCCACGCGATCAACAGCCCCAGCCCCGCACACAGCGGCGCGGCAATGGCCGAGAGCTTCAGTGTGGTGAACAGCGAGTTCCACGCCGTGCCAGCCCAGACCAGGCCGAACTCGCCCCACTGCATGTCGAACGCAGTGATGAAGTGTTTGAGCGTGGGCGTGTAGTCGCGGCCCCAGGTCTGCACGAAGCCGCCGGCGAAGGCGAACAGGTAGACGACGACCGTGAACGCGAGCCAGGGCAAGGTCACGCCGAGAATGAACCGGCGCAGCCCGTCGGGCAATGCCATCGGCATCCCGGCGTCGCCCTTGCCCGTGACCGTGGTGAAGCTCGTCTTGCCGAGCAGTTTGCGCTGCACCACGAACACGGCGAGCGCGAACACGGTGAGGATCAACGCCAGCGACGCGGCGCGGCCCTGGTCGTACTGCGCACCGACGATCGCGAAGAAGATGTCGGTCGAAAGCACCGAGAACTGCCCGCCGACGACGATCGGGTTGCCGAAGTCGGCCATGCTCTCGATGAACCCGACCAGGAAAGCGTTGGCCAGGCCGGGCTTGAGCAGCGGCAAGGTCACCGTAAAGAAGGTGGTGCGGCGGTCCGCGCGCAGCGTCTGCGCGGCCTCTTCGAGCGAAGGGCCGATGCCCGCAACCACGCCGCGCATGATCATGAAAGCGATCGGCGTGAACGCGAACAGCTGCGCCAGCCAGACACCGAAAGCGCCGTAGAACCAGCGTGTGGGCGTGATGCCGAAAGCCGATTCGAGCATCTGGTTGACGATTCCGGCGCGGCCGAACAGCAAGATGAGCCCGAGGCCGACGACGAACGGCGGCGTGATGATCGGCAACAGCGCCAGCATATTCAGCGGTTTCTTCAAGCGCGGCGAGCCGCGCTCGGCCAGCAGCGCGATCATCGTGCCCAGCACCGTCGTGCCGGCCGCGGTGACGAGTGCCAGGAAGAGCGTGTTCCAGGCCACGCCGCAGCGCTGACCTCCGACAACGCAGCCGAGCCCCCAGGTGCGCTCGTTGCCGATGTGTCCCCACACGGCGCCCAGTGCGAACTCACCGGCTTCGTTCAAAAAGGCGCCGGAGAGAGCACGCAGCACCGGCAGCGCCACGAACAGCGCCATCAGCGCGCCGCAGAAGATCACCGCGCTCGCCACGAAGACGTCGCCGCGAAAGTAGCCGAGCCGCGCGATGCCGGCACCGAGCAGCATCAACAGCGCCACCAACGTCAGCGCCGCGCCCAGGCCGATGCCGAACTGCCCGGCCGCGAGCTCGCCGAAAGCAGCGTTCATCCATTCGAACGACCAGCCCTTCGCGCCGATGGCGAAGCCGCTGATCAACAACCCGAGCAGCCCGACACCAGCGCCAGTCGCCAGCCAACGGCCCTGCGCACGACCGGGCGGCAAACGCCAGCCCGCGGCCGCGATCACGAGGCCGAGCAACGTCGCCCACAGCCAGGGTTTGGCGTGCAGCGCGGCCTGGACCGCGCCACTCGCCGTGTCTGCGCCGCCGAACACGCCGGGCAAAGCTTGCAGCACCGACTTGTCGGCGAGAAAGTACCAAGGCAACAGCAGGAACGACACCGCGCCCAGCAAAAGCCAGCCGCCAATGGCCACGTGCGCCCGATTCACGGCGCGAGCCGATGCGCTCACGTCAACCCGCCGTCACTTCGGCAAGGAGTTGACTTCTTTCTCCCAACGCGCGATCAGGCGCCGTCGCTCAGCACTCGCACCGTACTTCGCGTAGTCGTAGTTGATGAGCTTGATCTTCTTGAAGTCGGGCACGTTCGGGTCGACCGGCGTGTTCTTGTTCGACGGCAGTTGGTACTGCTTGGCGGCAGCACCGAACTGCTGCGCCTGCGGCGTGAGTGCCCATTCGTAGAACTTCTTGGCCTGCTCCATGTTGCGCGCGCCCTTGATGATGCTCATGGAGCCGATCTCGGCGCCGGTGCCTTCGCTCGGTGTGATCGTGGCCACCGGAAAGCCCTGCATCTTCTCTTGCGGCCCGTCGTGCACGAAGCTGATCGACACCGCCGTTTCGCCGCGCGCCACCGCCTTGATCGGCCCGGTGCCGCTGCGTGTGTAGGTGCTGACGTTCTTGTGCAAGCCCTTCAGGTAGTCGAAGGCCTTGTCTTCGCCCATCAGTTGCACGAGTGTCGCGATCATCGTGTACGCGGTGCCGCTCGAGGCCGGGTTCGCCACCTGGATCTCGCCCTTGTAATCGGGCTTGAGCAGGTCGGCCCAGCTCGTGGGCACGGGGATCTTTTTCTTGGCGATCAGCTCGGTGTTGTAGCCGAAGCCCAGCGGCCCGGAATAAATGCCCACCGTCTTGTAGCCTGACTGCTGCGCCTGCTGTTGTGCCCACGCATGCAACTGCGGCAAAGAGGCCGATTTGTATTCGATGCTCAGGCCGCTTTCTGCCGCTTGCAGGTGCGGGTCGCCGGTGCCGCCGAACCAGACATCGGTCTTCGGGTTGGCCTTCTCGGCGATCAGTTGTGCGAGCGCTTCGCCAGAGCCTTTCAGTGACATGTTGACCTTGATGCCGGTGCTCTTGGCAAACACGGTCTGGATCATGTTGCACCAATCGGCCTGCACCGAGCAGATCACGTTGACCTGTTGTGCTGCAGCACCCAGAGGCAGAGCACCGAGCGTGGCCACGGCCAGGCTGGAAAACACCATCGAAAACTTCATCGTTTGTCCTTGTGTGTGCTGGATGATCGTGTCGACGGGCACACCCGTCGAACCTTTGAAGATGCTCGCACTCTGGCCCAGCGCGCCGACATTTTCAATGCGGTTAGTCCCGGTCAACCGCACGCCTTGGGCCGGCGCGTTACTGCGGTCGTTGACGCTTTGACGAAACTTCGGCATCATCGAACGTGAAACAAAGTTACATCGCCGCGGTGAGCGCGGCGCAAACGCATGTCCTTCGATCTTGTTTTTTTCGGCGGCACCGGCGACCTGGCCTGGCGCAAACTGATTCCAGCCCTGTTCCAGGCCTTCCGCCACGGCAAGCTGCCGCCGGGCGGCCGTCTTCTTGCAGTGGCCCGCGACGATCAGAGCGACGAGCAGTACCGCGCCTGGATCAAGGACCGCTTTCAATACGTGGAAGGCGCCAAGCGCCCCACCGATGAAGAGTTCGCGCGCTTTGCCGAAACGCTGCATTACCGGCGCATGGACTTGTCGAAGCCCGACGACTACGCCGCGCTGAAACGCTGGCTCGACGAGCCGCGTGCTGACGAAGGCCGCAGCGACGGCCCGGCCGACACCGTGGTGCTGTACCTGGCGACCAGCCCGCACCTGTTCCCGCAGATCTGCGAGCAGCTCGGCGTGGTCGGCCTGAACCAGCCGCGCATTCGTGTGGTGCTTGAAAAGCCGCTCGGCCACGACCTGGCGAGCGCGCAGGAAATCAACCGCGTGGTGGGCTCGGTGTTCAAGGAAGAGCAGGCCTTCCGCATCGACCACTACCTGGGCAAGCCTTCGGTGCAGAACCTGATGGCGCTGCGGTTCGGCAACGTGCTGTTCGAACCGTTGTGGCGGCGCGAGAGCATCGCCAACGTGCAGATCACGATTGCCGAAGACTTTGGCGTCGGCACGCGCGGCGACTTCTACGACCGGACCGGCGCTTTGCGCGACATGATCCAGAACCACGCGCTGCAGTTGCTGACGATGGTGGCGATGGA
>JBDTTU010000024.1:0-49327 GCA_039930465.1 Burkholderiales bacterium
TCACGTGCTGCCACTGCTCATCGCGCATCGCGGGGAACACCGCGTCGTCGTGCGTGCCGGCGTTGTTGACGAGGATCTGCACCGGCCCGGCCAGCAGCAACTTGTCGCACGCGGCGTGCGTGGCGACGCGGTCGGTCAGGTCGAAGGCGCAGGCTTCGGCGCTGAAGCCGTCAGCCCTGATTTTTTCGGTGAGCGCCTCGGCCGCTTCGATGCGCTGGTTCGCATGCACGATCACGTGCGCGCCATCGCGGGCCAGGCGCATCGCGATGGCGCTGCCAAGGCCGCCGCTGGCACCGGTGACGAGGGCGCGCTTGTTTGTTGTTGTGCTCGTGTTCATGCAAGAGGGGTGTTGAGCACGACCGCCGCGCGGCCTTCGGCCACCGGCTCGCCCGCGTGGCTGACGGTGAAGGCGTAGAGGATCTGGCGCGCGTCGCCGGCCTGGCGCGTGGCGGTGATGTGCAGCTCGCCCGGCAGGTCGTCGAGCCGCAGCCGATGCAACTGCACGCCGCGGGTGCTGGCCAGGAAACCCGGCGTCGCGGGTACACCGCTCTCGATGCCGATCAGCGCGCCGTGCAGCGCCATCGCCTGAGCTGCGTATTCGATGGCGTTCGGGGCGAGCAGGCCGCTGCGCGTGCGCAAGGGGTTGTGCGGATCGCGGTGGTTGTCGGCGCGGCAGACGATGTGCTGCTTGTCCCACGCGTCGAGTGCCTGCAGCAGGCACATCGTGCCGCTGTGCGGGATCAGCTCTGCGATCTGCGCCTGCAGGAGTGTCTGCGTGGGTGTCATGCAAGGGTGTGCAGGTTGACGCGTTGCAGACTGACCTTCAGGGTCAGCGTGGGCAGGTAGGTGAGCACGAGCGGCTGCAGGCGCTCTTCGTCGCGAGCCAGCGCCTGCAGCAAGGGCAAGCTGCACGCGGCCGGAATGGCGATACGCAGTGCTTCCAGCGACGCGTCTTCGCAGGCGGTTGGCACGCTCGCGCCGGGCACGAGCTCGATGCTCAACGATGCCAGCGAACGCTCCGAGCGCGTCGCGCTCAGCACCAGCGCAATGCCGAAGTTGTCGGGCAAGGGCCTTGCCGTTTGAAGAGGCTCGGGGTAGGGCGTATCGCTCGCGACGAGCAGGATCGGTGCGCCGCTCAGCGCCACGCTGGTTGCCGCTTCGATGAGCCCGGCGCCGAAGCTCGCGTCGAACGCCCCCAGGCTCGTGGACGCAGCGCGGCTCGCCACCGCGATGTGCCAGTAGCCGGCCGCGGCGTTGTGCACCGAGTTCGTGAAGCGTGTCGGAGACACCATCGGGCTGTCGCTGGCCAGGGTTTCGCACAGGATGTGGCAGTTGCCACCTTCCCCGCTCGATGCGCTGAACACTGTGGCGAGCGTGCGCGGGTCGGCGCCGGCGTGGGCGACCGCTTCATCGGCCACCGCCATCGCGAGCTTCACCGCCGAACCGGCGCGGCGCCGTTCGGCGGGTGGCAGTCGGGCCGGCGGCGGCAGCACCGCCGGCACGAAGACGTGAGGCTGTTCGCCGCGCAGCGTGCCCAGCGACGAAGACCAGGAGGGCAGGCCCGGGCCGAGCAGGCCGGCACCTTCGACCCAGACCGTCAGCGCGCTCATGTCACCGCTCCGAAAACAAGGCTGGCGTTCGAACCACCAAAACCGAATGAATTCGACAGCACGTGCTGCAATGTGGCGCTGCGCTTGTGCTGCAGGTAGTTCACGTGCAAGGCCGGGTCGAGCGTCTGCACGTTCAGCCCGCCGGGCATGAAACCGTGCTGCAGCGCCAGCAAGGCGATCACCGCTTCAACCCCGCCCGCCGCGCCCAGCGTGTGGCCGGTGGCGCCCTTGGTCGAGCTGCAGGCGGTGCCGTTGCCGAACACCTGGCTCACGGCGCGGTCTTCGGCCGAATCGTTGCTCGGCGTGGCGGTGCCGTGCAGGTTGATGTAGTCGATGTCGCCAGGCGTGAGCAATGCGTCGGCAAGCGCCATCTGCATCGCCGCGATCGCGCCCGCGCCTTCGGGGTGCGGTGTGCTCATGTGGTGGCCGTCGTTGCTTTCGCCGACGCCGAGCAGCCAGCCTTGTGGGGCATCGCTGTCGCGCTCCAGCAAGGCGAAGGCCGCGGCTTCGCCGAGGGAAAGGCCGTTGCGCCCGGCGTCCCAGGGCCGGCAGATCTGCGGCGACAACAGCTCCAGCGAGTTGAAGCCGTGCAGCGTGGTCAGGCACATGCTGTCGACACCGCCGACCACCGCCGCGTCGATGAAGCCGGCTTCGATCAGGCGTGCGGCGTTGCCAAAGACTTTCGCGCTTGACGAACACGCGGTCGAAACGACCGAGCTCGGCCCTTCGAGGCCGAGCGCCTGGGCTGTGAACGCGGCGAGCGAATGCGCGTTCTGCGTTGTGGCGTAGAGGTAGTCTGCCGGCAGGGCCCCATCGGGCCCGCGGCGGCGGTAGGCGAGCTCGGTCTGCAGCAGGCCCGAGGTGCTGGTGCCGAGGAAGACACCGACCCGGTGTGCGCCCCAGCGCTGGCGCGCGCGCTGCACGGCGTCGATGAAACCGTCTTGCTGCAGACCGAGCCAGGCGAGCCGGTTATTACGGCAGTCAAAGTCGCGCAGCGCCTCGGGCAGTGTGACGGCATCGGCCTCGGGCACCTCGCCGGTCCAGGTGGGCAGCGCCACGTCCATGAACCGCGCTGGTGCCAGGCCCGTGTGCCCGGCCTGCAGGCCTGCAAGCGTGACGGCGCGGCCGGCGCCGAGCCCGGTGGTCAGCGTGCTGCTGCTGATGCCCAGGGCCTTCATGGTGCGCTCCCGTCACGAGGCACGCGGGCCACGAGCAGCACGTTCGCGAAAGGCGTGCCCTGGCTCATCGGCAGGCTCTGCACGTCGAAGCCGAGCGATTCGAGTTGCGCGACCCAGACCGCCAGCGTGCGGCCGTACACCGGCGTCACGCGGTGCCCGCGCACGCGGGTGACGAGCCGGTCGACCCACTGGCTGATCGCAAAACCGCGCCGCGCGGCCGCGTCGCCGATGCGCAGCAGCAGCACTCCTCCATCCGGTAGCGCACGCCGCACGCGCCGCAGCACCTCGTTCTGCTCGTTGATGCTGACGTAGTGCAAGACATCGAGGATCACGACGGCATCGACCGCCGGGAACGGTGCGTGGCGCATGTCGCCGCAGACGAACTCGGCGCTGTCGCCAAGCGCAGCCTGGGCGCGCGCCACGTCGCGTGGCATCAGCTCGATGCCATGAACCCGCGCGTCAAGCGGTGCACTGGCCCAGTCAATCGGCCACTGGCCGCGCCGCGCCCGAACCCCGGCAGCACGCAGCAGGCTGGCGAGCAGGCCCTGGCCGCAGCCGATGTCGAGCACACGCGCCTGCGGCGCGATCAGGCCGTGGCGCAGCATGTGGGCGAAGACCGGGTCCATGCCGAGCTTGCCGCGCGCGAAGTGCCACGCGAATTGGCCGTGGGCGCGGTAGGGCGCGCTCGCGGCGTCGACCAGCGACTTCCAGTCGCCGTGGGCGGTGGTCGCGGCAGTCATGCCGCCAACTCCGCGCGGGTGGCGTCGGGCAAGGTCACGCTGCGCAGGCCGTTCTGCGCGAACGCACGCAGCAAGGCCGGCAGGACCTCGAGCACAACCGGCTGACCTGCGGTTGTGCGCGCGCCGTTGTGGTCGTGCAGCAGCAGGATGTCGCCGGCCGCGAGCGCCTGCGTCAGCCGCGCCAGCACGCGCGCGGGTTCTGTACGCACGGTGTCGAAGCCACGCCGCGTCCAGCTGACGAGCTGAAGTTCGAGCCGGTGCAGCACCGGCGCGAGAAAGGGGTTGCGCAAACCGGCCGGCGCGCGGAAGAAACGCGGCCGCTCGCCGGTGATCTGGCTCAGTGCGTCTTGCGCTGCTTCGATCTCGCGGCTGAAGCCGCGCAAGCCCAGCAGCGAAAAGTTGTGGCGGTGCCGGTGGCTGTGGTTCTGCACGCTGTGGCCGCGGCGCACGATCTCGCGGCACAAATGCGGGTGCGCCTGGGCGTGCTGCGCGATGCAGAAGAAAGTGGCGCGCGCGCCGTGGGCGTCGAGCAGGTCGAGCACGGCCGGGGTGACTTGGGGGTCGGGGCCGTCGTCTATCGTCAGTGCCACCTCGCGGCGCGCGGCGGCAGCGGCCGGCAGGCGCAGCATGTTGCTGCCGAGCCAGGTCGAGCGCGGCCACAGGCCGGTGCCGGTCAGCAGGGCGTGGTTCAGGGCCACGGCGCCGAGCGCCCAGGGCCAGGCTTGCGGCGCGGCCGCAACCGCCAGGCCGGCCCCCAGGTGGCAGGCGACACTGGCCTTGATGAAGAGTGGCGGGCGCCAGGGCGCGGGCGCCGGGCGGATCGGGGCGGATTGAACGTGCATGCGATGACAGGGCTGAACCGCGTTGCAGGCCGGGCCCGGGGGATGCCGGACACGATCCTCACAGTCCTACAACGGTGGCGCGATTTTCCCATAGGAGCCGGGGCGCCGCGTCGGGATGAACGCTGCCGCGAGCAGCAGGCTCAGCAAAATGCCGGGCGCCACCACCTGCCCGATGGCACGCAGGGCCGGAATGTTCGACAGCGCGAGCAGGCAGAACGAGATCACTGCGGTGAGGTTGGCCAGCGCCAGCGAAGCCAGCGTGTCGTTGTCGGCGTGGCGGCCGGTGTGCTCGAAGTCGACGCGGATCTGGTCGAAGAACAGCGCGTAGTTCGAGCCGATCGCGACCATCAGCAACAAGCCCACCAGGTGCAGGATGCCGAGCGTTACCCCCGCGAACGTCAGCCCGGCGAGCACGATCAGCAGCGCCCCGGCCACCGGTAGCGCCACGCGCACCAGCCGCGCGAGCGAGCGCTGGTGCAGCCCGAGCAGCACGCACACGGCCAACGCACCGAGCAGCGCCTGCAAGATCGCCTCGTGCAGGTAACGGGCGTAGAGGGCGTCGAGTTCGGCCTTGATGTTGACGACCTGCGCGCCCGGCACGCCGGCCAGCGCCTGGCGCAGGCGCGGCACATCGATGGCAGTGGCGCTGGCGCCGCCTTGCAAGCTCAGCAGCGCACGCCACGGGCGGCCGCCTTCGCCGGGCACGAGCATCGCGTCGAGCGCGCTCGCCAGTGGCGTGCTGCGCAGCGCGGTGCGGTCGAGCAGCGGCTGGGCCCGCGCGCTTTCCACGTCGGCCAGGAAAGCACCCAGCCGCGGGGCCGAAAGCGGGCCGTCGACGGTGGCTTCAGCCAGGCGCTCGGCCAGCAACTTGGGCTCAGGCAGCGCGGCGCGGCGAGCGCTTTGTGTGGCCGGGCTGGGCAGCAGGCGGGCCGGCGACTCGTAGCCTTGCAGCACGCCGTCGGCCACGAGCTTGTCGAGCCGCGCGCCGGCGGCTTCGGCGCCCGCCAGTGCGCCGGCTTCGTCATGGGCCGAGACGGCAACCAGTGTGCTGGCGTCGCTGGCGCCGAGGTCGGCGCGCAGGTCGGCATCAATTTGCATCGCGGCAGCGCCGACCGGGTTCAGCGAGCTCAGGTCACCACGCCAGGCTGAAGGCAGCCAGGCCAGCGCGGCCGCGGCCACCAGCGTCAGCGCCACCAGCGGCCAGCGCACCCGCGGCAGCAGCGCAGCCGCTGCGCCGGTGAAGTGACCGAGGTGGCGGCGCAGCCCCATGCCGGGAGCACCATCGGGCACGAGCACCGGGAAGACGCAGCGTGTGGTCAGTGCAGCCGCGGTCAGCCCGGCGATCGAGAACACACCGAGCTGGGCCAGCCCCGGGAAGCCCGAGAACACCAACGCCGCGAAACCGCACAGCGAGGTCAGCAGGCCGAGCCGAACCGTGGGCCAGTTGTCAAGGAGCCAGCGCTGCGAGCCCGAGCCGGCCGCGCCGCCGGCCACCGTGCGCGCCTGGATCAGGTAGTAAATCGCGTAGTCGACGGCTTCGCCGATCAGCGTGGTGCCGAAGCCGAGCGTGATGCCGTGCACATTGCCAAAAGTGAGGCTGACCAGGGTGATGCCAGCGAGCACACCGCTGGCGACCGGCAGCGTGGCCGTGAACAGGGTGCGCAACGAACCACCGAAGGCCACCAGCATCAGCCCGACGATCGCGACGCCACCGGCGATGGCCAGGCGCTCGACCTCGGACTTGATCTGCGTGCGCGAGCTGACGGCGAAGGTGCCGGCGCCCGAGACGATCAGCCGCAACCCTTGTGCTTCGAGCGGCGCAAAGCTGGTGCGCACGAGTTGCAGCGAATGCTCCTGGGCATCGAGGTCTGCGCCATCGGCGCGCGTGGTCGCGAGCAGCACGGCGCGCTCGGCATTGCGCGAGACCCACACGCCGCCTTCGCTGCGCGGCGACTGCGTTGGCAGCATGGTTTCGGCCATGCGCACGGTCTCACCCGTTGGGTCGCGCAGGATCAGCGGCTTGATCATGCTGCCCGCCGGCGTGCCGAGCAGGCTGGTGGTTTCGTCGATGGCAGTGCGAATGCCTTCGGCCGTGAAGCGCTGCGCATCGACCGCCGGGCTCAGCAGGTAGCGGTGATCGAAGAGGAACTTGCCCGTGGCCTCGAACTGCGAGTTGTCGCCGTTGTGCACCGACTCGAACGCGCCGCTCTTGCGCAGCGCTGCTGCAAGTTGCAAGGAGGCGCCGGTGCGCGCCTTCAGCGTGCCGCCTTCGATGCCCACGAGCACCAGCCGCGCGGCGACACCGCTGCGCAGTTGGTCGAGCAGCACCGCCTGTTCGGCCGTGGGTGCCGACGGCAAAAAGGCCGACAGGTCGGCCACGTAGTGGGTGCGCGCAGTGACAAAGACAGCACCGACCACGCACACCAGCCACAGCGCCAGCGCGTGGCGGCGGGTGAATGCCGTGAAGCGGGTAAGACCTGCTCCCATCGACTGGTCAGCGTGCCGCGCTGGCCGGCGCCGCGGCGCTCGTGATCACGGGCTCGATCGTCATCACCGAGCGGTCGCCATCGGCCATCACGACCAGCACTTCGCGCACCAGCGCGCGCAAGCCGCTGAGGCGGATCGACACGACCAGCTCGCGCAGCAGCACTTCGCGCGGCACGAGTTCGAGCGACCAGCGTTCAGCGTTGCCGCTCACGCTGGCCTTGAAGTTCTTTTCGATCGCTTCGCGGTTGCCGGTGAGCGTGCCGCGGATCGCCTCGAAGATCAGCGAGGCTTCGGGTGAGGCGTCGAGCGAGACGGTGCGGCTGCGGCCGCCCTGGCTCATCGTCACGTTGTTGCCGATCACCTTGACGCTCTCGCGCCGCGGCTTGAGGGTTTCGCGCATGAAGGTGTCGGGCGCCTCGAAGGAAATGCGGCCCGAAGATTCGAGCGTGCGCTCGAGCATCTGCACCGTGCGCCGCTCGACGAAGCTGCCCTCGCCGGCTTTTACCTGCGCCAGCGCCTGCATCAGTTGCGCCAGCGTGAAGCTGCCCTGCGCGCGCGCGAACAGCGGCGCGCTGCACAGCGAGGCGAGCGCAGCCAAGGCGCGGCGGCGGTCAGTGAGGGAGGTCATCGGGGGCCCAGAAGTCGAAGAAGTTGAACCAGTTGTACGGCGACTCGCGGCACAAGGATTCAAGCAGCGCCACGTAGGTGCGCATCGCCTGCTGGATGCGCACTTCCTGCTCTGCCGCGCCGCCCGGCGCGCGCTCGCGGAAGTCGGCCAGCTCGGTGAAGCGCAGGTCGTAGCGGCTGCCGCCCTGGTACAGGCCGGTCATGAAGATGGCCTGCCGGCGCAGCATGGCCGCGAGCCGGAACGGGCCATCGGAAAAACGTGCCGGCGCGCCGAGGAAGGGCAGGCACACGGTGCGCGAACGTTCCGACGACGCCGCCCCTGGCAGCAGCCGGTCACCGAGCAGGCCGGCGATGCCGCCGTTGTCGAGCCAGTCGCGCACTTCGAGCATCGCGCCGGGCCGGCCGAGCGAAATGGTGCGCAGCTTCGCTTCGGGCGCTATGGCGCGCAGCGTGGCGTTGATCAGGCGGGCGTTGTCTTCGTACATCAACATCGCCACGTTGATGCCGTGCTCTTCGCCGACGGCGCGCAGTGCTTCGAAGCTGCCCAGGTGTGCGCCGACCATCAACGCGCCCTTGCCGCTGGCGATCGGTGCGTCGATCGCTTCGGTGCCGATGGCGTGCACGTCGAAGGCTTCGAAACGCTCTTGCAGGAAATAGACACGGTCGAGGATGGTGGAAGCGAAGCAGTGGATGTGGCGGTACACGTGCAACCAGCCCGCCTGCTGCCCTAACGCTCGCGTGAGGTACTGCGCCGACGCACGCCGTGCCTTGCCATGCACGAGCAGGAAATAAAGCGTGATCGGGTGAAGCACCAGCCGCGCCACACGCCGGCCGGTCTTGATGGCGATCCAGCGCATCGTCGCCAGCACCCACAGGCTGCTGCGCTCTTCGTGTTCGGCCCAGTGCGTGCCGCCGGTCCCTTGTGCCGGCGAGCTCACCGTGCTGCGCCCGCTTCGAAATGCCCGCTGGCCACCCGTTGCTCGCCGCCCCACACCTCGAAGCGCAGGCCGCGTTCGTCGGCGTGGAGTTGCAGCGTGAGTTCGGCGCCGGGGCGCACCGGCGCCAGAAACTTGGCGGCGCCCAGGCGCGGGGCTGGGCCGAGCAGGGTGGCCAGCGCCGGCTCGGCCAGCGCCGCTTCGACCACTTCAGAGAGCAGCACCACGCCGGGCAACAGGGGTTGCCCCGGAAAGTGGCCAGCGAACGTGGGGTGGTCGGGCGCGACGCGCCAGGTGACGCTGTGCATGGCGTCTTCAGCCGCGCGGCTGGCGCGACAGGCGTTCCAGCACGTCGGCCGCCCAGGCGTTGAACGGCCCGGTCGGCAGCTTGCCGGTGGGTTCGCGCGGCAGCGCAGGCACCGCAATGACGCGGCGTGGCAGGAAGGCCGCGTCGACACGCTGGCGCAACGCGCTGGCGATGTGCTCGTGCAACGCGGCCGGCTCGATGCCGGGCGCGACCGCGAACGCCGTGAGCCGCACGATGCCCTGGGCCGGCTCGCCGGGCGGCAGCCAGAAGCTGCCGTCGTGAATGCCGGCGATCGAGTTCAGGTGGTAATTCAGGTGCGAGAGCGAACTGCGCTTGCCGGCGATGTTGATCAGGTCGTTGGAGCGGCCGAGCAAGCGAAAGGTCTGCGCGTCGATCACCTCGAGCACGTCGGCCAGCAGCGTGGGCTCTGGCACATGGCCACCTTGCACCACGGCCTGGTCGGCGTCGCCGCTGAGGCGCAGGCCTTCGTAGGTGTGCCACTCGGGGCCGTCGGTGGTGCGGCGCGACGCGACCTGGCCGGCCTCGGTGCAGCCGTAGATCTCCATCAGCGGCGCGGCCAGTGCCGCTTCGGCACGCGTGGCGAGCTGCGGTGAGAGCGGTGCGGTGGCGCACACCGTGAGGTCGATCGGCGGCAAAGAGATGCCAGAGTCGAGCAGTGTCTTCAGGTGGAACGGTGTGGTCACCAGCATGCGCGGGCGCGGCGCACGCGCCAGCGCCCGGGCGATGTCGGCCGGGTAGAACGGGCGTTCGGCGTCGAACGCGGCGCCGCCGAGCAGGGCCACGAGCACGGTCGACTCGAAGCCGTACATGTGCTGCGGCGGCACCGTGGCCACGAGCGTGACGCCGGCCAGGTCGGCCAGGCCCATCTGCTCGGCCAGGCGCTGCACACCGGCGCGGGTGTTGTTGACGAGCAGGCCCCAGCGCTTGGCGTGCGGCACCGGCGCGCCGGTCGAACCCGAGGTGAGCACCTGGGCCACGAGCGCGTCGGCATCGATGCGAGGCACTTCATCGGCCGCCGGTTCGGCCGCAGGTTCGCCCGGGTGCCAGACCATCGGCAGTTGCACCGGCGGCGCGGCTTCGTCGGCCAGACCGTAGGCCGAAGGGAACAGGCTGCGCAGCCGCGCCACCATGTCGGGCGTGTGGTTCGGCGGCATCAGGTTGTCCTGCCCGCGCACCATGGCCGCGCCCAGACCCACGGCGAAGTGGTAGCGGTCGGCGGTCACGTTCAACATCGGCCCGGTGCCGGGCAGCAGGGCGCAAAGCGTGTTCACGTCGGCGAGATAACGGCGCCGGGTGACGGGCTCGCCGTCGCGCCAGGCGATCGGCAGGTCGAGGTCGTCACCCCGGATCAAGGGCAGGCCGTTCATTTCGCGGCGTCGCTGCGGGCCGGTGCGGGGACCACGGGATTGACATGGCCCGTGCCTTGCCGGTAGGCACGAATGGCATCGCCCAGCGTTGTGCGCTCGAATTCCGGGTGCAGGCGGTAACGCAGCAGGTACTCGCCGACGAACATGGCGCCCACCGCGACCGGCGTGCCGACGTTGGCGAACAGCGCCCAGGCGTCGAACGGCGCCAGCGTGTACAAGCCGACCGAAACCACGACGATGCCGACGAAGAACACGACCCACGCGAATGTGAGCTTGCGGGTGTAGAGCGCCTTGCCGGGCGTTAGGTGGCGCACCCGTGCCGCGAGCTGCGAGATCAACGCTTGCGCGCCGGGGCGCAAGGTGCTCGCGAACCAGGCGCCGAGAAACAGGTTCACGCCGATGTGCTGTGCCAGGTACAGCGCCTGGGCCGAGACATGGGCGCCGAACAACGCGGCCGCACACAGCCCGACCAGCAACACTGTGGCGCCCACGCTGAGCCAGCGGTATTTTGCGCGCCAAGCACCGAGCACCACCACCACCAGCATCGGCGACAGCAACGCCACTGCGACCCAGGCCGACTCGGGCGCGCTCGTCATCAGCCACTGCGAGCCGAAGATGTAGGCGGCGGCGACGAGCGCGATGACGACGTAGCGCATGCGCATCGCGGCTGTGCTCAGCCGACGCGGTGGGTCGTGATGTGCTCGGTCAGGCTGGCCAGCGACGTGAAGATGCGGATGTTGTCTTCATCGTCGGAACGCAGCTGAAAGCCGTAGCGTTGCGAGACGACCAGCGCCACCTCGAGGATGTCGATCGAGTCCAGGCCCAGGCCTTCGCCGTACAGGGGCGCTTGCGGGTCGATGCTGTCGGCGGGGATGTCGAGGTTCAGGGCCTCGACCAGGAGCGCGGCAACTTCGCGCTGCGAATCGGTTTGGACAGAAGTCATGCGTGCGTGGAGTCCGTGTGGCGTCTGTCGTCGTGCCGTGAAAAATAATGCGGGCAACGCCGGGAAAGAAGGGTCGAAAGACTGGAAAAGCCAGTGCGCGGAGTTTACCAAAGCACTTCGCCGGGGAGCCCTGCACTGGCGCGCCGGCACAACGCACAAGCCGGCCCGCAGGCCGGCTTGTGATCGCGAGCGTCGCCCGCCTGTGTCAGCGGTAACCGCTCTCGGCCGGGTTGTGGATGATCCAGATCAGGTTGCCGCTGCCGTGGCTGCCGCGCCAGCCGTTGCCGCCGGCGAAGATCAATCGGCCCTGGCCTTTGTAGACCAGCTCGTGGCGGTAACGGTCGCCGCCGAAGTAGAACGGGATCCAGGCCTTGCCGGTGACGTAGGCACCCTGATCGGTCGGGGCGCCAACGAGGTCGGTCACCTGCCGCATCGGCATGCCGATCTGCAACTGCGTGAAGCGGCTGCCCGGGCCGGGCCTGCCGGTGATGTCGCCTTCCCAGTCGTTGATGCCCTTCACGTGCCGTGTGTCGCCTTCGGCCTGCGACTTCGGCGGCACCGGGGCGGCCGCTGCGGGGGCGGGGGCCGGCGCGGCGCCGCCCTGCGTGGTCTGGCAGGCGGCCAGCACGCAGGCTGCCATCAGCGCAGCGGTGATTTCGAGATTTCTTTTCATCATGGGGTGACCTCCGTGGGTGAGCAGGAACGCCAGCGCATCATAGTGGCGCTACCGCCGCGCTTCAACGCTGCGCGGGCGCTGACCTGGGGGGATTTCCCCCAAGCCTGCGCTTCGTTCACTCGACCCGCGCGCCCGAAGCCTTCACCAGCGTTTTGTACTTGGCCAGCTCGCTCTTCACGAACTCGCCGAACTGCGCCGGCGAAGAAGGCACCGGTTCGGCCAGCAGCGTGGCCAGGCGGGCGCGCAGCTCGGGCGAGTTCAGCGCGTCGACGAAGGCCTGGTTCAGTCGCTGCGTCACGTCGGCCGGCAACTTCGCCGGGCCGAACAGGCCGAACCAGGTGTTGATGTCGAAGCCGGCCAGGCCGAAGTCCCGTCCGGCCTCGGCGACCGTGGGCAGCTCGGGGCGGGCGCTGGCACGAGCAGCTGTCGTCACGGCCATGGCCTTGAGCTTGCCGGCCTTGATGTTGGCCGAGGCCGCGGCGAGGTTGTCGAAATTCAGATCGACCTGGCCCGACAGCAGGGCCAACTGCGCCGGGTTGCCACCGGCGTAGGGAATGTGAACCATGAACACGCCCGCGCGGGCCTTGAACATCTCGCCCGCGAGGTGGCCGGCGCTGCCGATGCCGCCCGAGCCGTAGTTCAGCTTGCCCGGGTTCTTGCGGGCGTAAGCCACCAGGTCGGCGACGCTGTCGATGCCGAGCTTGGCGGCGTTCTGCGGGTTCATCACCAACACGTTGGGCACCTGCGCGACGCCGGTGATCGGCGTGAAGTCACGCGCCGAGTCGTAGGGCATCTTCGCGTAGAGCCAGGGGTTGATGGCGTGCGTGGCCACCGCCCCCATCACGATCGTGTTGCCGTCGGGCGCGGCCTTGGCAACGAGGTCGGCGCCGAGGTTGCCACCGGCGCCGGGGCGGTTCTCGACGATCACGTTGCCGAGGCTCGCCTGCACTTTCTCGGCGAGCGCGCGCGCCACGATGTCGAGCGGGCCGCCCGGCGGGTAAGGCACGATCAGGCGAATGATCTTGGGCTGGGCTTGCGCCATGCCCGCGGGCAACAGGCCGGTGGCCAGGGTGGTGATGAGCAGCGAGCGTCTTTGCATGTGGGTGTCGTCTGGTTTCAAAGCGGGCCGAGCCCGGTGAGCGTGAGTTTGAAGCGAACCTGCACGTCGTTGGCGACCATCCCGGTGTCGGCCCAGTCGCCTTCGCCGATTTTGAATTCGAGCCGCTTGATCGTGAAGCTTCCGGCGGCGACCGAGCTGCCCGCGCTTTGTGTCACGCCGACCGGCACGACGACATCACGCACCTTGCCCTTGATCGTGAGCTTGCCGGCGACCTCGAACCTGCCACCGCCCAAGCCCTTGATCGCATTCGACTGGAACGTGGCCTGCGGAAACTTCGGCGCGTTGAACCACTCGGGTTTGGGCAACTCGGCATCGGTCTGCGCGATGCCGAGCGAGGCGCTGCCGGTGTCGATCGTGAAACTCACGTTGCCGGCTTCCGGCTTCTTCGGGTCGAACTCGATGCGGGCATCGAACTTCCTGAACACACCTTCGACCGGCACACCCATCTGCTTGCTGACGAAGGCGATTTCGCTTTGCGCCGGCAGCAGCTTCGCGGGCGCTTGCGCGAACGCTGCTGTGCCAGCGAGCAGGCACGACGCGGCCATGACGATGCCGATGAATGACTTCACTGCTTCTCTCCCCGTGGCCAAATGCGCCAGAACAAGCCATCGGCATCGACGAACTGGTGCTTCAGCGACGCCGCCACATGCAAAAAGGCCAGCGC
This sequence comes from Burkholderiales bacterium, assembly GCA_039930465.1. Taxonomy (GTDB): domain Bacteria; phylum Pseudomonadota; class Gammaproteobacteria; order Burkholderiales; family Burkholderiaceae_C; genus LMDS01. The sequence goes on from JBDTTU010000024.1 coordinate 13,518, forward strand.
GGCCAGCGTCAAAGCGAAGGCAGCGTGCAGCGGCTTGAGCACCGCTTCGGCCCATTCCTTGTTCACGCTCACCCAGTCTGGCAGCGGCAGCACGCCGAACCAGACGATCTGAAAACCCGTGGCCGAGCTGTAGGCCCAGCCTGAAAGCGGCACCGCGAAAAACAGCAGGTAGAGCACGCCGTGGGTCGCCGTGTGGGCACGCTGCTGCCACAACGGCATGGCCGCCAGCACGCTTGCCGACAGTGCCGGAGGCCGATGCGACAGGCGCCACAGCAGGCGCAAGGCCGACAGCGTCAGGATCGTGATGCCGGCCCACTTGTGCCAGTTGAAGAGCCTCAGCCGCAGTGGCGAAAACGGCAGGTCGTACATGTACAGGCCCACGCCGAGCGAGCCGAAGATCATCAGCGCGAGCAGCCAGTGAAAGCCGATCGCAACGATGCCATAACGCGCCGCGGCCGCGGGCTGGTTCATGCGCCGTGCTTGTCCGCTTCGGAAGTGAACGAGTCAGCGTAGAACTCGTCGTCGGGCAGGCCGGCTTTCATCACGAAGTCACGCTGGGCCGACTCGACCATGATCGGCACGCCGCAGGCATAAACCTGATGATTCATCAGATTCGGGTGGTCGTGCAGCACGGCCTGGTGAACGAAGCCGGTGCGGCCGGCCCACGCCTCTTCGGGCTTCGCCTCTGACAGCACCGGGATGTACTGCAGGTTCGGCATCTGTGCGGCCGCGTTCAAGGCCCAGTCGTGCAGGTAGAGGTCGACCTTGCTGCGGCAGCCCCAGTAGAGAAGTGCGTGGCGCTGGCTGTTCTTGAACTGCAGATGTTCGATGATGGCCTTGATCGGTGCGAAGCCGGTGCCCGAGGCGAGCAGGATCATCGGCTTGTCGCTGTCTTCGCGCAGAAAAAAACTGCCGAACGGGCCTTCGATGCGAAGGATGTCCTTTTCCTTCATGGCGCCGAAAACATGGTCGGTGAACTTGCCGCCGGGCAGGTGGCGCACGTGCAGTTCGATGCCCGGCTTTTGCACCTGCGTGTGGGGCGCATTGGCCATCGAGTAGCTTCGACGCGCGCCGTCACGCAGGACGAACTCGACATACTGCCCGGCGTGGTATTGCAGCAAGTCGTTGGCCGGCAACTGCATCTGGAGGATGGCCACGTCGGGCGCGGGTCGGGTGATGCTCGTCACCCGGCTCGGCATCTTGCGCACCGGGAACTCGCCGGCACCGGGCACGGTGCGGGCCTCAAGCACCAGGTCGGTTTGTGCGGCGCCCTGGCAGGTGAGCATCCAGCCCGCAGCTTCTTCTTCGGCGCTGAGTGCTTTGGACTGGTGCACGCCGTGGATCACGCGGCCTTCGAGCAGGCGGCACTTGCACGAGCCGCAGGCGCCGTCCTTGCATCCGTAGGGCAAGCCCACGCCTTGGCGAATGGCGGCACTCAGCACGGGTTCGTCGCGTTCGACGCTGAAGCTGCGCCCGCTGGGCTGGACGGTGACGGTGAAGGTCATGGTGATCTTTTGGGCGAAACTCTCGGACAGAGGGGCGATTCTGCCCGCACATCGATGGCCCCGTGACCCACCTGCCGACGCACCTGAAACGACCCACCCTGCTGATCGTCGGCTGCGGCGATGTGGGCCTGCGTGTGCTGCGGCTGTTGCGCGGGCGCTGGCGCGTGATGGCGCTCACTTCGAGCCCGGCGCGGGTCGAGGTGTTGCGTGCTGCCGGTGCCGTGCCATTGCCGGGCAACCTTGACGACGCCAGCACGCTGGCGCGCTTGGCCGGCCTGGCCGACGCCGTGCTGCACCTTGCACCACCGCAAGGCAGCGGCACCGCCGACGAGCGCACGCGCCACCTGCTGCAAGCGCTGGCGCGCCAGGGCCGCTTGCGTCGCATCGTGTACGCCAGCACGACCGGCGTGTACGGCGATTGCGCCGGGGCCTGTTTCGATGAAACGCGTGCGGTGAATCCGGCAACCGATCGGGCGCGGCGCCGAGTCGACGCCGAACACCGGCTGCGCTGGTTCGGGCGAGCTTTCGGCGTTTGCGTCACGCTGCTGCGCGTTCCCGGCATCTACGCCGGCGACCGCGAGGGCGGCCACCCGCGCGAACGGCTGGCGCGCGGCGCGCCGGTGCTGGTGGCTGACGACGATGTCTACACCAACCACATCCACGCCGACGATCTGGCGCGCGCCTGTGTCGCAGCGCTGCACCGCGGCCTGCCGCAACGCGTGCTGCACGTTTGCGACGACACCCAGATGAAGATGGGCGACTATTTCGATCTGGCCGCCGACTTGTGCGCATCAACACGCCCGCCACGCATCACGCGGGAACAGGCAGCCGCGCAGATGTCGCCCATGCAGCTCAGCTTCATGGGCGAATCACGGCGCTTGACGAACGTGCGCCTCAAGCGCGAATTGCGTCTGCGCTTGCGTTACCCGACCGCAGAGCAGGGCCTGCTCGCCTGACGAAAGCAAGCAAGCGATCGCCTGATAGCAAAACCAGCCCCGACCCATGAAAACCTTGCTGCTCACCGACCCGATGCCCGCTGGTTATTTCACCCACGCGATCCACGCCGTCGACCCTGGCGTGGACTTGCTGCCCTGGCGTGCCGACATCAGCGACGCCGAACTCGCCGAGGTCGAGGTCGTACTCGGCTGGCGCTTTCCGCGCGGTGTGGCGGCGCGCTTGCCGAAGCTGAAGTGGGTGTGCGCGGTGGCGGCCGGCGTCGACAAATTGCTGGTGCCCGAACTCGCGGCCCACGTGAACGTGTCGCGCATCGTCGACACCGAGCAGGGCCATGGCATCGCGCAGTTCGTCGTGATGATGGCGCTGCGCCATGCGCGCGAGCTCGTGATGTACGAACAGCTGCAGCGCGAACACGCGTGGCGGCGCCAACCCGTTGCCGTGGTGCGCAGCCGCGTCGCCGTGCTCGGCATGGGCGAGATGGGCGGAGTCGTTGCGCGGCTGCTCGACAGCGTGGGCTTCGACGTGCGCGGCTGGAGCCGCAGCAGCGGCGGCGCGCTCGAGGCGCTGCTCTCGAGCAGCGACATCGTCGTCTGCGCCTTGCCGCTCACGCCGCAGACACGTGGGCTGCTCGACGCGGGTGCGTTCGCCCGGATGCCGCAGGGCAGCTACCTGATCAACATCGCACGCGGCGAACATGTGGTCGAGGCTGACCTGATCGATGCGGTACGCAACGGCCATCTCGCCGGCGCGGCGCTCGACGTGCAGTGCAACGAACCGATGGCTGCCGACGACCCGCTGTGGGAGGTGCCCGGCATCACGATCACACCGCACATCGCGGCGCAGTCTTCGCCCGAGACGATTGCAAAGCAGTTCGTGGCGGGCTTGCGCTGCGTGCAGCGTGGCGAGCAGCCACCGCAGACGGTGGACCGGCGGCGCGGTTACTGATCAGCGTTTGCCGAACGGCGAGCGCCCCTGCCAGTAGCGAATCATCAGGAAGCCGCCGAGCATGCCGCCCAGGTGAGCGAAATGCGCCACGCCCGGCATCGCGCCCGACACGCCGAACAGCAGTTCGAGACCGCCGAAGACCGCCACGAAAACCTTAGCCTTCATCGGGATCGGTGGAAACAGCGGCACGATCGTGCGGTTCGGAAACATCATGCCGAAGCCCAGCAGCAGGCCGAACAAGCCGCCTGACGCACCGACCGTCGGGTACACATCGCCGCTGATCGCGGCGACCGCGAGTTGCGCCGCCGCAGCCGTTAACACGCTGGCGAAATAGAACTGCAGGAAGCGCTTCGGTCCCCAGAGGCGTTCGAGTTCGGCACCGAACATCCACAGGCCGAGCATGTTGAAGAACAGATGGGAGACGTTGCCGTGCAGGAAGGAGTAGCTCACGACCTGCCAAGGCAGGAAACCCGCGCCCAGCGGCCACAGCGCCAGCAGCTGGGTGAACCAGCGGCCAAGGAACAGGTCGATGCAGAACATCGCCACGTTGATCAGCAGCAGGGCTTGGGTGACTGGGGGGATCGGCGGCATGCGCAGGTTTCCGGTGGTCGGCGGGAATGCAGAGTCTAAGGGTCGGGTCGGGGGTGTTGATTTCAAGGGCACGGGCTTTGTGCCGTATGGCAGAATTCGCGCCTCTACAGCACCGGCCTCGGTGGCGAAATCGGTAGACGCGCGGGACTCAAAATCCCGTTCCGCAAGGAGTGTCGGTTCGATTCCGACCCGAGGCACCACGCTCTTTCTCTGCCCCTGCGACAATCGCGGCCGAGGAGAGTCGATGAGCACAACAACCCCCCACTACGGCAGCGTCGAAGACATCATCGGCAACACGCCGCTGGTGCGCCTGGTGCGTGTGCCGGGCACCGAGAACGCCGCGCGCGGCAACATCATTCTTGGCAAGCTCGAAGGCAACAACCCGGCCGGCTCGGTGAAAGACCGGCCTGCCATCAGCATGATCAGGCGGGCCGAAGAGCGCGGCGACATCCGGCCTGGCGACACGCTGATCGAAGCGACCTCGGGCAACACCGGCATCGCACTCGCCATGGCCGCGGCGATCCGCGGCTACCGCATGCTGCTGATCATGCCGGAAGACCTGAGCATCGAACGCGCGCAGACGATGAAGGCCTTTGGCGCCGAATTGATCCTCACGCCACGCTCGGGCGGCATGGAATACGCACGCGATCTGGCCGAACAGATGCAGCGCGACGGCAAGGGCCGTGTGCTCGACCAGTTCGCCAACGCCGACAACCCGCGCGTCCACTTTGAAACCACCGGCCCCGAGATCTGGCGCGACACGGCGGGCCAGGTCACGCACTTCGTCAGCGCGATGGGCACGACCGGCACCATCACCGGCACCTCGCGTTACCTGAAGGAGCAGAACAAGGCGGTGCGTGTGATCGGCGCTCAGCCGAGCGAAGGCTCGCGCATTCCGGGCATCCGCAAGTGGCCCGAGGCCTACATGCCGAAGATCTACGACCCCACATGGATCGACGAGATGGTCTCTGTGAGCCAGGCCCACGCCGAAGACATGGCGCGGCGCATGGCGCGCGAAGAAGGCCTGTTCGCCGGCATCTCGGCGGCGGGGGCGTGCTGGGTTGCATTGCAGATCGCGAAGACGGTCGAGAACGCGACCATCGTGTTCATCGTCTGCGACCGCGGCGACCGTTATCTTTCCACCGGTGTGTTCCCGGCCTGAAGGTGCCCATGGCTCATCAATTCAACTTTTGCCCCAACTGCGCCACGCCGCTGCAACTGCTTTCGCAGGAAGAAGACGGTGGCCCGAAGGCCCGCATGCGTTGCCCGGCCTGCGATTGGACGCACTGGAACAACCCGACCCCGGTGCTCGCCGCCGTGATCGAAATGGCCGACCGCGACGGCCAGGTGCTGCTGGCGCGAAACGCTGCGTGGCCCGGCAAGATGTTCGCGCTGATCACCGGTTTCATGGAAGCGGGCGAAACACCGGAAGCTGGAATCGCGCGCGAGGTGCTGGAAGAAACGAGCCTGCAAGCCGATTCGGTCAAGCTGATCGGCGTGTACGACTTCCAGCGCATGAATCAGATCATCATCGCCTACCACGTGGTGGCGCGCGGTGAGGTGCTGCTCTCGCCCGAGTTGGCCGAATACCGCTTCTACCGGCCCGAAGACATCAAGTGCTGGCGCGCCGGCACCGGCTACGCGGTGGCCGACTGGTTGACCGCGCGTGGCATCACGCCGCAGTGGGCCGAGCTGCCGCCGCGGCCCGGGCCGGCGCCGACCTAAACTCTCCAGGCAACACCCAAGGATCAGCGATGCACGCCCAGAAAGAACTCGACACGCGCGGGCTGAACTGCCCGCTGCCCATCCTGAAGGCCAAGAAGGCCCTGACCGACATGCACAGCGGCGAAGTGCTGAAGGTGGTTTCCACCGACCCGGGCTCGACGCGCGACTTCCAGGCCTTCGCCCGCCAGACCGGCAACGAACTCGTTTCGCAGACGAGCGAGAACGAAGAGTTCGTGCACTACATCCGGCGGCGCTGAGCCGCTCAGATATCGAGTGACCTGAGGTAGGCGCGAAAGCCCGGCCCGAGTTGCGGGTGGTCGAGCGCCAGCGCCACATTGGCTTCCAGAAAGCCTTCCTTGCTGCCGCAGTCGAAGCGCCGGCCTTCGTAGCGGTAAGCGAACACTTTCTCGCGGCGCAGCAGTGCCGCGATACCGTCGGTCAACTGGATCTCGCCGCCCACACCTCGTGGCTGCGTGGCGATCTCGTGGAAAACACCCGGCGTGAGGATGTAGCGGCCGGCCACGCCCAGGCGCGAAGGCGCGTCTTCGGGTGCCGGTTTCTCGACGATGCCGGTCACGTCGAGCAGGCGCTCGTTGACCGGTGTGCCGGCGACGATGCCATAACGTCGAGTCTGCTCGGCGGGTACTTCCTGCACCGCCAGGATCGAGACCCGCCATTCGTTGAACTGCTCGACCATCTGCTGCAGCACCGGCGGGTCTCCGACCATCAGGTCGTCGGCCAATATCACGGCGAAGGGGTGGTCGCCCACCAGGCTCTGCCCACACATCACCGCGTGGCCCAGGCCCAGCGCCTGAGCCTGGCGCACGTAGATGCATTCCATGTCGTCGGGCTTCACGCTGCGCACCACCTTGAGCAGCTCTTCCTTGCCCGACTGTTCGAGCGCCATTTCGAGCTCATAGGTCATGTCGAAATGGTCTTCGATGGGGCGCTTGTGACGGCCCGTCACAAAGATCATTTGCCGCACCCCTGCCGCATAAGCCTCTTCCACCGCATACTGGATCAGCGGCTTGTCCACGACAGGCAGCATCTCTTTCGGCTGGGCCTTGGTGGCCGGAAGAAAACGGGTGCCGAGCCCGGCCACCGGAAAAATCGCGCGAGTGACTAACATCTACTTACAATCCGGTCGTGTCATGCCTGAATTCTGGCACGACATCACCACCGCTCCTGTAAGACAAGGCCCCCTCCCAGCATGGACCTGTTGATCGTCGACAGCCTCGAAGCCGAAGTGATGGACTGGTTGCATGCGCGCCATGAATTGCTGGTCGCCCCCGAACTCGCACTCGACCCGCGCGCCTTTCGCGACGCGCTGCATGACGTGCGCGCCACGATCGTGCCGCCTTCGGTCACGCTCGACTCGCAGGCCCTGTTCAACGCGCCCCTGCTGCGTGCCGTAGGGCGTGTGAACGCCGGCGCCGAGAACATCGACCTCGACCTGTGCGCGCGTGCCGGCATCGAGGTGGTGCGCAGCTTCACTGCCACGGCGCGGGCCGAGGCCGAATTCATGATCGGCGCGGTGCTTTCGCTGCTGCGCCGTGTGCCGGCCGAAGGCATGGACAGCGGCTGGGTCGGGCGCGAGATCGGCGCCGCCACAGTGGGCCTGATCGGCATGGCGCCGGCTGCGCGCACCACGGCGCAGATGCTGGCCGGTTTCGGTTCGCGTGTGGTCGGCTACGACCCTTCGGTGCATGCCAACGATGCGGTCTGGGGCCGCTGGAAGATCGAGCCGCTGGGGCTGCGCGAACTGCTTGGCCAGTCCGATGCGGTGTGCGTGCAGCTCAACTATTTCAGCCGCTACCGGGGCCTGCTCGGCGAGCGGCTGCTGCACGCCTGCAAGCCAGGGCAGGTCATGGTCAGCATCGCGCATTCCGAGCTGTTCGACGAAGCGGCGCTCGCGATGGCGCTGAGCAGCAGGCGCATCGCCGCAGCCTGGCTCGACAGCCTGGAACCGGGCGCGCTCGAAGCGCACCGGCCCTTGTCGGGGGCGCCCAACCTGCAGGTCACGCCACGGCTGGCGAGCACCACGCGCGAGTCGCGCCTGCGCAGCGCCTGGGCGGTGGTCAAGCGCATCGACGAGCTGCTGACCGGCAACCCGCCTTCGGCGCGCGGCTTCAGGCCGACGTCGCCAGGCGTGCCGCTTGATCTTGCAGGCGAACCACAGTTGCGCTGAATTCCGCGACGCGAAGCTTTTCTTGTTCGACCACGGCCGCCGGGGCGCGGGCCACAAAGCTTTCGTTGCCGAGCTTGGCTTGTGCTTTGATGATCTCGCCCTGCAAACGCATGATCTCTTTGCCAAGGCGTTCGGTCTCGGCCGCCACGTCGACCTCTACATGCAAAGCCAGACGCGACTCTCCCTGCACCACCACGGCTGCGCTGCGCGTGGCTTGCGCGAAAGAAGCGTCGTCGGCGAACAGTTTTACTTCAGAGACCTTGGCGAGCGCCTTCAGCAGCGAGGCAGCCTCGTCGATGAACGCCGCGTCGCCGATCACGTAGAGCGGCACGCGCGCAGCCGGCGACAGGCTCATTTCGCTGCGCAGCGCGCGGCAGGCACCGACCACGCCTTTCAGCTTGGCGACCCAGGCATCGGCCTTCGCATCGACACGGTCGAGCTGCGCTTTCGGGTAGGCCGCGGTCACGATGCTCGCACCCGGCGCCTTGCGGCCGGCCACCGTGGCCACCGTTTCCCACAGCTCGGCGGTGATGAACGGCATGATCGGGTGCATCAAACGCAACACCGTTTCCAGCACGCGGATCAGCGTGCGGCGGATGGCGCGTTGTTGCGGCTCGTTGTCGGCTTCTTTGGCCACCGCGATCTGCGTTTTTGCGATCTCGATGTACCAGTCGCAGTACTCGTCCCACACGAACGAGTAGATCGTGTTGGCCACGTTGTCGAGGCGAAAGTCGGCAAAGCCTTGTTCGACCGCGGCTTCGACCCGCTGCAGTTCGCTCGTGATCCACATGTCGGCCGGGCTGAACTTCAGGTAGCCGTGCGCCGGCATGCCGGGCGCGCACTCGGCCTTGGTGTGTTCCTTCAGCCCGCAGTCCTGGCCCTCGCAATTCATCAGCACGAACTTCGAGGCGTTCCAGAGCTTGTTGCAGAAGTTGCGATACCCCTCGCAGCGTTTGGTGTCGAAGTTGATGTTGCGGCCCAGGCTGGCGTACGAGGCCATCGTGAAGCGCAGCGCATCGGCGCCATAGGCCGGCATGCCTTCCGGGAATTCTTTCTTTACGCGCGCAGCGACCTTGGGCGCCATCTCGGGCTTGCGCAGGCCGACGGTCGACTTCTTCACCAAGGTGTCGAGATCGACGCCGTCGATCAGGTCGACCGGGTCGAGCACGTTGCCCTCACTCTTGCTCATCTTCTTGCCTTGCGCGTCGTGCACCAGGCCGTGGATGTAGACGTTGCGGAACGGTACCTTGCCGGTGAAATGCAGCGTCATCATGATCATCCGGGCAACCCAGAAAAAGATGATGTCGAAGCCGGTCACCAGCACGGTCGACGGCAGGAACAGGTCCTGTTCGATCGTCTTCGCTGGCCAGCCGAGGGTCGAATACGGAAACTGTGCGGCCGAGTACCAGGTGTCGAGCACGTCTTCGTCGCGCCGCAGCGTGCCGACGTAGCCCGCGGCTTCGGCTTTGGTGCGCGCTTCGTCTTCGTTGCGGCCGACGAAAATCTCGCCGCCGCTGCCGTACCAAGCGGGAATCTGGTGGCCCCACCAGAGCTGGCGCGAGATGCACCAGTCCTGGATGCCGCCCATCCAGTGGTTCCAGGTGTTCACCCACTGCGGCGGCACGAAACGCACATCGCCGTTCTCGACCGCACGGATGGCGCGGCCGGCGATCGACTCGCCGTCGCGCCCCGGCTGCGTCATCGCCATGAACCACTGGTCGGTCAGCATCGGCTCGACGACCTGCCCGGTGCGCGCACAGCGCGGCACCATCAGCTTGTGCTTCTTGGTCTCGACCAGCAGGCCGAGCGCATCGAGGTCGGCGACCACCCGCTTGCGGGCAACGAAGCGGTCGAGGCCGCGATACGCCTCTGGCGCGTTGTCGTTGACCGTCGCGTCGAGCGCGAGCACGCCGATGATCGGCAACTTGTGGCGCAGACCAACCGCGTAATCGTTCGCATCGTGCGCCGGCGTGACCTTGACGACGCCGGTGCCGAACTCGCGGTCGACATAGGTGTCGGCGATCACCGGGATCGTGCGGTTGCAGAGCGGCAGCGAGACCTGCTTGCCGACAAAGGCGGTGTAGCGCTCGTCGTCGGGGTGCACCATCACGGCGGTGTCGCCGAGCAGGGTCTCGGGCCGGGTCGTTGCGACCACCAGCGAGCCTGAGCCGTCGGCCAGCGGGTAACGGATGTGCCAGAGGAAGCCGTCTTCCTCTTCGCTCTCGACTTCGAGGTCGGAGACCGCCGAGCGCAGCACCGGGTCCCAGCTCACGAGCCGCTTCTTGCGGTAGATCAGGCCTTCTTCGTAGAGGCGCACGAAGGTCTCGTTGACGACGGCCGACTGGGTCGTGTCCATCGTGAAGTACTCGCGCGACCAGTCGACCGTGTCGCCCATGCGCCGCATCTGCGAGGTGATGACGTTGCCGCTGTGCGCCTTCCAGTCCCAGACGCGCTCGATGAACTTTGCGCGGCCGATGTCGTGGCGGCTCTTGCCTTCGTCCTGCAACTGGCGCTCGACCACGATCTGGGTGGCGATACCCGCATGGTCGGTGCCGGGCAGCCACAGCGTGTTGAACCCGCTCATGCGGTGGTAGCGCGTGAGCGCGTCCATGATCGTGTGGTTGAAACCGTGCCCCATGTGCAGCGTGCCGGTCACGTTCGGCGGCGGCAGCTGGATGCTGAACGACGGCTTGCCGGGGTCGAGCGTGGGCGCGAAGGCGCCGGGTTCATTCCACTTCAGCGCCCAGCGGGCTTCGATGGCTTGCGGTTCAAACGATTTGGCGAGTTCGGTCATGGTGACCGAATTGTATTGGCCGCGATTACATCAGCAGGTGCTCGCCCGCGTTGTCGCCGCCGAGGATCACGTAGTTCACCTTGCGGATGTCGGCCAGCTTCGTGCCGCCGCCGTAAGAGATCGAGCTCTGCACGTCTTCGCGCATTTCGCGCAGCGTGTCGGCGAGTCGGCCCTTGATCGGCTCGAGAATGCGCTTGCCTTCCACATGTTTGTACTCGCCCTTGTTGAAGTCGCTGGCCGAGCCGTAGTACTCCTTGAAGAGCTTGCCGTCGACCTCGACGGTCTTGCCCGGCGACTCTTCGTGGCCGGCGAACAGCGAGCCGATCATCACCATCGAGGCGCCGAAGCGCACGCTCTTGGCGATGTCGCCGTGATCGCGGATGCCGCCGTCGGCGATGATCGGCTTGGTCGCGACGCGCGCGCACCACTTGAGCGCCGAGAGCTGCCAGCCGCCGGTGCCGAAGCCGGTCTTCAGCTTGGTGATGCAGACCTTGCCCGGGCCCACGCCGACCTTGGTGGCGTCGGCGCCCCAGTTTTCCAGGTCGATCACCGCTTCGGGCGTGGCCACGTTGCCGGCGATCACGAAGGCCGCCGGCAGCTTCTTCTTGATGTGCTCGATCATCTTCTGCACGCTGTCGGCGTGGCCGTGCGCGATGTCGATGGTGATGTAGTCGGCCCCCACGCCTTCTGCGGCCAGGCGGTCGATCACCGCGTAGTCGGGCGCCTTCACGCCCGAGCTCAACGACACGATCAGGCCCTTGCCGCGCATCTTTTTCGCGTACACGACGTTGTCGACATCGAAGCGGTGCATCACGTAGAAAAACCCGTTCGCCGCCAGCCATTCGGTGATCGGTTCGTCGACCACGGTTTTCATGTTCGCCGGCACCACCGGCAGGTTGAAGCGGTGCGCGCCGAACTGGATCGACGGATCGCATTCACTGCGGCTTTCCACGCGGCATTTGCGCGGCAGCAGCAAGACGTTGTCGTAGTCGAAAATTTCCATGATTGCGTGCCGCCAATAAAAAACCGGGCGCGAAAAAATTCGTGCCCGGTGGCAAATTCTACGCCGCCCGCGCGGTGTGGGCCGAGCCCTACACTGAACCCCAATCGCCACCGCCGGAAGCCGCCCCTTGCTTGACCCCGCCACGAAACGCCTGCTGCCCTGGGTCATCGCCATCGCGTTCTTCATGCAGACGCTGGACGGCACGATCCTGAACACCGCGCTGCCGACGATGGCCAAAGACCTCGGCGAGAGCCCGCTGCGCATGCAGTCGATCGTCATCGCCTACATGCTGACGGTGGCCCTCTTCATCCCCGCCTCGGGTTGGCTCGCCGACCGCTTCGGCACGCAGCGCGCGTTCGTCGCGGCGATCGTGGTGTTCAGCATCGGTTCGCTGCTGTGCGCGATCTCGCCGTCGCTGCCATGGCTGGTGGCGGCGCGGGTGGTGCAGGGCATCGGCGGCGCACTGCTGCTGCCGGTCGGGCGGCTCACGATCCTGCGCGCGTTCCCGCGCAGCGAGCTGCTGAAGGTGCTGTCGTTCGTGACGATTCCCGGCCTGGTCGGCCCGCTGGTCGGGCCGCCGCTCGGCGGCTGGCTGGTCGAGGTCGCGTCCTGGCACTGGGTGTTCCTGATCAACATTCCAGTCGGCCTCGTCGGCGTGTTCGCAGCACTGCGCTACATGCCCGACCTGCGCGGGCCGATTGGCCAGAAGTTCGACTGGATGGGCTTCGTGCTGTTTTCGCTCGGGCTCGTCACCGTCACGCTCGGGCTGCAGGGCCTGGGCGAGCGTTCGATCAGCGCTCCGGTCTCGATCCTGCTCGTGATCGGCGGCCTGGCCGCGATGGCTGCTTACTGGGTGCACGCGGCGCGCGCCGACAAGCCGCTGTTCAGCCTGACGCTGTTCCAGATTCCCACCTTCTCGGTCGGCATTCTGGGCAACCTGTTCGCGCGCCTGGGCAGCGGCGCGATGCCGTTCCTCACGCCGCTGTTCCTGCAGGTCGGCCTCGGCTACTCGCCAAGCTCGGCCGGCTTGACGATGGTGCCGATCGTGATCGGCGCGATGATGATGAAGTTCGTCGCCGAGCGCGTGATCAACCATTTCGGCTACCGGCGCGTGCTGGTCATCAACACGCTGCTGCTGGGCTGCTTCATCGCTGGCTTCTCGATGGTCGACCGCAGCACGCCGCATGCGGCGATCCTGGTCTACCTCGCGCTCTTCGGCATCTGCAACTCGATGCAGTTCACTGCGATGAACACGCTGACCCTGGGCAGCCTCGACGACGCGCGCGCGAGCGGCGGCAACAGCCTGCTGTCGGTTGTGATGCAGCTCTCGATGAGCCTGGGCGTGGCGGCGGCCGGCGCGTTGCTCGCGGCGTTCACCACGCCGGTGGTGATCCCGATCGCGAGTGACGTCGGCCCGAACAACGTCGTCCACACCTTCCACGCCACCTACCTGTGCATGGGCGCGCTCTCGGCGCTCGCCGCCGGCATCTTCTTCCAGCTCGGCCGGCGCGAAGGGCCGAGCGGGCCGGCGGCGGTGGCCGACCCGTCTTGAGCCCCCCAGGAAATGACGTCGTCATTCCCGCCCCCAGGGGTCAAGGAAAGTGGCAAAGCCACGTTTCCTTGAGAGTCGGCCGGCGCCGTCAGGGCGCCTTGTGGTCCTGCCGCTTGGCGGCAAGCTGCTTTTGCCGAATCTCGCGCCACAGGTCGGCATTGCGGATGCCGAGCGCATCCGGGTCAAAGATCGGGTCGAGCCCGGCCTTCTTCTGTGCCTCGTAGTCCTTCAGGCAGGCCAGTGCCGGCTTCTGCAGGATCAGGATCGCGATGATGTTCAGCCACGCCATCACGCCGACGCCGACATCGCCCAGGTCCCAGGCTGCGCCGGCGCTCTTGATCGCGCCGTAGCCGACCGCGAGCATCATCGCGAGCTTCAGCAGCAGGCTGAGCCAGGGCCGGTGCACGCGCCGGTTGATGTAGGAGACGTTGGTCTCGGCCATGTAGTAGTACGCGACGATGGTCGTGAACGCGAAGAACATCAGCGCGATCGCGACGAAACTGGCACCGAATCCGGGCAGCACCGACTCGACCGCAGCCTGGGTGTAGCCGGGGCCGGTTTCCATGCCGGGCAGGTTGTTGACGAGCATCGTGCCGTCGGGCGCCTTGACGTTGTACTTGCCGGTCGACAGCACCATGAACGCAGTCGCCGAGCAGACGAACAGCGTGTCGATGTAGACCGAGAATGCCTGCACGTAGCCCTGCTTGGCCGGGTGCGAGACCTCGGCCGCAGCGGCCGGGTGCGGGCCGCTGCCCTGGCCGGCCTCGTTCGAGTAGACGCCGCGCTTCACGCCCCACTGCACCGCCATGCCCAGCATCGCACCAAAGCCGGCCTCGGCGCCGAAAGCGCTCTTGAAGATCAGCGCGATCATCGCTGGCAACTGGCTGGCGTTCATCGCGACGATCAAGATCGCCACCAGGATGTAGCCGAGCGCCATGAACGGCACCACCACCTCGGCGAAGCTGGCGATGCGCTTGACGCCGCCGAAGATGATGAACGCGAGCGCGACGACGATCACGCCAGCAGACACTTCGGGCGCCACGCCCCAGGCGTTGTTCACGCCCTGGGCGATGCTGTTGGCCTGCACGCCCGGCAGCAGCAGCCCCATGGCGATCGCGGTCGCGACAGCGAAGATCCACGCATACCACTTCTGGCCCATCGCCTTCTCGATGTAGTACGCGGGGCCGCCGCGATACTGGCCGTTTTCGTCGACCTCTTTGTAGATCTGGCCGAGCGTCGATTCGACGTAGGCGGTCGAAGCGCCGAGAAACGCCACCATCCACATCCAGAACACCGCGCCCGGCCCGCCGAAGGTGATCGCGGTCGCGACGCCGGCGATGTTGCCGGTGCCGACGCGGCCGGAAAGCGACATCGCGAGGGCCTGAAACGACGACACGCCCGCGGGCGACTTCTCGCCCTTGAACATGAGCCGGACCATCTCTTTGATTCCGCGCACCTGCATGAAGCGGGTGCGGATCGAAAAATACAGCCCCACGCCGAGGCACAGGTAGATGAGCGCGGGGCTCCAGATAATGCCGTTGATGGCGCCGATTGCTTCAGTCATGTGGTGCGTCCTCCGGAGTTTTTTGGTTGGTACCGGCTGTTCGCGCCTCCCATTGAACGCCACGGCCGGGCCGTGAAGTTATCAGCAAGGTCCGGGCCCGTGGGCCTGTTGTGCGGGTATCTCTCGATGGCCGATTTGGCATGGAGCGATTCGCGATCGGCATCACGCGGTCGTTGACGCCGAGCCAAATTGGCACCTGCCCGGTATGGCGGGGCTTCCGGAATCGACCGATGCCCCGCCGGACCGCGGCACGGGTGCCCCGGCGGTGAAGGAAGACGGGCCGTGGAAGTCAGGCGTGCGCCGCGTGTGAATTCTCCGATTCGCCGCGCAATTCGCCGCGCGCCTGCTGCACGACCGACCACGCGCCCGTCAGCGCGAGCACGGCCATGCTGGCCGCGACCAACAGATCAGGCCAGGCTGCACCGGTACCGAACACGCCGAGTGCCGCCGCCGCCACCGCGACATTGCCGATCGCATCGTTGCGCGAGCAGATCCAGACCGATCGTTTGTTCGAGTCACCGTTGCGGTAACGGTAGAGCAGCCATGCAACGAGCACGTTGACGGCCAGTGCCAGCAGCGCCACCGCGCCCATCGTCAGCGGCTGCGGTGGTTCGCCGTTCAGTGCGCTCCACAGCGCACGGCCGAGCACGAAGACACCGAAGCCGGCCATTGAAGCGGCCTTCAGCAAGGAGGCGCGTGCGCGCCAGGCGAGCGCCATCGACAGCACGGCGAGCGAGAGCGCGTAGTTCGCCGCGTCGCCGAAGAAATCGATCGCGTCGGCGAGCAGCGAGACCGATCCAGACTGCGCGCTGGCGGCGATCTCGACCGCGAACATCGTGGCATTCAGCAACAGCGCGATCCACAGCACCTTGCGGTAGGCTGGGTCGGCCGAGGGCGGGGGTGGGGCGCAGCAGTGGGCAGACATGTTGTTGGGGCCTTTCGAGGTGCAGAACCGCGATTCAAGACCCTGTAGCTACTATAGGGTCAAGCAATTCCTGGAAAAACCCCATGAAGATCGGTGAACTGGCAAAGGCGACCGGCTGCGAGGTCGAGACGATCCGCTACTACGAGCGCGAAGGCCTGCTGGCCGCGCCGCCGCGCAGCGAGGCCGGTTACCGGCAGTACGCGCAGCGCGAGGTCGAGCAGCTCAACTTCGTCCGCCACTGCCGCTCGCTCGACATGCCGCTGGCCGACATCAAGCGGCTCGCCGCTTTTGCGAACGACGCAGTCGCTTCTTGCGACGAGGTCGATACGCTGGTCGACGACCACATCGAGCGCGTGCGCGCCAAACTCGTGTCGCTGAACGCGCTGGAGGCGCAGCTGCTGCGGCTGCGCGCGCAGTGCGCTTCGGCGAAGCCCGGCGATGCGTGCCGCATCGTCGCGTCGCTGCAGCAGGCCGCGCATGACGAAGCCTGTGCCTGCCACACGGCCGCGGCCTGAAGAACCGGGCCTGGCGCGTGCCTGACAATCCCCCCGATGGCTTCTGAATCCCCAGGCGGCAACGACTCTGCGCTGCTGCACAACCTGAACCCCGAACAACTCGCCGCGGTGACGCTGCCGGCACGCCCGGCGCTCATCCTCGCGGGCGCCGGCTCCGGCAAGACCCGCGTGCTGACGACACGCATCGCGTGGCTGATCCAGACCGGCCAGCTTTCGCCCGGCGGCGTGATGGCCGTGACCTTCACCAACAAGGCCGCGAAAGAAATGCTCACGCGCCTCGGCGCGATGCTGCCGATTCCCGTGCGCGGCATGTGGATCGGCACTTTCCACGGCCTGTGCAACCGCTTCCTGCGTGCGCACTGGAAGCTCGCGGCCTTGCCGCAGGGTTTTCAGATTCTCGATTCGAGCGACCAGCTCTCGGCCGTGAAGCGCGTGATCAAGGCGATGAATCTCGACGATGAACGCTTCGTGCCGAAGCAGGTCACGTGGTTCATTGCCGGGCAGAAGGAAGACGGCCGGCGCCCGAAAGACGTGGAAGTGCGCGACGAACAATCGCGTGTGCTGGTGCAGGTGTACCAGGCCTACGAAGACCAGTGCCAGCGCGAAGGCGTGGTCGACTTTGCCGAGCTGATGCTGCGCACCTACGAGCTGATGCGCGACAACCAGGCTTTGCGCGAGCACTACCAGCGGCGCTTCAGGCACATCCTGGTCGACGAGTTCCAGGACACGAACAAGCTGCAGTACGCGTGGCTCAAGGTCTTTGCGGGGCCCGACGCTGCCGTTTTTGCGGTCGGCGATGACGATCAGAGCATCTATGCCTTCCGCGGCGCACAGGTTGGCAACATGGCGTCGTTCGAGCGCGAGTTCAAGGTGCAGCAGGTCATCAAGCTCGAACGCAACTACCGCTCCTTCGGCAACATCCTCGACACCGCCAACGAGCTGATCTCGCGCAACACGCGCCGCCTGGGCAAGAACCTGCACACCGAAGCCGGGCCGGGTGAGCCGGTGCGGGTGCGTGAAGCCACCAGCGACTTCGCCGAAGCGCAATGGTTCGTCGAGGAAGCGCAGCAGTTGCACCGCGAAGGCACACCGCGCAGCGACATCGCGCTGCTCTACCGCAGCAACGCGCAGAGCCGCGTGATCGAGAGTGCGCTGTTCAATGCGGGCATGCCTTACAAGGTGTACGGCGGGCTGCGCTTCTTCGAGCGCGCCGAAGTGAAACACGCGTTGAGTTATCTGCGCCTGATCGAGAACCCGAGCGACGACACGAGCTTTCTGCGGGTCGTGAACTTCCCGACGCGGGGCATCGGCGCACGCACTGTCGAACAACTCCAAGATGCGGCCCGTGCCAGCGGTCGCAGCCTGTACCAGAGTGTCGGTGCACTCTCAGGCAAGGGCGGCGGCAACCTGCAAGCCTTCGTCGCGATGATCGACAAGATGCGTGACGCCACCCGCGGCCTCACGCTGCGCGAAATCATCGAACACATGCTGCACACCTCGGGGCTGCTGGAGTTTTACAAGACCGACAAGGAAGGCCAGGACCGGCTCGAGAACCTGGAAGAACTGGTCAACGCCGCCGAAGGTTTCGTCACGCAAGAGGGCTTCGGCAAAGACGCGGTGGCGCTGCCGGTCGACGAACATGGCAACAGTGAAGCGGGTCGTGCCGAGTTCAACACGCCTGGCGCGCAACCGGCCGCGGGCCGCATCGTCACGCCGCTGCCCGAGCTGGCGCCCGATGCCGAAACCGGCGAGATCATGTCGCCGCTGGCCGCGTTCCTCACGCACGCTTCGCTCGAAGCCGGCGACAACCAGGCACAAGCCGGGCAAGACGCGATCCAGCTGATGACGGTGCACTCAGCCAAGGGCCTGGAGTTCGACTGCGTGTTCATCACCGGGCTGGAAGAAGGCCTGTTCCCGCACGAGAACTCTGCATCGGATGCCGACGGCCTGGAAGAAGAACGCCGCCTGATGTATGTGGCCATCACGCGCGCGCGCAAGCGCCTGTACCTGAGCTTCGCGCAGACACGCATGCTGCACGGCCAGACCCGCTACAACATCAAGAGCCGTTTCTTCGACGAACTGCCCGAAGCCGCATTGAAGTGGATCACGCCGCGCAACCAGGGCTTCGGCTCGGGCTTCGCCCGCGACTACCAGGCGGCCTGGGCGCGTGGCTCGGGCCTCGGCTCGATGGTCGGTGCCGGCAACGTGAGCGGGCTGTCGAACGCCGTGCCGCCGATGGTGCCCAAAGCGCCGAGCCACGGCCTGCGTTCGGGCCAAAGTGTGTTCCACAACAAGTTCGGCGAAGGCGTGATCGTCACGCTCGAAGGCTCGGGAGTCGACGCGCGCGCACAGGTGAACTTCGGGCGCCACGGCATGAAGTGGCTGGCCTTGTCGGTGGCGAAGTTGACGCCGGTGTGAACTACGCGCCCACCGCGCCCGGCTTCTCTGCATCGACCACGAAGCGCGCCGCGGTGGCGATGCCACTCGCCGGGTCGAGCGCATCGCCGACCACCTGCAGCTTCGCCTTGAGCTGCTTCGCGTCGAGCACGAAGTGCATGTAGCCACGCTGGTCGCTGCGGCCGTAGTGCACGTGCGGGTTGAAAGCCCGCGCCGCATCGACACGGTTTTGCGCCATGCCCAGGCTACTGATCGAGGTGCCGCAGAACTCGGTGGCGATGACCTTGCCGGCGGGGTCGTCGAAGTCGGCTTTCAGGTCGGCCACGTAGTTCGCGTGCACGTCGCCACCGAGCACCACCACACCAGGCACATTGCGTTCTGCCACCGTTCCGAGCAGGCGGCTTCGGGCGGGCGCATAACCGTCCCAGCCGTCGGTCCAGTAGGTGGCGCCGCCACTGCCGGCCGGGTCGGTCCATGAAAAACGCGACATCAACGTCTGCTGTGCAAGCAGGTTCCACGGCCGGTCCAGGCTCCAGCCGCTGGCGAGCCAGCGTTCCTGCTCGCTGCCCAGCAGCGTGCGCTTCGGGTCGAGGAACTCGGGGCAGTCCTTCAGTGACACGGTATTCGAGCCGCCGCGGCCGGGCTTGGGGCAGGCCTGCACGTCGCGGTACTGGCGGTCGTCGAGCAGGTGGATGCGCGCCAGGCGGCCCCAGTCGAGCCGGCCGCTGATGCGCATGTCGGCACCGTTCGGCCGCGCCGCGTTCGGGAAGGGCATGTGTTCCCAGTAGGCCTGGTAGGCGGCGGCGCGTTGCAGCTTGAAGTGGGGTTGCAGCATCTGGCCCTGCAGGTTGGCGTAGTCGTTGGCGACCTCGTGGTCGTCCCACACCATGAGCCACGGCGCGGCGGCATGCGCCGCCTGCAGGGCCGGGTCGCTCTTGTGGGTGGCGTAGCGCGCGCGGTACTGGTCGAGCGTGGTGACGGTGGCTTTGCTTTCGGTCTGACGCACCGAATCGGGCCGCGAGGCGTATTCGTAGATGTAGTCGCCGAGGAACATCACGAGGTCGAGCTCTTCGTTCGCGAGGTGGCGCCACGCCGCGTAGTGGCCCACATCCCAGCGCTGGCAACTCGCGATCGCGAACTTCAGCGAAGCCGCCTCAGTTGCGGCCGGCGCGGTGCGGGTGCGGCCGACCGCGCTCTGCTGGCCGAGGGCGAAAAAGCGGTACCAGTACCAGTGGCCGGGCGCCAGGCCCGCCACCTCGGCGTGCACGCTGTGGGCCCAGGAACCCTCGGCCGATTCGACACCGAACGCGGCGATCTCGCGAAATTTTTCGTCGCGCGCCAGTTCCCAGCGCACCGGCACCCGTTCGGGCAGGTCGGCACCGATCAGGCGGGTCCAGAGCACCATGCCGTCGGCGCGTGGCTGGCCCGAGGCCACGCCGAGCGCAAAGCGTTGAACGTCGGCCGCGCGGCCGTCGTGCAGCAGCCAGGGCGCGAAGGTGAGGGCGGCCGTGCCCTGCAGCAGCGTGCGGCGCGAGCGAAGGGGCCGGGTCATGGCAGCCCGCGCTTCAGACGCCCACGTCGTCGATTTCGCGGTACAGGTCACGCAGCCAGGCTTTCACGCGCTGGCGGTCCATCAGGCCGAGGCCGCCGCCGTTCGGGTCTTGCGGGTTCTTCGCTTTCCAGAAGCTGCTGCTGCCGGCGTCGATCTTGTTGATGACGCTGTCGCCAAGCTTTTTCACCGTGACCACGCGCGCGCCGAGCTGCACGGCGCGGGCCTGCTCGCCCGACTGCTCGAGCACGGTGAAATCGTTGCCGCGAATCTGGTTGCGCACCAGCACGTATTTCATGCCGGTGCCGAAGCGGTCGAGCAACTTCTTCAGCAGGTCGACCGAGTCTTTGCCGGAATCCATCACGTGCCAGTAGTGGATCGTCATGCCCATCTCGTCGGCCAGGTTCAATACGCCGGCGTCGTCCATCCACTTCACCAGCGGGTCGTGGGTCTGCGCGGCCAGGTCGACGAGCACGCGGCGTTCTGGCTGTTCGGCAGCGGCTTCGATGATGCTGTCGAGCGCTTCGATGTTGTCGACCAGCGCGGAAGAGGCGTAGCCGGAATAAAAGCGCATCAGCGCGCCGTGCGAACGGTCGGTGTCGAAGCCGATGAACGGGATCTCGCGGTCGATCATGTACTGCGCCAGCACACGTGACATCAGCGACTTGCCGACGCCGCCCTTTTCGCCGCCGATGAAGTGAATGTGGGCCATCAGAGTGAGTCCTTGGTTGGGTCGATTCCGGATTGTCTACGGCTCGCAGCGTGCCATGTCGGCCGCCGCCGCGGGCCAGCAATTCGCAGCCCCGCTCAGCGTATGTTTTACCACCGCGTTTTAACGAGGCTTTCACATTCGCTGCCTAGCATGCGCCGAACAGCTCATCGA
Source organism: Burkholderiales bacterium (assembly GCA_039930465.1). GTDB lineage: Bacteria > Pseudomonadota > Gammaproteobacteria > Burkholderiales > Burkholderiaceae_C > LMDS01. The sequence continues at coordinate 34,611 of JBDTTU010000024.1, forward strand.
ACCGACCCCCTCTCAAGCAACCGAAAGTCTCCATGTCCCTGCAAAACTTTGAATCCCGCCGCCGCCTGCTGAAGTTTTTCGCGAGCGCCCCGATGCTCCCACTGGGCGGTTCGGCCTTCGCCACCGCCTTGCTCGCCGGCTGCGGCGGCAACGACGACACCCCGGCCGTCACCTACACCTCGTCGAGCTTCACCGGCATGGCCGCGCCGACGCTGGCCAGCCCGGCCGCCATGGCCACCACCTCGGTCGGCTCCAGCCTGAACGTGGCTTACAGCGACGGCAGCCAGAAGTCGTATGCGCTCGCTTACCACCCGTTTTTCGCCACCGGCGACATGGTGCCCAACGGCAGCGGCGGCACGATCCTGGCCGGGGGTTATGTGGACATCAACAACCAGCCGATCATCGACACCTCGGTCGCCGGCCAGGAGCGGCAGTTTTTCTCCGATTCGCCCGACGGCACCACGCTGCTGGCGTTGCCCAACCCGAGCGTGCCCGGCATCACCGGCAAGGCGGTGTTCGCGGTGGTGCAGTTCGAATACACCACGCGCGACCAGAGCGGCGCCAGCACCTACGGCGTGTTGCCCTCGCCGATCGCGGTGCTCACGCTTGACCAGAACCAGACGACCGGCGCACTCACGCTGGTGAAGTACCACAACGTTGACATGTCGAGCGCGCACGGGCTGTGGATCACCTGCGGCGCGAGCCTGTCGCCCTGGGGCACACACCTGTCGAGCGAAGAGTACGAACCCGACGCGCCGTTCGTGGCCACGAACGCGCAGTTCAAGGCGTACAGCAAGAACGTGTTCGGCGACGAGACCACTGCCAACCCATATCACTACGGCCACCTGCCCGAAGTGACGGTCAACCCCGATGGCACCGGCACGGTGAAGAAGCACTACTGCCTGGGCCGCCTCTCGCACGAGCTGATCCAGGTGATGCCCGACCAGCGCACCGCGCTGATGGGCGACGACTACACCAACGGCGGCCTGTTCATGTTCGTCGCCGACAAGGAAGCAGACCTCTCGGCCGGCACGCTCTACGTGGCCAAGGTGGGTGCGGGTTTCTCGGTCGACCCGAGCGCTGCCGGCGCCGCACTCACGTGGATTCAGCTCGGCCACGCCAGCAGCGCCGAGATCGAGGCGCTGGCCAACACGCTCAAGCCCACCGACATCATGAGCGTCTCGAAGACCGACCCGGTCGACGCCACGTACACCAAGATCTTCGTCGACGGTGCCGCCAACTGGGTCAAGCTCGTGCCGGGCATGGAGAAGGCTGCGGCCTTCCTCGAAACCCACCGCTACGCCAACCTGGTGGGGGCAAGCATGGGGTTCACCAAGCTCGAAGGCACGACCGTCAACGCCAAGGACAAGATCGCCTACTCTGCGCTGCAGAACATCCAGGGCTCGATGGTGCGCGGTGCTGCGAGCTGGCGCGATTCGACCGGCATCACGGTCGAGAAAGCGATCGTCGCCGGCGGTGTGTTCGCGCACAACCTGGCCGGCGGTCAGATGGACCTGGGCGGCGCGGCCATCAACAGCGAGTGGGTGCCGGTGCAGACCCGCGCCTTCCTGATCGGCGAAGACATCGCCGCCGACGCGCTGGGCAACCTGGCCAACCCCGACAAGGTGGCCAACCCCGACAACCTGAAGTTCTCGGAGAAACTGCGCACGCTGTTCATCGGCGAAGACAGCAGCACCCACGTCAACAACTTCCTGTGGGCCTACAACGTCGACACCAAGGCGCTGGCGCGGGTCATGTCGATCCCATCGGGCGGCGAGTCGACGGGCTTGCACGCGGTCGACGAGATCAACGGCTGGACCTACATCATGAGCAACTTCCAGCACGCCGGCGACTGGAGCAACAAGCTGCACGCCAAGGTGCAGGCCACGCTCGACCCGCTGGTGCGCGCGAACTACAAGGACCGCTTCGCAGCGTCGGTGGGTTACCTCACCGCCGATCTCACGGGGATCAAGCTGGCCTGAGAGGCCGGCGCAAGAACGAACTGCAAAACAACCGGCCCGTTCGACGGGCCCGGTCTCCTCGAAGAGAAATGGCCGCGGGCAAGACGCGCGCGGCCTCTTTTTTTGGGCGCCGTTTCAGGCCGGGCTCAGCGGCCCGGGCAGCTCGCCCATGCGGGCGCGGAACAGCATCTCGTCGGTGGCGCGCAGGCGCCGGCAGACCTCTCGGCCCATGTTCATCTGGACCAGCGCGAACTGTTCGGCGTCACGCTCGAACAGGCGCATCAGGTCGCCGGTGCCGAGTTCGATCGCCACACAATCGGCCTCGGCGCGCACCGAGGCGCTGCGCGGGCACAGGTCCATCAGCGCCATCTCGCCGAAGCAGTCGCCGGCTTCCATGTTGTTGAGCACGACGTCGCGGTCTTGCCAGCTCTTGAACACCACGACGCGGCCGGTCTCCAGCACGAACATCGAGTTCGCCTGGTCGTTCTCGCGAAAGAAGTACGCGCCCGCGGCGACGCTCACTTCGCGCGCCTGGGCCAGCAGGAACAGCAGCGCGTCGTCGCGGATCGCGCCGAAGATCGGCATGCGTTGCAGCAATTCGAGTCGCACCGGCTGCATGGTTGTCTCCTCGCGGCGGGGCCGTGCCGAAGCAGTGTACGGCTACGGGTTGATCGGGAGGCCAGCGCTGCGCCGCCCACCTACGATGGCCCGACCACCACCGCACGGAGGCTGCCATGGCCCAAGCCCACCCGCTCGACCGATTGATCGGTGCGCAGAGGCCTTCGTTTCGAACCGCGGCCGAGCTGGCCGCCTTCGAGGCCACGCCCTACGCCGAGCGCATCAAGGCGCAGAGCACGTATGAAGCACTGCAGATCGGCGCCGCGCTCGACCCCGGCGCAGCAGCCATCCGATTCCTGACCAAGGCCGACCCTGAAGAGACGCCGGTCACGATCAGCTGCGCACAGTTCATGGCGCGCGTCACGCAGTCGGCCAACTTTTTCCACGCGCTCGGTGTCGGCCCGAACGACGTGGTCAGCTTCCTGATGCCGCTCTTGCCGCAGACCTTCTTCGCGCTGTTCGGTGCCCAGGCCGCCGGCATTGCCAACCCGGTGAACCCGCTGCTCTCTGCGGCGCAGATCGCCGAGATCCTGCGTGCCGCGAACACCAAGGTGCTGGTGGCGCTGGGCCCGGTGCCGGGTTCCGACATCTGGGACAAGGTGCAGCAGGTGAAGGGCGAGTTGCCGAACCTGAAGGCCATCGTCGTCGTGCACGGCGTGGCCGACGAAGCGAACGCCGTCTACAACTTCGAGGCGATGGTCGGGCAGTTTGCGGCCGATCACCTGAGCAGCGGCCGGCACATTCAGGCCAGCGACACGGCCGGCTTTTTCCACACCGGTGGCACCACCGGCACGCCGAAGCTCGTGCGCCACACGCATGCCAACCAGGTGTACCAGGCCTGGGTGATCGGTCTGATGTTGCCGCCCGTGCCTGGCCGCAACCTGTTGTTCGGCCTGCCGCTGTTCCATGTGGGCGGGGCGCTCACCCAGGGCCTGGCGCCACTCGCTCTGGGCACCACCCTGGTGGTGCTGGCGCCCTCGGGTTGGCGCGAACCGAACGCCATTCGCAACGTGTGGCGCCTGGTCGAACGCTACAAGCCGGTGGTGTTCGGGGGTGTGCCTACGGTGCTGGCCGCGGCGATCCAGGTGCCGGTGGGTGGCGCCGACACTTCGAGCATCCAGGTGGCTTCTGGTGGCGGCTCGGCCATTCCGGTGGCAGTGGGCAAGGTCTACACCGAGCAGCTCAAGGTGCCGGTGCTCGAGGTCTATGGCATGACCGAAACCTCGAGCGTGCACACCATCGCGTTTGCCGACCGACCGGTGCGCCTGGGCTCGGCGGGGCATGCCGTGCCGTACAGCAAGGTGCGCATCGTGAAGGTCGATGCCGAAGGGCGCCTGGCGGGTGAATGCGCCACCAACGAGATCGGCGTGGTCACGATGGCCGGGCCGGGCGTGTTCTCGGGCTACCTGAGCGAGGTCCACAACCGCGGCGCTTTCGTCGAACCGGGCTGGGTGAACTCGGGTGACCTGGGGCGGCTCGACGAAGAGGGTTACCTGTGGATCACCGGCCGCGCCAAAGACCTGATCATCCGCGGCGGCCACAACATCGACCCGCTGGCGATCGAAGAGGTGTTCTTCCAGCACCCCGCTGTGGCGCTGGTGGCGGTGGTCGGCGAACCCGATGCGTATGCGGGCGAACTGCCGGTGGCCTTCGTTCAGCTCAAGCCGGGGGTGATGCTCGATGCCGGGGAACTGACCGAGTTCGTGCGCGAAAGAACACCCGAGCGCGCCGCCGTGCCAGTGCAGGTGTATTTCATCGACACGATCCCTCTCACTGCGGTGGGCAAGGTGTTCAAGCCTGTCTTGCGCTGGGAGGCAGCGCAGCGCGCGGTGAGCCGCATGCTGGCCGACCTGGCGCCCGCGGGTGCCACGATCAAGGTCGAGGCCGGTGCCCATGCGGTGCACGGCGGTCTGATCACGGTGCGCGTGAGCGGCGCGACCGAGGCCGCGCGTGCCACGCTGGCGCAGCAGGTGAACGCGCGGCTCGACCCGCTGGTTATGCAGCACGAGGTCGTCTGGGCGAGAAGCAGCCAGGTCACCGTGGGTTCTGGCTTCGTGGCGAAGCGCTGCTAACGGAGGAAGTGAACGGCAAGGCCAACGACCGCGCAGGCCGCGATCACTTCGATCACGCCGCGTTTGAAGCGCAGCAGGGCCACGGCAGCGCCGCAAGCGATCAGCGCCGACACCGCGTCGAACGGCCCCGCCAAGCCCTTGGGCCAGAGCACGTGGTAGCCGAAGAACAAGGCGAGATTCAGGACCACGCCGACCACGGCGGCGGTGATCGCGGTGAGCGGGCCGGTGAACTTCAGGTCGCCGTGGGTCGCTTCCACGAGCGGCCCGCCGGCCAGGATGAACAGGAACGAAGGCAGGAAGGTGAACCACGTGACGAGCGTGGCCGCCACCGCGCCGGCCAGAAAGAGACGGTCGGTGCCGAACATCGTGGCGAGTTCACTGCTCTGGTAGCCGCCGACAAAAGCCACGAAGGCCACGACCATGATCAGCGGGCCGGGTGTGGTCTCGCCGAGCGCCAGCCCGTCGATCATCTGAGTCGGCGTGAGCCAGCCGTGGCTCGACACCGCCCCCTGGTACACGTAGGGCAGCACGGCATAGGCACCGCCGAAGGTCAGCAGCGCCGCCTTGGTGAAGAACCACGCCATCTGCGTGAGCGTGCCGGCCCAGCCTTGCAGTGCGACCAGCAGTGCCATCGGCAGGGCCCACAGCAGCGCGCCGATCAAGAGCAGCAGCACGAGCCGCGCAGGCCTGAAGCGCGCGTGGGCAGGTGTCGGCGTGTCGTCGTCGATCAGCGCGGCGCCGAACGATTTGTTTGCCGCACCATGCGCGCCGCCGGCACGAAAGCGTTCCGGTGCCAGGCGCCCGCCGACGTAGCCGATCAGCGCGGCTGCGGCCACGATCGCCGGGAAAGGCACGTTCAGCGCGAAGATCGCCACGAACGCGGCGGCGGCAATCGACCACAACACCTTGTTCTTCAGCGCCCGCGAGCCGATGCGGTGCGCCGCCTGCACCACGATGGCCGTCACGGCCGGCTTGATGCCGTAGAACAGCCCGGCCACCAGGGGCACGTTGCCGAACGCGATGTAGACCCACGAGAGCGCGATCAACATGAACAGCGACGGCAGCACGAACAGGCCACCGGCGACCACGCCGCCCCAACTGCGGTGCATCAACCAGCCGATGTAGGTGGCGAGCTGCTGCGCTTCGGGCCCGGGCAAGACCATGCAGTAATTGAGCGCGTGCAGAAAGCGGCGCTCGCTGATCCAGCGGCGGCGCTCGACCAGCTCGGTGTGCATGATGGCGATCTGCCCGGCCGGCCCGCCGAAGCTGATGAAGCCGAGCTTTAGCCAGAAGCGAAAGGCCTCGCGAAGACTCACCGGTGCCGGTTGTTCGGCCGGCACCGGTGCGGGGTCTTGCAAGGCGCCTTACCCGCGCCCGACGAAGGGCATCTTGGTGGCCATCACCGTCATGAACTGAACGTTGGCTTCGAGCGGCAGGCTGGCCATGTGCACCACCGCGTTGGCCACGTGGGCGAGGTCCATGCGCGGCTCGACCATCATCGTGCCGTTGGCCTGCGGCACGCCGACCGTCATGCGCTGCGTCATCTCGCTGGCGGCGTTGCCGATGTCGATCTGGCCGCAGGCGATATCAAAGGCGCGGCCATCGAGCGAGGTCGCTTTCGTGAGGCCGGTGATCGCGTGTTTGGTCGCCGTGTAGGGCGCGCTGAACGGGCGCGGCGCGTAGGCCGAGATCGAGCCGTTGTTGATGATGCGGCCGCCGCGCGGGCTCTGGCTTTTCATCATCCTGAAGGCTTGTTGGGTGCACAGGAACACGGCGGTCAGGTTGATGTCGACCACCGCCTTCCACTGCTCGAAGGTCAGCTCGTCCATCGGCACGGCGGGTGCGCCGGTGCCGGCGTTGTTGAACAGCACGTCGAGCCGGCCGAACTTGGCGTGCACGGTGTCGAACAAGGCTTTCACGGCCGCCGGGTCGGTGGCGTCGGTGGGCACCGGCAAAGCGTTGCCAGCGAGCGCGCCGGCCAGCTCGGCGGTCTGCTGCAAGGCGTCGGCGCGGCGCCCGGCCAGCACCACGTGGTAACCGGCGCTGATGAGTGCCAGCGAGGTGGCGCGGCCGATGCCGCTGCCGGCTCCGGTGACGAGGGCGATTTTCATGCTTGTCTCCTGGGTGACGCGCGCAGGGTCAGTCGAACGGCGCGGGGTGGGGTGGCACGCTCGGCGTGGCGGCTTCGAAACAGTCGGCGAAAGTGAAGTACAGCGAAGCGTAGAACACCGTGGTGAGCATCAGCGAGAACGGCGTGGCAGCCACGGCGAACAGGGGCAGCTGGCCGAGCAGGCCGAACACCATGCTGCCGAGTGTGGCGAACAGCATCACCGCCGAGACCCAGGTCAGCGAGTAGACGCTGAAGGCGCCCTTGTTGCGCCAGCACGCGAGCGTGCTGGAAAAGAGCGACTGGGCGCAGCCTTGCCCGCCCCAGTACACGAGGGCCGGCGCGTGCCAGAACGGCAGCGACAACAAGGCGGTGAGCCCGGTGCGCAACATCAGGCCCTGAGCCAGGCGCGGGTCGGCGAGTTTGGCGGCGACGAGTTCGGGCTTGCCCTGCACGTCGGGCAGCGCGTCCATCAGCGCGTCGAAGGCGCCGCCATCGACGAAGTCGGCGAGCCAGAGGATCGCGAAGGTTGTCAGCGCGTAGATCACACCGAGCTTGAGCATGGCCATGCGGCGCGGGCCGTCCATGCGCAGTGTCTGAAACAGCGCGGCCGGTGTCGACAGCTCGCCGGCCAGCGTGGCCTTCGTGGCGAGCATGAAGGCCAGCGTGACCATCGGCAGCAACGCGAGCAGCAGCAGCGGGCCCACCACCGGCAGCAGCGCCAGCACGAACACCGCGAACATGAACAGCGCGAACAGCGCGGCGAAGACCATGGGCCGCTTGAAGAAGACCCGAAAGCCCTGGCGCGCCCAGGCAGAGCCCTGGCGGGCGGGAACGGTGGCGAGTTTGAAGGTGGTCATCGGGCAGGAAGTTCAGGCGCGGGCGAAGTGCCACGGGTTGGCCACACGTTCACGCAGCACACGTTCGAAGTGGCCGGGGTCATGGGCCTGGAGCAGGCTCGCATCACGCGGCAGGTGCAGGTCCCACAGGCGCGAAAGCCAGAAGCGCAAGGCCGCCGAGCGCATCAGCGCTGGCATCAGGCGCAGCTCGCTGCTGCCGAGTGGGCGCACCGCGTCGTAGGCGGCCAAGAAAGCGACGGCGCGTTCCTCAATCAGCCGGCCCGATTCGAGGTCGATGCACCAGTCGTTCAGGCACACGGCGATGTCGAACAGGAAGCTGTCGTCGCCAGCGAAGTAGAAGTCGAACAGGCCGGTGAGCACGTCTGCGCCATCAGGGCCTTGCTCGAACATCACGTTGTCGCGGAACAGGTCGGCGTGGATCGCGCCTTTTGGCAGCGTGGCGTGCGCTTGCGACGCATGCACCTGCAGCGCGAACCCGAGTTCGGTGTCGATCAGCTCGCGTTGCGTGTGTGTGAGGAAGGGCTGCACCGCCGGCACGGTCTCGGCCCACCAGGCCGCGCCGCGCAGGTTGGGCTGGTGCAGCGCAAAGTCGGCGCCGGCCAGGTGCATGCGGGCGAGCACGCTGCCCACGCTGGCGCAGTGCGCCGCATCGGGCGCGAGCTGGTGGCGGCCGGGCAGCCGGTCGACCACCGCAGCGGGTTTGCCGAGCAGCGTGTGCAGGATCGTGCCCGTGGCGTCGGCCTTCGGGCCGGGCACCGGAATGCCGTGCTCGGCCAGGTGTTTCATCAGGTGCAGGTAGTACGGCAGCTGAGCGTGCGTGAGGCGCTCGAACAGCGTCAGCACGTAGCGCCCCTGGTTGGTGTCGACGAAGTAGTTGGTGTTCTCGATGCCGCTCGTAATGCCGTGCAGGGCCGTGAGTTGGCCCAAGCCCAAACGCGCGACGAGTACAGCCGCCTCGGCGACCGAGACTTCGGTGTAGACCGCCATCGAGCGCCGGGCTCTCAGAACTGGAGCACGTTCCAGACGCGCTTGCCGGCCGAGCTGCGGGCGCCGCCGGTGCCGTCGAAAGCATCGCGTGCCGCGTCGCCGGTCATGATCTCGTAACTCTTGCGAATGCCGACCTTGGGCGTGACGACGATGCGCTGGGCCTCGCCACGCACCCGCAGTTCTTCGATGCGGGCGCCTTCGTCTTCGATCACCGTGCGTTTCACGTCGGGCTCGCCGTTGCGGGCGGGCTGGGTGGTGGCGGCCACCAGGGGCGGCTTCGCCGGCGGGGCAGGCTGAGCCCAGCAAGGCGCGCAGATGCACAGCGTTGCCAGCACGAGTTTCGAGTTCATGCGGCCATTCTAGGTCGCTGCCCTTGGGTGCCGCCGTTGGAGCCGCCACAATGCCCCCATGAGCGACAAGACCTTGCTGCTGGTGGACGGTTCCAGCTACCTCTACCGTGCCTTCCACGCCTTGCCCGACCTGCGCGGGCCGGGCAATGTGCCGACCGGCGCCTTGCGGGGTGTCGTCTCGATGTTGAAGCTCTTGCGCGAGCAGCACCCGGCCGCGCTCGGCGCCTGCGTGTTCGATGCGAAGGGCCCGACCTTTCGCGACGAGTGGTACGCCGAGTACAAGGCCAATCGTGCGGCTATGCCGGTCGACCTGGCTTTGCAGATCGAGCCGATCCACGAAGCCGTGAAGCTGATGGGCTGGCCGGTGCTCACGGTGCCAGGCATCGAGGCCGACGACACGATCGGCACGCTGTGCAAGGTAGCGACGGCGGCGGGCTTCAAGGTCATTGTCTCGACCGGCGACAAAGACCTGGCACAGCTCGTGGACGCCAACGTGACGCTCGTGAACACCATGAGCAACGAGCGGCTCGATCCACCGGGTGTGATGGCCAAGTTCGGCGTGGCGCCGGGGTCGATCGTGGACTATTTGACGCTTGTCGGCGACACGGTCGACAACGTGCCGGGGGTCGACAAGGTCGGGCCGAAGACCGCGGCGAAGTGGATCGCCGAATACGGCTCGCTCGACGGCGTGATTGCTGCCGCGCCAGCGATGAAGGGTGCCGCCGGCGAAAACCTGCGCAAGGCGCTCGACTGGCTGCCGCAAGGCCGCCGGCTCGTCACGGTGGCGACCGACTGCGACTTGGGCGGGCACCTGCCCGGCTGGCCGGCGTTCGAATCGCTGGCCTTTGTGCCGCCCGATGCACCGCGACTGATCGCGTTCTACGAGCGCTACGATTTCAAGTCGCTCAAGCGCGAACTCGAAAACGCCTCGGGCCTGGGCGCGGCTGCGGCAACGACGGCCGAGGCCGCACCGGCGGCGCCGCACAGCGTCGAGAAACACTATCAAACGGTGCTGAGCTTCGACGTGCTGAACGCGTGGATCACGAAGATCAAGGCCGCAGCGCTGACCGCGATCGACACCGAAACCGATTCGCTCGACGGTATGCGTGCGCAGATCGTCGGCATCTCGCTTTCCACCGTGCCCGGCGAGGCCGCCTACATTCCGCTGCGCCACACCTACCCGGGTGCGCCCGATCAGTTGCCGGTGGATGAAGTCCTCGCGCTGCTCAAGCCCTGGCTCGAGGACCCGAAGGCCCTCAAGCTCGGCCAGAACATCAAGTACGACAGCCACGTGTTTGCCAATGCCGGCATCACGGTGCAAGGCTATGCGCACGACACCATGCTGCAGAGCTATGTGCTCGAAGCGCACAAGCCGCACAGCCTGGAAAGCCTGGCGCTGCGCCACCTCGGCCGCAGCGGCCTGAGCTTTGAAGACCTGTGTGGCAAAGGCGTGCACCAGATTTCCTTCGCGCAGGTCGAGATCGAGCGCGCGTCGGAATATTCCTGCGAAGACAGCGAGATGACGCTGCATGTGCACCAGAACCTGTGGCCGCAGCTTCAGGCGAGTGCTGGCCTGCTCGACGTGTACGAGCGCATCGAGATGCCGACCGCGGTGATTCTGGGCCGCATCGAGCGCACCGGCGTGTTGATCGACAGCGCAAGGCTCGCGGCGCAAAGCCGGCAGCTTGCCGAGCGCATGGTGGCGCTGGAGCAGCAGGCCTACGAGATTGCCGGCCAGCCCTTCAACCTGGGCAGCCCGAAGCAGATCGGCGAGATCCTGTTCGGCAAGCTCGGCCTGCCGGTGAAGAAAAAAACCGCCAGCGGCGCGCCGAGCACCGACGAGGAAGTGCTGGCCGAGCTGGCCGCCGACTACCCGTTGCCGGCCAGGCTGCTCGAACACCGCGGCCTGTCGAAGCTGAAGGGAACGTACACCGACAAACTGCCGCTGATGGTGAACCCTGCGACCGGCCGGGTGCACACCAACTACGCCCAGGCCGTGGCGGTGACGGGGCGTTTGTCGAGCAACGACCCGAACCTGCAGAACATCCCGATCCGCACACCCGAAGGCCGGCGCGTGCGCGAGGCCTTCATCGCGCCGGCCGGGCATTCGATCCTGAGCGCCGACTACTCGCAGATCGAGCTGCGCATCATGGCGCATATCAGCAGCGACCCGAGCCTGCTGGCGGCTTTCGCCGAAGGCATGGACGTGCACCGGGCGACGGCGAGCGAAGTGTTCCGCGTGTCGGCGGGTGAGGTCACGAGCGAGCAGCGGCGTTATGCGAAGACCATCAACTTCGGCCTGATCTACGGCATGGGCGCGTTCGGCCTGGCGCAAAGCCTGGGCATCGAGCGCAGCGCGGCGGCCACCTACATCGAGCGTTACTTCGAGCGTTTTGCCGGCGTGAAGCGCTATATGGACGAAACCAAGGTGTCAGCGCGCGAGAAGGGTTATGTCGAAACGCTGTTCGGCCGGCGTGTCTACCTGCCCGAGATCAACGGAGGCAACGGCCCGCGCAAGAGCGGCGCCGAACGCCAGGCCATCAACGCGCCGATGCAGGGCACGGCGGCCGACCTGATCAAGCTGGCAATGATTGCGGTGCAGAAAGTTCTCGATGACGAGAAGCGCGCCACGCGGATGATCATGCAGGTGCACGACGAACTGGTGTTCGAGGTGCCCGAGGCCGAGCTCGGCTGGGCGCGTGAGGCGGTGCCACGCATCATGGCGTCGGTGGCAGAACTGAAGGTGCCGTTGCTCGCGGAGGTGGGCGTGGGCGCGAATTGGGACGAGGCGCATTGAGTTTCGAACGTCGGCGCGGGCGCTGCGACAGGGTGCTGTGTTCCGTTCGTGTCCCCCGGACCGGGCTGCGCCCGATCCTCCTCCTTGACCTCACTCCACACAGCACCCTGCCGCAGCGCTGCCGCCACTGGTGGCCGCTCGGGGAATCTAATTTCCTGGCGTGTTGCGGGGGTGCCCGCTGGCGAGGGCGTCGGGTGACCGGCGCAGTGAGGTCAAGGAGGAGAAGTTGGCCGGGAGGCCGACTTCGGGGGACACGAACGGAGCCGGTCACCCGATGGCCTCGCCAGCATTCGCCGAGCGGCCAGGGGCATCGTGCCATCACCCGTCCGTCGAGATCGCCTCGACACAGTGGTAGGGCACGCGCAACTGCCCGTCACCACCCGGCACGGCCTCGATGTGGATGATTGGCGCCGCCGACTGCACCGAGCCGAAGATCGTCGCGAAGGCCACGTCGGCCGCGTCGCGGCCGGTGCCGAAGCGCACGAAGCCCATCGGGATCGCGGTGCCCGACGGGTCGAACATGTACCAGCGGTCGCCGAGGTAGGCCTCGACATAGGCGTGGAAGTCGGTCGGCCCGAGGGCCGGGTCGGCGCCGTAGTCGATGCCCGTCGCAAAGCGCGCCGGGATGTTGATGGCGCGGCACAGCGCGATCATGAGGTGTGCGAAATCGCGGCACACGCCGGTTTGCTCGAGCAGCGTGTCGAGTGCCGAGGTCTGCGAGTTCGAGCTGTTCGACGAAAACAGTGTGCGCTCCAGTACCCAGTCGCGAATGCCCTGCACCCGGCTGTAACCCTGCCAACGCTGGCCGAACTCGCGCGTGGCGAATTTGTGCAGCCGGTCGGACTGGCAATAGCGGCTCGGGTAGATGTAGCCCAGCACGTGCGCCGGCACCCGCGCCACCGGGACTTCGGCCACGTCGGCTGGCAGCGCGAAGTGGTGCTCGATGTCGACTGTGGTTTCATAGCGCACGCTCAACGGCCCGGGCATGGCCGTGAGCCGCAGGTAGCGGTTGCCCGTGGCCGGGTCGGTCTCCACCATCGAGGGCACGTTCTGGCTGATCGTGAGCGTGTCGTGCAGCACCCGCTGGCGCGCGGTGTGGGCGGCGTGGATGTTGAAGACGAAGTCGCAGCCCGGGCTGTAGACCTCGTAGTCGAGCTGGAGCGAAAGCTGGAGTCTGACCATGGCGAGCTACCTTCGGGTGAGCGGGCAGCCAGGGGCAGCCCGAGTCGCTTGCCGACCAGCATTCAACGGGAACTCCGTGCGTGATGCACGGTAACACCGGCGCCCGCGCAGCGGCCACGTCACGCGGCCGACACGGCGCCGCCACACCGTGGTCACAGGTCACAAGCACGATCCGAGCCCATGGACCGCGACGCAGCCATCGTGAACGCATCAGGCTTTGCGCCCTGTCACGAACCTGTCGCAAAAGCTTCATAAACTCGAACGATGAACGATGCCGCTGTTTCCACCGCGCTGAAGATGCCGGCGCTCCTGAACCGCGAGCGCGCGATCCTCGAGTTCAACCGGCGTGTGCTCGCGCAGGCGCGGCGCGCCGACGTGCCCTTGCTTGAGCGGCTGCGCTACGTCTGCATCGTCTCGTCGAACATGGACGAGTTCTTCGAAGTGCGCTTCGCCGACTACCTGGAAGCGGCACGCCGCCCCGGTGCCGGTGTGTCCAAGCGTGATCTCGAATCGGTGGCGGCCGACGCGCATGCGCTCATCGACGACCAGTACGCGGTGTTCAACGACGACGTGGCGCCAAAACTGAAGGGCGAAGGCATCGTGATCCTGAACCACGCCGACCGCGACGACGCGCAGCGGCGCTGGGTGGCCAGCTTCTTCGAGCGCGAGGTGCGGCCGCTGCTGGTGCCGGTGGGGCTCGACCCCTCGCACCCGTTTCCGCAGGTGGCCAACAAGACACTCAACTTCATCGCGCGGCTGAGCGGAAAAGACGCCTTCGGGCGGGCCAACGCCATCGCCATCGTGAAGGTGCCGCGGGTGTTGCCGCGGGTGATCAAGCTGCCCGAGCGCCTGAGCGCCGGTGGCCAGGCTTTCGTGCTGCTCACCAGCGTGATCCGCGCCCACCTGGGCGAGCTGTTCCCGGGGCGCGAGGTCGAGGCGTTCTCGCAGTTCCGCATCACGCGTGATTCCGACCTCGACGTCGACCAGGACGACGTCGTCAACCTGCGCCAGGCGCTGCGCTCGGGGCTGACCACGCGCCACTTCGGCCGCGCGATCCGACTCGAAGTCGTCAACACCTGCCCGGCCGAGCTGGCCGAGTTCCTGCTCACGCAGTTCGGGCTGCCGCAGGCGGCGCTGTACCGCGTGAACGGGCCGGTGAATCTGGTGCGCCTGAACCAGCTGATCGACCAGACCGACGCGCCGGCGCTGCGTTTCCCGCCCTTCGAGCCGGCCTGGCCGCAGGAGACGCTGCCGCGTCAGCAGTCGATGTTCGACCGGCTGCGTGAAGGCGACGTGCTGTTGCACCAGCCCTTCGAATCGTTCGAGCCGGTCGTGCAGTTCCTGCGTGAAGCGGTCTACGACCCCGACGTGCTGGCGATCAAGCAGACCATCTACCGCACCGGCAGCGAATCGCCGCTGATGGACCTGCTGATCGACGGTGCGCGCCGCGGCAAGGAAGTGATGGTCGTGGTGGAGCTGAAGGCGCGCTTCGACGAAGAAGCCAACATCAACTGGGCCGAGCGGCTCGAAGCGGTGGGCGTGCAGGTGGTGTACGGCATCGTCGGGCTGAAGACCCACGCCAAGCTGCTGCTCGTCACGCGCCGCGAGAACGGCAAGATGAGGCGCTACGCCCACATGTCGACCGGCAACTACAACCCGAAGACGGCGCGGCTCTACACCGACCTGGGCTACTTCACCGCCGAGAGCGATCTCACGGCCGACGCCGATGCGGTGTTCCAGCAGCTCGCGAGCCTGGGCCGCACGAAGCCGCTGCGCGCCTTGC
>JBDTTU010000025.1:0-48004 GCA_039930465.1 Burkholderiales bacterium
GTTCGCCGAGTTCCTGCGCGAATACCAGGCCGGCCGCACGCCCAACCCCGACGTGTTGTGCAACGCCGAGATCAAGTTCAAGGCTTTCCTCGACCACGCGCTGCGCCTGGGCGCGGAAAAGATCGCGACCGGGCACTATGCGCGGGTGCGGGAACAGCCTGCGCAAGACGCCGAGGGCGGCGCTGGCCACTTCGAACTGCTCAAGGGCCTGGACCCCCTGAAGGACCAAAGTTACTTCCTGCACCGGCTGACGCAGGCGCAGCTGAGCAAGACGCTGTTCCCGGTTGGCGAGCTGCCCAAGACCGAAGTGCGGCGCATCGCCGAAGAAGCCGGCTTGCCGAATGCGAAGAAGAAGGACTCGACCGGCATCTGCTTCATCGGCGAGCGGCCGTTTCGCGAGTTCCTGAACCGTTACCTCGCCAACACGCCCGGGCCGATCAAAGACGACCGAGGCCACACGATCGGCGAGCACGTGGGCCTGAGCTTCTACACGCTGGGCCAGCGCAAGGGCATCGGCATCGGCGGGCTGAAAGAACGCGGCGCGGCGCGCGGCGGCAACGAACACGCGCCCTGGTTCGTGGCACGCAAGGACATGGCAGCCAACACGCTCTATGTGGTGCAGGGCCACGAGCACGCGTGGCTGCAGTCGCATGTGCTGACGGCCGACGATGCAAGCTGGGTCGCGGGGCACGCGCCGGCCGCCGCCACGCTGAGCGCCAAGTCGCGCTACCGCCAGACCGACTCGTGCTGCCGGCTGGCCGAAGGCGCGAACGGCGCGTTCGAGCTGCGCTTCGAGCAGGCGCAATGGGCTGTCACGCCGGGCCAGTCGGCCGTGCTCTACGACGGCGCGGTGTGCCTGGGCGGTGGTGTGATCGCGACAGCGGCCTGAGCGCGCCGCGCGCTCGGCACGCTCACTGCGGCTTGCCCAGGTCCATCGTCCAATAGGTGTTGTAGCTTGAGGTTGACGTACCCGGCACGCAGGCGACACCAACTTCGGTGAAGTTCGCGCTCATCAGGTTGGCGCAGTGACCATCACTGTCGACCCAGCCGTTCATCACCGAATCGATTCCGACATAACCGACGGCGATGTTCTCGCCCAGCCAGCTCCACGAGTAGCCGGCCGCCCTGACCCGGGCGTCGAGCGTGCGGCCATCGGCACTGGTGTGCGAGAAGTAGTTCAGCGCGGCCATGTCGGCGGAATGGGCGCTGGCCGCGCTGGCGAGCGCGGCATTCCACCGCAACGCAGGCACAGCCGGGAGCACGCCCTTGACGCCGCAGTTCGCCCCCGACGCGCGCACGGCGTTGATGCGCGCCAGCGTGGCGGTGGCAAAGTCGGCAATGCTGCAAGTGGCCGCGGCGCTGGCCGGAGCCGGAGCCGGAGCCGGAGCCGGAGCCGGAGCCTGTGCTGGTGCTGGTGCTGGTGCTGGTGCTGGTGCTGGTGCCGGTGCCGGTGCCGGAGCCGGTGCCGGTGCTGGTGCTGGTGCGGCACCGGTGGAAGCCGGTGCGTCGCTGCCGCTACCGCCACAGGCCGCCAGCAGCAGCACGGCGCCGAAAAGTTCGGCCAGCAAGGCGGTGCGCACGGGGGTCGATTCAGGGTCGTTCATCGGCTCGCAGGCTAACAATTGCGCCGCCTTTCAGGGGTAAACAGCGGTGAGCAAAGGTGTGTCTGGCGCGTGCATTCGCGGCGGCCGTGAATTGCGCCACGTCGCAAGTGCACGGCGCCCCACGTTCTGGCGGCACAGCCTTCGCTGCTGCGGCAGCATCGTGTGCGTGCGCCCGAAGGCATACGCCTTACAGGCGGGCGAATTCAAGTTGCGGGTTCGCTCGCCGATAGTTCCGGCAACCCTGATCGCCACGCGCTTTGCAAACCGACCTCTTGATTTCCGTGCTTCGTTCGGCTGTGCGCTTGTGCGCCGGCTTGCTTCTGGCCGCCCCTGCCCTGCTGGCTCAGGCCGCCGCGCTGAACATCACCGTCAGCGACGCCGCCGGCAACCCGCTGCTCGACGCGGTCGCGCTGCTCGAACCAGCCGCCGGCAAGGCGGCCGTGAAACCGATGGCCGATGTGGAGGTCTCGCAGGCCAAGCGCCAGTTCGCGCCACGCGTGACGCTGATCACCGTGGGCACCAAGGTCACGTTTCCGAACTTCGACACGGTGCGCCACCACGTTTATTCCTTTTCGCCGATCAAGACCTTCGAGCTCAAGCTCTACGCCGGCGTGCCCAACGCGCCCATCACTTTCGACAAACCCGGCGTGGCCGTGCTCGGCTGCAACATCCACGACACCATGGCCGCCTGGATCGTCGTGGCCGACACGCCCTGGTTCGCACGCAGTGCCGCCAGCGGCCGGGCCCGCATCGACGGCGTGCCGGCCGGCAACTACCGATTGCGTCTGTGGCATGCCGGCCTGGGCCCGGGCGTCGAGCCGGCACCTGTGGCCATCACGGTGGGTGCAGCCGACGTTGAGCACAGCGCGCGCCTTGCCGTGAGCAGCGAGCCATGAACTTGCTTGCCGGCAGCACGGGCTGGGTGAAAAGGTCTCTGGGCACGCGCATCGTCGTCGTGTTCCTCGGCCTGCTGCTGGTGGTGCAGATAGCCAGCTTCTGGGCGATTCGCGCCAGCCTATGGAACCAGGCCCACCGCGAGCTGCCCGAGCAGCTCGAACTGGCCGACAGCATCCTGCAAAGCGTGATCGAGCGGCGCGCGCAGCGCCTGATCGACGGGGCTGAAGTGGCCGCCGCCGACTACGCTTTTCGCGAAGCCGTGGCCAGCAACGACGCCGAGACCATCAACTCGGCGCTGGCCAACCACAGCCGCCGCGTCAAAGCCACCGAAGCGGCGCTCTACGGCACCGACTTTTCCCTGCGCGCAGCCACCGGCAAGCTGCAGACCAACCTGGGCCCGCTGGTGGCCCGCCTGGGCGCGCGCGCCGTCGCCGAAGGCCGCGGCGGCAGCCGCGCGAGCGAGATCGCCCTGATCGGCGGCAAGCCCTACCAGATGGTCATGGTGCCGATGAAAGCACCAATCGTGGTCGGCTGGGTGATGATGGGATTCCCGCTCGACGACGAACTCGTCTCCACCATGCAGGCCATGACGGCGCAAAGCCTGAAGCTGACGCTGCTGGCGCGCAACGAACCCGACACGCCCTGGCATGTGGAAGTTTCGCGGCTGCCTGCGGCGCAGGCAGAGCAGCTGGCGCGCCAGGCCTGGGCCTCGATCCCGGCCAAGGGCACGATGGATTCCGTTGAGGCCACCGGCGAAGAACTCGGCGTGCGCCCACGCTGGTTGAGCACACGCGCAGCCAATGCGGGCAGCGGCGAAGTCGGTGTGATCGCCCTCACCTCGATCTCGATCGACGACGCAGTGCGCTTGCCCCAATTCCTGCAGGTGGCGCTGCTCAGCATCACGCTGCTCGGCATTGCCGGGTTTGCGCTCGGCAGCGTGTTCACGGCGCGGCGCGTCACCACCCCCTTGCGCCAGCTCACGGAGTCGGCCGACCGCCTGGGCGCGGGTGATTTCGACACGCCGATGGGCGGCCTGAACCGCGCCGACGAACTCGGCCAACTGGCGCAATCGTTCGAGCGCATGCGCGTGAACGTGGCCGACAAGCAGCAGCAGATCCTCAAGCTCGCCTACTGGGACAGCCTGACCGGCCTGCCCAACCGCGTTCAGTTTCGCGATGCCGTGCACGCGGCCATTGCGCAGGCCGAAGCGGCCGTGGCCGCCAACCCGGCGGCGCGCACGACGGTGGCCGTGCTGATGCTCGACCTCGACCGCTTCAAGCACGTGAACGACGTGCTCGGCTACCGCTTCGGCGACCTGCTGCTCAAGCGTGTGGCCGAGCGCCTCGGCCAGCACAACCTGCGCGGCGACGACGTGGTGGCGCGCCTGGGCGGTGACGAGTTTGCGGTGCTGCTGCGCCATGGTGATGCGGCACTTGCGGCCTCGGTCGCGCAGCGCATCACCCGCGCATTCGACGCTCCGCTCACGCTCGAAGAACACACCGTCGACATGGGCGCCGGCATCGGCATGGCTTGCTGGCCGGAACACGCGACCGACGCCGACGTGCTGCTCAGCCGCGCCGAGGTGGCGATGTACGCCGCCAAGCGCAAGAGCGACGGGCCGCTGATGTACCACGCCTCGATCGACGCGGCGAGCGCGCAGACGCTGTCGCTGCTGACCGAGCTGCGCAGTGCGGTCGAGCGCAACGAACTGCGCCTCTACCTTCAACCCAAGCTGATGCTGGAAACCGGCCGCGTGGGCGGCGCGGAAACGCTGGTGCGCTGGATGCACCCGCAGCGTGGCCTGGTGCCGCCGATGGACTTCATTCCGTTCGCCGAGCAGACCGGTTTCATCCGCACCCTGACGATGTGGGTCTTCGAAGAAGCGGCGCGTCACTGGCTGCGGCTGCAGGCCGAAGGCTTGCCGCTAGTGCTCTCGGTCAACCTTTCCACCCGCGACCTGCTCGACCAGGACCTGCCGCAAAAGTTCGACGCGCTGCTCGTCAAGCACCGCGTTCCGGCCGAAGCCTTCTGCCTCGAGATCACCGAGAGCGCGATCATGGACGACCCGCAGCGTGCGCTGAACACACTGAACCGCCTGAGCGGCCTGGGCTTCAAGCTCTCGATCGACGACTTCGGCACCGGTTATTCATCGCTCGCCTACCTGAAGCGCCTGCCAGTCGACGAACTCAAGATCGACAAGTCTTTCGTGCTCAACATGGAAACCGATCTCGACGACGCAAAGATCGTGCGTTCGACCATCGACCTGGCCCACAACATGGGCCTCACCGTGGTGGCCGAGGGTGTGGAAAACGCCAAGGTCTGGGACCTGCTGCGCGAACTCGAATGCGACGAAGCCCAGGGTTACCACATGGGCAAGCCGATGCCAGCGAACGAGTTCCAGGCCTGGTCGATAGTCTGGGGGAACAAGCAGCGGCCACGCTCGGCCGCAGGCCCCGGCGCAGTGCTGCACTGAGAGCGGCACGCCGCCCGCATCAACCGATCTGCCGTCCGAGTGCCCGCGCTGCCGCAGCGAGTGCCGCTTCGCTGTAGCCCGCATACCCGAACAACCAACCCTTGCGTTTCGCTTCGATGCAGTAGCGCGAGATCGGCGCGAGCTGCACACCGACCTGCGCGGCGCGTTCGGCGAGTTCGGTGTCGCGTGCTCGACCATCGGTCTCGAACGCCAGATGCATGCCCTGCAAGCTCGGTGAGAGCGTGATCGCAGCGTGCGTTGCGCGAGCGAGGCTGTGAATCATCAAGGCCTGGCGCGCTCGGTAGAGCTCACGCATGCGCCGCAGGTGGCGCAGCAAATGGCCGTCGGCGATGAAGCGCGCGAGCACGTCTTGCGCCGCGCCGGGCGAGTGCCGGTCGCTCATGGCGCGGGCCCTCGTGAAGGGCTCGACCAACACGTCGGGCAAGACCACGAAACCCAGCCGCAAACCGGCGCCGAGCGACTTGGAAAATGTGCCGACATAAAGCACCCGCGCGTCATGCGCCATGCTGCACAGCGCGGGAATACGCTGCGGCCCGTATTGAAACTCGCCGTCGTAGTCGTCTTCCACAACCCAGGCCCGCTGCACACGCGCCCATTCGAGCAGCGCACTGCGCCGCGCCAGGCTCATGCGCACCCCGAGCGGGAACTGGTGGGTCGGCGTCACCACCGCGAGCCGCGCGTGTGGCCAGCGCGCGGCGCCCTGGGCGATGCACAGGCCTTCAGCGTCGACCGGCACCGGGCGCACCAGCGCGCCGTGGCCGAGCAGGCTGGCGCGGATGCCGGGGTAGCCGGGGTCTTCGACCAGCACCTCGTCGCCCACATCGAGCAACAGGCGCGCGATCAGGTCGAGCGCCTGTTGCGAACCGGCGGTGATGAGCACCTGCGCCGCGTCGCAACGAATGCCACGCGAGACCAGCAGCCATTGCGCGATGGCCGCGCGCAGCGGCGGGTGGCCCGCCGGGTCGTGGTAACCGGCGCAGGCCACACGCTGCGCCGCGGTCGTCTGCCGCTCCAGCCGCTGCCAGAGTGCGAACGGGAAGGCGTCGAGCGCCGGCTGGCCGATGCGAAACGGCAGGGGTGGCACGTTTGGCGGGTTCCAGCGCAGGCCGGTCTCGGCGATCAGCCGGCCACGTTGTGACAGCAATTGGTGGGCGGTGACGGCGCTGCGGGCAGCCTTGGCACGTGCTGGGGCGGCTGCGCGCTCGGCCACGTAGGTGCCATCGCCAACGCGCGCCACCAGGTAACCCTCGGCCTGCAGGCGCTCGGCCGCCCACAGCACCGTGTTGCGCGCCACACCGAGCACACGCGCGTGTTCGCGGGACGCAGGCAGGCGCGCACCGGGCGCAAAAGTGCCGGTTTCGATCGCTTCGCGCAAGCGCAGGTAGACCTGCTGGCGCAGCAGCGCAGGCGCTTTCGCGGTGCTTGCAACGGCTCTTTGTTTTGTCATGGATTGGTACCTTCGTTCGGTGCTTCAGTGTCTACGATGAAGAGCCAATCTCATCCGACCGACAGGAGCTTCTTGATGAACCCGAAACCCGTCACGCTCAGTGGCCCTTTCGTTCGGCTCGTACCGCTGAGCCTGGAGCACGTGCCGGCGCTGGCCCGCGTCGGCCTCGACCCGATGCTGTGGCGCTGGATCCCCACGATCATCACCAGCGCCGACGAGATGCACGCTTACGTCGCCAGCGCGCTCGACGAGCAAGCCCGCGGCCAGGCGCTTCCATTTGCGATCTTCGACGCCACAAGCAACGCGGTGATCGGCAGCACCCGCTTCGGAAACATCGACATGAAGAACCGGCGTCTGGAGATCGGCTGGACCTGGCTGGCGCGCTCGCACCAGCGAACGGCAGCCAACACCAACGCGAAGCGCCTGCTGCTCGGCCACGCCTTCGACGAGCTCGGCGTTCATCGCGTCGAGCTCAAGACCGATGCACTCAACGACAAGTCGCGCGCGGCCATCGGCCGCCTTGGCGCGGTGCAGGAAGGCATCGTCCGCAAACACTCGATCACGGCTTCGGGCCGGGTGCGCGACGCCGTGTACTTCTCGATCATCGACACCGAATGGCCCGCCGTTCGGCGCACACTCGATTCACGGCTCGCCCAGGGCGCCACCACCGTACAGGACTGACCATGTACCTTCCTTCCCACTTCGAAGAAAAGCGCCCCGAGGTTCTGCAGCGACTGATGCAAACCCACTCGCTGGGCCTGCTGATCACACAAGGCGAGAGCGGGCTGCAGGCCAACCCGATCCCGTTCATCCACGACGCCGACCCGGCCGGCGGCCCCGGCGTGCTGCGTGCCCACGTGGCACGCGCCAACCCGGTCTGGCGCGAAGCCCGCACCGATGCCGAATCGCTGGTCGTGTTCCAGGGCCCGCAGGCTTACATCTCGCCCGGCTGGTACGCGAGCAAGGCCGAGCACGGCAAGGTGGTGCCCACCTGGAACTACTGCATCGTGCAGGGCCGCGGGCTGCTCCGCGTGATCGACGACGCTGCCTGGGTGCACGCTTTCGTCACACGGCTGACGCAGCGCCATGAAGCCACGCAGGCCAAGCCCTGGGCGGTGAGCGACGCGCCGGCCGATTTCATCACCGTCACGCAGCGCGCGATCGTCGGCATCGGAATCACCTTGAGCGCGCTCACCGGCAAATGGAAAACGAGCCAGAACCGCTCGGCCGCCGACCGCACCGGCGTGGCGCGTGGCCTCGCGCAGCGCAGCGGCACGGACGCGGCCGACATGGCGGCGCTGGTGGCCGGCAGCGGCACGGCTTAGCCCGACACGCGCGGCAAGAGATCGAGCCAAATAGCTCTATCACGCGGTCCGCGGAAGCGGTCCGCTACGACGACAGCAGCAATGCCGTTGCAGCCGAGCCCCTTGCGAGCTTGGAGCGCTTCCAGTTACGGAGCTATTGGGCCACCGGCGGCTTGCCATAGTTTGGCGACCGCGGCCCGGCCAGAATACCGTTGTACCTGGGCGCTCCGAGCATGCGCTGATCGGCGATCCCGGCGAATCGGAAGGACGCGTCGGAAACCGTACCGGCAATTTGTTTGACGATCGCCGTTACCAAGAGACCGATGAGGCCACCGGAGGACTGCTGCTGCTCCTCTGCGGAGGTCGCGACAGCTTGACCCCGCCACAGCAGCTCTCCGGTACGGAGATCGACGATGCGACCTTCAATCTCGACACGTGTTTCGCTGCCGAGTACGAAGTAGGTTGTTCCGTACTTCTTGATCTTCATATAGACAGCCGCATCGGCGCCAAAGAAGTCCCGCAGCTTGGCAAGCGGTATGTCCTGCGCATCATTGGCGGTGGTGATTCCGTTTTGCCGGAACGTCTCATCAACGAGCGTGACCGGTAGCACATAGTAGCCAGCTTCGGCGAGCGGCAGCGTCGCGTGCGACCAGACGCCCGGAGTCGCCTTGACCTCCGACGACTCGTTCACTGGAGGCATCACAAGCAGCGTCACCGGCTTGGCCCTCATGAAGGCGGTGTAGTCGTATGGCGGAGCCTTCGTAGCGCAACCGCCGAGGAGGGTCAGCCCGAGAATGATCGCAAATCCAGAAGTTGTCGAGTTGCGGGGCAGCTTCATGCGGGGTCCTTCTTCGCAGGCTCGTTGAGACGCTTCAGCAGTTGATTCATGTAGGGGCTCGACTCGGGGAACGCTTGCTTCTCCGATTCCCACAGAAGCCGGGCTTCTTCGGCATCACCAGCGGCGAGCTTGAGCATGCCCAGGTGTGCCCTGAAGCCGGGCGGCAACGTTGCTCCGGCGGCGCGGGCCCTTTCGGCCTGCGCATTCATGGCTGCGATTTGCTCGGACGGGCTGTTGCCACCTGCGAGCAGGGTGTCGTACTGCATCTTTGGGAACGATTCCCAGACGTACAGCGGCGGCGGCCCTCGGTGAGCACAGCCTGCGAGCAAAGCGATGCCGAGGCCCAGCGTCATGCTGCGGACATGGGAAGCGGCGCTCATCGACGCATTTCCTGACCCCACTGGCCCGCGTCTTTACCGACGACGAGATTGTTCACGGCCTCACGCATGGCCAGATCGAGCACTTTGCCGTTGAGGGTCGAGTCGTAGCTCGCGGTACCGCCGAAGCCAAGGACCTCGCGGTTCGAAAGTTCGAATTCGCCGGCGCCACGCGCCGAGAACACAACTTCGGAGGTCAGAGTATTGACGATATTCAGCGTGACTTTGGCGTACGCGATCTGGGCCTTCCCCTTCCCAAGAATCCCGAAAAGCTGCTGGTCGCCAACCTCCTTGCGTCCGAACTCTGAGATGTCGCCCGTGACCACGTACGAGGCACCGCGAAGCGTTTGGGCTGTGCCCTGGATCTTTGCTTCTTGGCTTGTCTCTGACAAGTTGTCGCGATCGAGCACCGCGAACCGTTGCGACTGCTGCAAGTGCGAAATGAGGGTGGTTTTTGCTTGGCTGCCCAGGCGGTCCACACCATCAGAAAAGACACCACGCATGAAGCCAGAGCGGTTGTCGAACTTCCCGACGGAAACGGGAACCCGCACACCGACATAGGGAGCGGCAGCGCCCTGAACCTTCTCCACCTGAACGGAACGTGAGCTTTCCGTTGCGCAACCGGCGAGGGCGATAAGGCAAACGGCCACCGAAACGGTAGTCATACGACGAAGCATTGGATTCCTTCAGAAGTGCGCTCACGTTGGCGGTCGGTGCGTCCGCTTGAGCTGTGCAGAAAGTCTATCCGCGCCCGCACCTGGACCTGAACCGTGGAACGACTCGCGGCGGTAATTCATCTCGCCCGAGGTACTTTCATTCGTGCCGCGGCGAATCCTTTGTGATGCGTCTTGGCCTGCAACTTGCGCTGGCCAGTGCCCGGCGGGCGCCCTTGCGACCCCGGCCCACACTGGGGCATCTGCTTTGCGGCATGCTCTCGCCTCGCTCCCCGAACAACCCGCCTTGAACCCCGACACGCCCGTACTCACGCCGCCGCAGGTGCGTGCCGCCACCGCGGCCGTGATGATGACCATTCTGCTCGGTGCCCTCGACCAGACCATCGTCAGCGTCGCGGTGCCCACCATCGCGCGCCAGCTCGGTGGTTTCGAGTGGATGGCGTGGGTGATCTCGGGCTACCTGATCGCATCGACCGCCGTCACGCCGCTGTACGGCAAGTTCAGCGACCTGTTCGGGCGGCGCAAAGTGATGAGCTTCGCTATTTTGCTGTTCCTGCTTGCGTCGGTCGCGTGCGCACTCGCGCAGACGCTGCCACAACTCGTGCTCGCGCGCGTGCTGCAGGGCGCCGGCGGGGGCGGCCTGATCACGATGTCGCAGTCGGTCATCGCCGATGTGGTGCCCTTGCGCGAACGCGGGCGCTACCAGAGTTACATCAGCATCGTGTGGGGCGTGGCGAGCATGCTCGGACCGGTGGTCGGCGGCGTGCTCACCGAGTATTTGTCGTGGCCGTGGATATTCTGGATCAACCTGCCGGTGGGCATCGTCGCACTGATGCTGGTGCGCAGCTCGCTCGGCGCGCTGCCAGTGACCCGCGGCAAGCCGAAGATCGACGCCGTGGGTGCCTTGCTGCTGCTGAGCGGCCTGACCGCGTTCCTGATCCCGATCACCCGCCTCGGCCAGGGCACACCGTGGAACGACGCGGCCAATGCCATCGGCTGGGCCATCGCGCTCGTGTTGCTGGCGCTCTTCATCGTGCAGCAGCGCCGCCACCCGGACGCGATCGTGCCGATGGCGCTGTTCGGCAATCGCGTCGTGGTGGCGAGTTGCGCCCTGCTGTTCGTGTGCTTCTTCAACTTCATCGCGCTGTCGGTGCTGATGCCCTTGCGGCTGCAACTCGTGGCCGGTTTTTCAGCAGCCGATGCCGGCCTGTACCTGCTGCCGATGACGCTCGCGATCCCCACCGCCGCGTTCCTCAGCGGTCACTGGCTGTACCGCACCGGCCGCGTGTTGCCGGCGCAGCGCCTGGGGGTGCTGCTGGTGCCGCTCGGCCTGGCCACGCTCGGCTTCACCACAGCGACGGGTCTGCTTGCCGCGGCTGCACTCGTTGTCGTCGGCATCGGCATGGGACTGCAGATGCCGACCACGCTGATCACGGTGCAGCAGTCGGTGCCGCGCGAGCAGATCGGCACCGTGACTGCCCTGACGGCGTTCTTCCGCCTGCTCGGCGGTGCGATCGGCATCGCGGTGTTGAGCTCGGCCGCGCTGCTGTTGTTGCGCGAGCATCTGCCGGCCGGCGTGAGCTCGCTGAGCGGCGAAGGCCTGGGCACGATGCTCGACGCCGCGCGTGCCGCGCACGGTGCGTCGATGGGCAGCGACGGAGCATTCCGACAGGTGATGCAGGTCAGTGCGGCGGTGTCGCTGATCTCGTTGTGGCTGGTCACGCGGCTGCCCGACATCCGCCTGCACGATGCGGCCGGGAAGTCGGAAGCACCCGCCTGAACACATTGCGTGCGGCATCATGCGCACCGACCATGACGATCCTCCACCGACTTCTCCTCACCGCCCTCGGCTTGCTCGCCGCGGCAGCACCGAGCGCTTTCGCCGCCCCAAAAATCGAAGACTCGATGGCCCAGCGTGTGCTGGCCTGCACCGGCTGCCACGGCGCGCAAGGCCGTGCCGCGAGCGACGGTTATTACCCGCGCATCGCCGGCAAGCCGGCGGTCTATCTCTACAACCAGCTCGTGAGTTTTCGCGACGGGCGGCGCCAGTACGCGCTGATGAACAAGCTGCTCGCACCACTGACCGACACCTACCTGCGCGAGATCGCCGACCACTTCGCGGGCCTCGACTTGCCCTATGCGAAGCCGCAAGCCGCGACCGGCAGTGTCGATGCGCTGAGCCGGGGTGAACAACTCGTGCTGAAAGGTGACACGGCGCGGCGCATTCCCGCCTGTGTGTCATGTCATGGCAACACGTTGATGGGCGTGGCGCCCGCCATTCCGGCGCTGATCGGCATGCCACGCGACTACCTCAATGCGCAGCTCGGCGCCTGGCGCACCGGCAACCGCCGCGCGGTCGAACCCGACTGCATGGCGCAGATCGCCAAGCTGCTGAACCCCGACGACGTGAGCGCGCTTTCGCAATGGCTCGCGGCGCTGCCGGTGCCCGCAGGCGCCAAGCCGGCGGCCGGTTTGCCGGCGGCCCTGCCGATGCACTGCGGCGGCGTGCCCGAGCTCCGGCCATGAAACGCCGGCTGATCACGGGCGCAACGGCCTTGCTGCTGCTCGCCGCGCTGGCCGTGGCCTGGGTGTTGTTCATGAACCTGCGCGACGAGTCGCCGCGCTCGGCCACGGCCACACCCGCATCCACGCCCGTACCGAGCGCAGCGCAGGTCGCGCGCGGCGCTTACCTCGCGCTCGCAGGCAACTGCGCCGGCTGCCACACCGCCCCGGGTGGTGCACCCTATGCCGGCGGGCGCGGCGTGCCCACGCCGTTCGGCACGGTCATGGCGCCCAACCTCACGCCCGACACAACGACCGGCATCGGCAGCTGGTCGGCCGACGACTTCTGGCGCGCGCTGCACAACGGCCGCTCGCGCAGCGGGCGCTTGTTGTACCCGGCCTTTCCGTACCCGAACTACACCCGCATCACCCGCGACGACGCCGATGCGCTTCACGCCTACCTGCGACTTCTGCCCGCGGTGGAGCAAGCCAACCGGCCGCACGAACTGCAGTTCCCGTTCAACCAGCAGGCCGCGCTGGCGGTCTGGCGCGCGCTCTATTTCCGGCCCGGGCAACACCGGGCCGACCCGCAACGCTCGCCCGAAGCCGAGCGCGGCGCCTACCTCGTCGAAGGCCTCGGCCATTGCAACGCCTGCCATTCGAGCCGCAACGCGCTCGGCGCAAGCACCAGCCCGCTCGACCTGGCCGGCGGGTTGATCCCGGTGCAGAACTGGTACGCCCCTTCGCTCACGTCACCGCAGGAAGCCGGTGTCGCGGCCTGGGAGACGCAAGACCTCGTCGACCTGCTGAAGACCGGCCTGTCGCCACATGCTTCGGTGAGCGGGCCGATGGGCGAGGTGGTGCAGGGCAGCACACAGCACCTGTCGGAACCCGACCTGCGCGCAATGGCGGTGTACCTGAAGGCGTTGCCACAAACACAGGCGGCCGCGACCGAGGCTGCCCCTTACCCCAACACCGGCCCGGGCGCCAAGCTCTACGAACGCCATTGCGCCGCGTGCCATGGTGATGCCGGCGAAGGCGCACCCGGCGCCTACCCCGCACTCGCCGGCAACCGCGCCGTGACGATGCGCAGCGTGGCCAACCTCGTTCATGTCGTGCTCGAAGGTGGCTTCCCGCCGGCCACCGTGGGCAACCCGCGGCCCTACGGCATGCCACCTTTCGCCACCGTGCTGAGCGTGGAAGAAACGGCCCAGTTGCTGTCGTTCGTGCGCGGCAGCTGGGGCAACCGGGCGGCTGCCGTCTCAGCGCTCGGGGTGGAGCGCTTTCGCGGCGGGAAGTAGCCCGCGAATCACTCAGGTTCGGAGCAGAACGTGTCGTCGGCGACGACGCATTCAGCGTCGACCCGGGCCGCGCCGCCAATGCCGCGCGTGAGCAGGCCGCTGCTGCGCAGTTTGGCGGCCTCGGCGTGCGGCAGCATCAGCCACATCTGCCCGCGCTGGCGGGTGCGCATGGCCTGGCGGCCGGCGTCGTTGCCCGAACCCCAGAAGAAGTCGGCGCGAATGGCGCCGCGAATGGCGCCGCCGGTGTCTTGCGCCACCACCAGCCGCTGCAGCGGCAAGGACGACCCCGCCGGCGTGGGTGCCGACATGTAGACCGGGTAACCGAGCGGCGTGATGCGTGGGTCGACCGCGATCGAGCGCCCGGCCGTGAGCGGCACGCCGAGGGCACCGACCGGGCCGCGCGCGGGCGACTGGTCAGAGGCCACCCGGAAGAACACATAGCTCGGGTCGCTGCCAAGTGCCGCGCTGCGCGGCGCACCGGGAATCGAGGACCGGGCCGGTGCTGCGGCCGTGCGCTGCGATGCGGCCGTTGCCGGGGCAGGCCTGGGCGCCGGCTTGCGCTGCGCGCCGCTCAGCAGCTCATCGACGAGCGCGTCCGACGCCGGCGTGTTCGCCGCAGGCTTGGCGCTTGCCTGTTTCAGGCTGCGCGTGGTCACGCCTTCGAGCGCGCTGTCGGCGTCAGGCGCGGCCCCACCCGGTACCGCATCGGCGAGTTCGAAGGTCTCGGCTTCTTCCGGGCCGGCGCCGATGCTTCGTGTGCGCACACGCGCGGCCGCCTTCGACACCAAACGCACCGGCCTGAACGGGTGCCCGTTCTGTTCGGCGTATTGCACCCGCAGCACCGTGCCGTCGCGCAGACGAATGCGCCCCGAACCCTGCACCTGCATCGCATACAGCGCGAGCGCGTCGTCGACCCAGGCCACGACCGGCGCGTCGAGCGGGCCGCTCGCTTCGATCTCGGCGCGGGTGCGGTACGGCAGCGCACGCTCGCCCACCAGTTGCACGCGCCAGGTGCGGTCGCGCGTGTCGAGTTCGAAGCGGTTCGTGTCGAGCGCATAACTGCCCGGCACACGGCCGGGTACGACACTGAGGCTTTGCCCGGCCTTCACGACGAACACCGTGGCGTGGCGCTGTGCCGGCGGAATGGCCTTCCAGTCGAGCGTGTACAGGTCGTTCGGCGTGGCATAGACCGGCACCGTGAACGGCCCCTCGGGGCGCAGGCTGCCGTTGATGAGCGGCTCGTAGTACCCCGTCACGTCGCCGTCGCGGCTGGCGTCGGTGTTGAGAATCCGGAACAGCGCGAATTCCTGTTCGAAGAAGCGCCGCAGCTCCGCTGGATTGCGGTTCAGCCGCGCGGCGCGGGCGCACAGCGGCTTCCAGGCCTCGCGCCGGGACAGTGCCAGGCACGAGGTCTGGAACGCGTCCCACGCGGTGTCTAGATCGTCCTGACCCCAGCCGGGCAACTCGGCAAAGCTGCTGGTCTTGAACAGCGCGTTGCGTGTCTTCACGTCGGGCAGTGTGGTCTCGGTGCGGGCCGGCCCGGGCAGGTCAGTCGGCGCTGCCAGCGTGCTGGCTGGCGCGGGCAGCGGCGTGGCGGGCTGGATGACCGGTGCGGGGCTGGCCGCTGTCGACGCGCGCGGCGCACTCGACCCACCTGCGCCAGCGCCGGGGGGCGCGCCGGCGCACGCACAGAGCAGCGCCGCCAAGCCGCTCCACAACGCCGCGCCACGCAGGCGCACCAGCCGCAACGCCGCCTCGTGGGCAGGGCGGGGAATGCGGGGCCGGCGGGCCGAAGCGGCAAACGTCATGGCAAGGTCCTGGCTTTCATGAGTTGACCGTAGTGCCGAGTCTGCGCCTCGGCAACTGACCTTCGTCAGCGCCCCTGCCGGCATCGGGGCCGGCCGGCGCGCCGGTGTTACCTAAGTCATGCCTCGCTCGGCCGGGCGCTCGTTATTCTCGACGGGGTTCGCCCGCACGGGCTTGTGGAGGATGAGCATGCGCAGAAACGCCGCCGTGGAAAGCGCCCGCCGGGCTCCGGTTCGTGTGCTGCAGGGGCTGGCGCTGGCTTTGTGTGCTGTGTTGGCAGCTTGCTCGAGCGCCCCGCCGGCGCCCAAGCCGACATCGGTCAAGGCCACGGTGCAGGCCGCAGCCGACGTGAACCCCGATGCCCGCAAACGTGCCTCGCCACTGGTCGTTCGCATTTACGAGCTCAAGTCGGCAGCGGCTTTCGATGCGGCCGATTTTCTGTCGCTCTACGAGCGCGACCAGGCCACGCTGGCGGCCGAAATGGTGGGCCGCGAAGAGTTCACGATGCGCCCGGGCGAAGCCCGCCCCTGGGAAAAGATCGTCGGCCCCGAGGTGCGCTTCATCGGCGTGATGGCGGCCTACCGCGACATCGAACACGCGCGCTGGAAGACGCTGATCGCGCTCAAGCCGGGCCTGAAGAACGCGGTGACGATCAAGGCCGACGCCATCACGCTCACGGGAAGCGTGGTGGCGCAATGAGCTGGCGCAGCCCGGTGGTCTGGTCGCAGGGCATGTTCCTGCAACCACACCACTTCCAGCAGGAAGCGCGTTATGTGTCGCGCCTCGTCGACGCGCGGGCGCGCTGTGTCTCGCCCTACGCCTGGGGCCTGGCCGAGCTGGTGCTCGACGACACCTTGCTGGCGCTCGGCCGAGTCGGCGTGGCGCGCGCTTCGGGCGTACTGCCCGATGGCACGCCGTTTGCCATTCCGCAGCTCGACGCACCACCCGCGCCGCTCGACATTCCGGGTGACCTGAAAAGCGAGCTGGTGTACCTGGCGCTGCCCCTGAGCCGCGAAGGCGTTTCCGAAGTCGACTTCGGCGACGCCGCCAGCCAGGACGCCTGCCGCCTCGATGCGGTGGAAGAAAGCGTGCGCGACCACACCAGCGCGTCCGACGAGCCGGCCAGCATCCAGACCGGGCGTTTGAAGCTGCGGCTGCTCCGCGCCAAGGACCTCACCGACGCTTATGCCGTGATCGGCATGGCCGAAGTGAGCGAACTCCGCAGCGACAAGCAGGTGCTGCTCGACCGCAGCTACATCCCGCCGGCCGTGGTGCTTGACGCGACCGACTCGCTGGCCAGCAGCACCCGACTGCTGCACGGCCTGATCAGCCAGCGTTCGCAGGCGCTCGCCGGCCGCATGGGCCAGCTCAGCAGCGGGGTTTCGGAACTGGCCGACTTCATGATGCTGCAGGTGCTGAACCGTGCAGAGCCCTTGTTCCGCCAGCACGCCAGCGCGCCGAACTCGCACCCGATGGCGCTCTACGCCGATTGCCTGCAGCTCGCGGGCGAACTCTCGACCTTCGCCTCGGCCGCGCGCCGGCCGCCCGAGTTCCCGCTGTATCGGCACGACGACCTGCGTGGCTGTTTCACCCCGGTGATCAGTGAGCTGCGCAAGATGCTCTCGGTCGTGCTCGAACAGAACGCGATCCAGATCGAACTCACCGAGCGCAACCACGGCGTGCGCACCGCCGTCGTGCCCGACCTCGAACTCGTTCGTGCCGGCGTGTTCGTGCTGGCCGTCAACGCCCAGGTGCCACCCGAGCAGTTGCGACAGCGTTTCGTGGCGCAGACCAAGGTCGGCCCGGTCGACCGCATTCGCGACCTCGTCAACCTGCAGCTGCCCGGCATTGGGTTGCAAGGTTTGCCGGTGGCGCCGCGCCAGTTGCCCTACCACGCCGGGTACTTCTATTTCGAGCTCGAACGTGGCAGCGATCTGTGGCGCCAGTTCGAGAAGAGCGGCAGCCTGGTGATCCACACCGCGGGCGATTTCCCCGGGCTCGAACTCGAGCTGTGGGCGATCCGCCAGTAGGCACGGGGCCACGTTCGCCGCCGCGCTGCCGCCCCGATCCCTGAGGTGTTGCCATGAGTCCTGCCAATCCGAATGACCCGTTCAGCGACCCGTTCGCGGCGGTGGAAAACCAGCGCACCTTCGTGATGCCGAACCCCGGCGCACGTTCGCCAGCCAGCCCGCCGCCGGGCGCCATGGCGAGCGCCGGCGCCGCCGACGTGGTATCCGACCTCAGCGCACCCGACACCGGCCTGAACCCCTTGCTCGCACTGGCGAACCCGCTGCTGGCGGTGGTGCCGCAGATCCGCTCGACCAGCCACTTGCCCGACCCCGGCGTGCTGAAAGAATCGCTCGCCCAGGGCCTGCGCGAATTCGATGCCAAAGCGCCGCAACAAGGCATCGCACCCGAACGCGTGATGGCGGCGCGCTACATCCTGTGCACCCTGCTCGACGAAGTCGCGGCCAGCACGCCGTGGGGGGGCTCGGGCGCGTGGGGCCGCTACAGCCTGCTGGCGATGTTCCACAACGAAACCGGCGGTGGCGAAAAGGTGTTCCAGCTGATGGCCAAGCTGGCCGAGAACCCGGCCGCCAACCGCGACCTGCTGGAACTGATCTACGCCGCTTTGTGCCTGGGTTTTCAGGGGCGCTACCGTGTGGTCGAGGGTGGCCTGGCGCAGCTCGAAGCGGTGCGTGACCGGCTCGCGCAGATCCTGAAAAAAGAGCGTGGCGGTTATGCCCAGCCGCTCGCCGAACACTGGCGCGGCCAGACGCTCAAGCGCCGCCCGTTCCTGACCTGGCTGCCACTCTGGGTCACCGGCGCGGTGGCCGCGGCCGTGCTGCTCGGTTTGTATTTCGCCTTGTCGATGTCGCTGGGCAGCGTGTCTGACCCGACCTTCGGGCAGATCCAGAGCCTGCGGCTGTTGCCGCCCACGCCGACGGTGGTGCAGCCCGCGCCGAAACCGCGCCTGGCGCAGTTTCTGGCCAGCGAGATCAAGGCCGGCCTGGTGGCAGTGCGCGACGATCTCGACCGCAGCGTGATCACGATCCGCGGCGACGGCCTGTTCGACCCCGGCAGCGCCAGCCTGAGCGACGACCGCGAAGCGTTGATGAAACGCATCGCCGAAGCGCTGGCGCAGGTGCAAGGGCAGATCCTCGTGACCGGCCACACCGACAACCAGCCGATCCGCTCGGTGCGCTTCCCGTCGAACTGGCATCTTTCGGAAGAACGTGCGAAGTCAGTGCGCAACATTCTGGTGTCGCGCGGCGTGGCGCCAGCGCGCGTGGTGGCCGAAGGGCGCGCCGACGGCGAACCGGTGGTCGCCAACGACACGCCGGGCAACCGCGCGATCAACCGGCGTGTCGAAGTGACGCTGGTGGCGGCCCGCACCGGAGCGGCGTCATGAAAAAAATCTTCGGGTGGATCTTCAACGGCTGGGTGCTCGCGATCCTCGGGCTGCTGGCGATCTCGCTGCTGATCTGGATCGTCGGGCCGATGATCGGCATCGGCGAAGCGCGGCCGCTCGAAAGCGCCAAGGTGCGGCTGATCGTGATCGGTGTGATCGTGCTGCTCTATGTGCTGCAGAAAGCCTGGAAGGCGTTCAGCGCGCGACGCACCAACAGCGCAGTCGTGAACCACATGCTGGCCGACGCGCCGAAGGGCGGAGGTGACGCGGCCAGCGCCGAGCTTGCGACCATCAACGAACGTTTCCAGAAGGCGCTGATCACGCTCAAGCAGGCGCGCTTTTCGGGCAACCGCAGCCTGTGGTCGAGCGCCTCGGCACGTGTGGGCCAACGTTATCTGTACGAGCTGCCCTGGTACGTGATCATCGGCGCGCCGGGTTCTGGCAAGACGACGGCACTGCTCAATTCCGGCCTCGAATTCCCGCTCGCTGCGAGCATGGGCGACGCCGCGGTGCGCGGCGTGGGCGGCACACGCAACTGCGACTGGTGGTTCACGAACCAGGCCGTGTTGATCGACACCGCCGGTCGTTACACCACACAAGACAGCGACCGCGACACCGACCAGAAGGCCTGGACCGGCTTCCTCGGCATGATCAAGAAAAGCCGTCCGCGCCAGCCGGTCAACGGTGTGCTCGTCACGGTTTCGGTGCCCGATCTGCTGACGCGCACCGCCGCGCAACGCGCCGAATACGCCGCTGCCGTGCGCACCCGCATCCAGGAATTGCACCAGCATCTCGGCATCCGTTTTCCGATCTACCTGCTGGTCACGAAGACCGACCTGCTCGCCGGTTTCATGGACTACCTGGGCGACGCCAGCAAAGACGTGCGCCAGGACCCGTGGGGTTTCACCTTCGCGCTGGACGCAAAGCAACAAACAGATCCGAGCAGCCTGCCGCAAGAGTTCGACCTCCTGCAAGCGCGCCTCACCGACGGCCTGATCGACCGCCTGCAAAGCGAGCGCGACCCGGCGCGGCGCGCCCGCATCTACGCTTTCCCGCAGCAGTTCGCGGGGCTGCGCGGGGTGCTCAAGGAGTTCGTCGACAAGGTGTTCTCGCCGTCACAGTTCGAAGAACGCCCGTTGTTGCGCGGCGTGTACTTCATCAGCGGCACCCAGGAAGGCACGCCGATCGACCGAATGCTCGGCAGCATCGCGCGCACCTACCGCCTGGCGCGCACGCCGGTGCCGGCGAACCAGGCCAGCGGCAAGAGCTTCTTCCTGTCGCGCCTGCTGCAGGAAGTGGTGTTCAGCGAAGCCGAACTCGCCGGCACCAACCTGAAGTGGGAGCGCCGCCGCTCCTTGCTCGCGGCCGGTGGATACGCACTGATCGGCCTGGTGTTCCTCTGTGCCACCACCGCCTGGACGATCAGCTACATCAACAACCGCAAGTACGTGGCCGAGGTCACCGCCAAGGTCGACAGCGTGCGCCAGCTGGTGCAGGCCACGCCAAACCGCGCATCGTCCGACATCACCGTGCTGCTGCCGGCGCTGGCCGCCACCAAGGCGCTGGCGGTCGAGGAACAGGCCAGCGTACCGTGGTCTTTGGGCTTCGGCCTGTACCAGGGCCGCAAGCTCGACTCGGCCACGCAGCAGGTCTACAAGCGCATGCTGGTCGACGCGGTGCAGCCGCGCATTGCGTTGCGAGTGGAAGACCAGCTCAAGCGCAGCTTCGACAACCCCGAGTCGCAGTACGAGGCCTTGAAGGCCTACATGATGCTGCAGGACCCGGAGCACTTCGACCCACAGGCACTCAAGCTCTATGTGATGGTCGACTGGGAAGTGAACCTGCCACGCGAGGTGACGACCGAGCAGCGTGCCGAGCTCGAGTCGCACCTCGACGCGCTGCTGGCGCAAGGCGCCACCGTCTCGCCGCTGCCCGAAGACAAGGCGCTGATTGCGCAAGTGCGGGCCAAGCTCGCCTCGGTGCCGCTGGCGCAGCGCGTCTACAACCGCCTTCGCCTGCAGGGCGTCGGCGCCGACATCCCCGAGTTCAGCGTCGCCAAGGCGGCGGGCACGAGTGCGGCGCTCGTCTTCACACGCGCCAGCGGCCAGCCGATCACGCGCGGCGTGCCGGGCCTCTTCACCTACGACGGTTATTACAAGGGCTTCCAACCCGAAGTCGAAAAGACGACCAAACAATTGCGCGACGAAGAAGGCTGGGTGCTCGGCCTGCCCGAGGCTTCGCGCTCGGCCGCCTTGCGCGACCCGCTCGCGCTCGGCCGCCTGACCGACGAAGTGCGGCGCGCCTACCTGATCGACTACGCCAAACTGTGGGAAGCCTACATCGCCGACATCCGCATGCTGCCGATGGGCAACCTGGCGCAGTCGGTGCAGATGGCGCGCATTCTCTCCGCGCCCGACAACCCGCTGGCGCCGCTGATGCGGGCGCTGGTGCGCGAGACCACGCTGACCGCGACCGAATCGAAATCGGTCGTCGAACAGGCGAGCGACAAGGCCAAGAGCACGATCGACAAGTCGCGCGAACAGTTGCTCAGCATGCTGCGCGACAAGAACGCGCCGGTCGCCGCGCCGGCGGCGCGCATCGAACGCATCGTCGACGACCGCTTCGAAGGCCTGCGCCAGCTCGTCAAGCCGGGCGCGCCCGGCGGGCCGGCGCCGCTCGACGGCACGATCGCGCTGATCAACGAGGTCTACACCTTGCTCAACGCCGCCGACACCGCGGTGAAGGGTGGCAACGCGCCGCCGCCATCCGAAGTACCGAACAAGGTCAAGGGTGAAGCGGCGCGTTTGCCCGAGCCCTTGCGCAGCCTGATGAACACGCTCTCGGCCAGCAGCGGCGCGGCGGTGGCGCGTGAGATGCGCAGCAACATCAGCAGCGGGGTCAACTCGAGCATCGGCGAGTTCTGCCGCCAGGCGATCGCCGGGCGCTACCCGTTTTCGCGCAACAGCACGACCGACGTGACGCAAGACGACTTCTCGCGCCTGTTCTCGCCGGGCGGCCTGTTCGACGAGTTCTTCCAGAAGAATCTCGCGGCGCTGGTCGACACCAACACCCGGCCCTGGAGCTTCCGCCAGCTCGGCGAGACCTCGCTCGGCAGGGACAGCGGGGCACTGGCGCAGTTCCAGCGCGCTGCGGTCATCCGCGACACCTTCTTCCGCTCGGGTGGCAAGGCCGCCGGCTTGCGGCTCGACTTCAAACCACAGGAGATGGACGCCACGATCACGCAGTTCACGCTCGACCTCGACGGCCAGCTCGTGAAGTACGCGCACGGCCCGCAGATTCCCACCGCCGTGCAGTGGCCCGGCCCGAAAGGCAGCACCCAGGTGCGGGTGCAGTTGCAGCCGGCGATCGCGGGCGGGACCTCGGGGATGGTGACCGAAGGGCCGTGGGCGCTGTTTCGCATGTTCGACAAGCTCAGCCTCGTGCAGTCGGGCGGGCCGGAGCGCTTCAAGGTGACCTTCAACGTCGACAACCGCAAGGCCACGTTCGAAGTCACGGCGAGCAGCGTCGTGAACCCGTTCAAGCTGCCCGAGCTCGCTTCGTTCGGCTGCCCGAGCTCGATCTGAGCCTGGCGCTTTCTCCGTGACCGACTTCAGCGCCACCGAAGCTTTGCCGGCCTGGTTCGGCAAGCTCGCCTGCCTGGGTGACTTCGCGAGCCGGCGTTTGCCACAAGACACGGCGCAGGTCTTCGACACCTGGCTCGCGCGGGGCGTGGACACCAGCCGCGGCCAGCTCGGCGAGCGCTGGTTGAATGTGTACCTCACGAGCCCGCTGTGGCGCTTCGCGCTGGCGCCCGGCGTGATCGATGCGCGCTGGTGGTTCGGCCTGATGATGCCCAGCGTCGACAACGTCGGTCGCTACTTCCCGCTGCTGGTCACCCAGCCTTGCAGCGAAGCACCGCAGAGCAGCGAGGGGTTGGACCAGCTCGAACGCTGGTATTCCGGCGTGGCGCGCGCCGCGCTCGGCACGCTGCAGCCCGGTGGCAGCCTGGAGCAGTTCGAGAACGAGCTGGCGCAAGCACCCCGGTTGCCGATGAGCGAGCCGGCGGCGCCATGGGCTGCGGCACAATGGCCCGAACGCAGCCGCCACGAACTGGCCGCCGGCGTCACGCTCGCGCAATGCCTGAACGAGCTGGCAGTGGTCGAAAGCCTGCGGCGCTTTCGGGGCTGCTCGTTGTGGTGGTCGTTGCGCCCGGGTTCGGGCCCGAGCAGCCTGAGCACCGCCGTGGGTCTGCCAAGTGGCGACTCCTTCATTCACATGCTCGAAGGCACCTGGTGAAGATGACGTTCTCGCAACTCGCCGGCCAGCGCCCTATGGGAGAGCGGTCTTGACCGACCCGAGCGGCACGCCGTCGGCCTTCACCGAATTCGCCACCACGATGGCGAGCGTGCGCCCGGTGCCGCCGCCGCCCGGCGAAGCCGGCAACGCCTTGCCGGCGGGTTACAAGGTGCACGAGTTCGAGATCGTGCAGGTGGTGGGCGAAGGTGGTTTTGGCATCGTCTACCTCGCCAACGATTTGCAGTTGCAGCGCACCGTGGCGCTCAAGGAGTACATGCCGAGTTCGCTCGCGACACGCGGCGCCGATC
Source organism: Burkholderiales bacterium (assembly GCA_039930465.1). Classification (GTDB taxonomy): domain Bacteria; phylum Pseudomonadota; class Gammaproteobacteria; order Burkholderiales; family Burkholderiaceae_C; genus LMDS01. The sequence goes on from JBDTTU010000025.1 coordinate 23,261, forward strand.
ACGCCGTTTCACTGCGCTCTGAACGCCACCGCGAGACCTTCGAGCTCGGGTTGCGCAGCTTCGTCAACGAAGCGCGCCTGCTCGCGTCGTTCGATCACCCTTCGCTGGTGAAGGTGTACCGCTTCTGGGAGCAGAACGGCACCGCCTTCATGGTGATGCCCTTCTACGAAGGGCCGACGCTGAAGATGCTGTTCAAGCAGTCGCCGCACGCGCCCGACGAAGCCTGGCTGAAGAACCTGCTCAGGCCGCTGCTCGACGCGCTGCAGATCATCCACAACGACCACTGCTACCACCGCGACATCGCGCCCGACAACATCCTGCTGCTCGGCTCGCAGCTCAAGCCGCTGCTGCTCGACTTCGGTGCAGCGCGGCGCGTGATCGGCGATGCCACGCAAGCGCTCACGGTGATCCTCAAACCCGGCTACGCGCCGGTCGAGCAATACGCCGAGGTGCCTTCGATGAAACAGGGCGCCTGGACCGACGTGTATGCACTGTGCGCCGTGTTGTACGCAGCGATCACCGGGCGCGCGCCCACACCCTCGGTCGGGCGGCTGATGAATGACGAGATGGTGCCGGTGTCGCGAAGTGCGCGCGGCAAATATTCGGCCGCGTTCCTTGCCGCGATCGACCACGGCCTGGCGGTGCGCCCCGAGAACCGGCCGCAAGACATCGCCTCTTTGCGTGCCAGCCTGTTCGCCGACGACGTGCCCGACGCGGGCGACGACGTGACCCTGATCCGCCCCACGATCCAGCCGCCGCCGCTGTTGCTGGAGCCCGCAGGCGGGCCACCGTCGACAGGGTTCGGGGCGCTGCGTGAGGCGCCGCAGTCCGATTTCCGCCCGCCCGCGCCCGCACCGGTGCCACGCAAGTCGCGCGTGCCGCTGGTCGTCGGTGCAGTGGCGCTTGTTGCCGGTGCAGCAGGCGTGGTGTGGTTCGCAACGCGCGGCCCGACTGAGCCTGTCGGGGCCGGTGCACCTGCTGCAACAACGCCGATGTCACAAACCGCCGAACCTTCGGCCAGCGCCGTCGCCGCAGCGCCGCCCGTTCCCGAGGCTGCGGGCGCGCCGGCCCGCGAAGCGTTCAGTACCGTGGCCGCGCTCGAAGACATCGTGCGTCATGCCGACCCGCTGTTTTCGGTGAACACGCTGGCCGACAAACAGACGCTCGTGATCGGGCGCGACCGCATCAGGTTCCGCGTCAAGTCGAGCGAAGCGGGCTATCTCTACGTGTTCTTCAGCGGCACCGAAAACAGCGGGCTGACGCTGCTGTTCCCCAACACCAACGACAGCAAGAACCGCATCGCTGCCGACACCGAGATCGTGCTGCCGCGCGACACCTGGAACATCGACGCCGGCGGCCCGCCCGGGGTCGACCACATCGTGGCGATGGTGTCGCGCTCGCCGCGCGACTTCTCTGGCGTGGGCCTGAAGCCGGCCAACCCCTTGTCGGAATTCGACCTCGGCACACTTCAGCGGCTGTGGGCGTCGGCGCCCGCCGATGTCAGCCCTTATGCGGGTGTTGCACGCTGTGCCAATGAAGCGACTTGCCCGGCCGGCTTCGGCGCCACGCTGATCCGCATCACCGAAGAGGCGGCCGGCAAGTAGCCGCGCGAAGCGGTTTACTGCGTGAGCGTGGTGATCGTGACGCGGCGGTTCTCGGCCGCGGCCACGTCGCGGGTGTTCATGGGCTCGGTGTCACCCTTGCCCACCGCACGCAGGCGCGCTTCGGAAATGCTGTGCGTCGTCACGAGGTAGTTGCGCACGCTCTCGGCACGCTGCTGCGAGAGCACCTGGTTCGCCTCTGCCGCGCCGCGCGCGTCGGCATGTCCCTCGACTTCGAAGCTGAAGTCTTTCAGCCGATCGTTCTTGAGCGCGGCGGCCACCACGTCGAGCTGGTCTTTCGAGCGCGCCGTGAGCTGCGAAGAGTTTGTTTCGAAAGTGATCAGCAGCGACGCGCTCGCTTTCTTGCGCGGGGCCAGCACCGCGGCGGCCGGCGTGTTGGAAGTGACACGCAGGCTGCGCGTGCGAACTCCCACGTCGACGTCGCCGTTGGGGTCGGCTGCCGGGGCTGCTGCGGCCGGTGTCAGCGCTTCGAGCAGGTTGCTTTCGTTGACAGCCTTGCCGGTCAGCACCTTGCCGTTGCCGGCCTGGGCAACAACCACTTGCGACAGCGCAAGGCATGACATCAGCCCGAGCACGGCCAGGCGCTTCGCGATGGCGGCAGGGCGTAGGGCGGCAGATGAAATCGTGGCGGTGTGCATGATGGTTTCCTCGGTTCGGGTCTGACAGGTTTGAATGCGAAGACAACGCGCCGCAACGGCCGCAGGTTGTCGGGTTGGCCGGCTACAACGGCCCGATGCGTGTCACCTCGGCCGGGTTTCCGACCCAGACGGCAACCGCGCTGAAGTTGTCCTGGTTGGCACGCTGGCGCTCTTGCACCAGCGCCTGCATGGCGTCGAGCCAGGCCTCGACGCTGTCGGCCTCGGCCAGGCAATGTTCGATGTCGGCTTCGTCGAGGCGGTCGTACCAGCCGTCCGAGCAGAGCAGGAAGGCGTCGCCATCTTGCACCAGAAAAGCGGGGTCGCTCACGTGCGGTTCGATCGGCTCGTCGGAGCCCATTGCCGCGATCAGTTGGTTGCGCTGCGAATGGCTGCGCGCTTCGTGGGGGGCGATCAGGCCGGCATCGACCATGGTCTGCACCACACTGTCGTCGCGCGTGACCTGCACGACGCGGCCCTGGCGCAGCAGGTACAGGCGTGAGTCGCCCACGTGCGACCACACCGCCTGGCGGTCGGCCTTGCCGATCCACAGCATCACCAGCGTGGCGTGCATGCGCTTCTGGCCGCGCAGGCCTTGCTGCTGGAGGTTGAGTGCGTCGTTGGCGGCATGAACGACTTCGTCGAGCGCCGGCTGCTCGCGGCCCTGCTGCGTGAGCTGGCTGCCGAGTTCGTGTGCCACGATGCGCACCACCAGATCGGCCGCGACGGCGCCGTTGCTGTGGCCGCCCGCGCCGTCGGACAGCACGGCGTACCAGCCGGCGTCGAACGCGCCGTGCTGAAGATAGTCTTCATTGCGGCTACGCGCGCCGACTTCGCTGCGGCTGGCGATCACGACATCGGGCATGGTGGTGGCGGCAGAAAGTTCAAAGAAGCCGGGCTGCCTCAGCCGCGCGGCGGGGGCAGCTGGTCGAGCTGCTCTTCGTAGGCAGCCACGAAGGCAGCGCCGAAGAGGTTGTGGAAGTCTTCGTGCGCGTCGCTGCGGATCGAATCGAAGTGCTGAAGGTACAGGTCCCAGAGCTTGGCCTTGCGGCCGCCGGGCAGCAGGCTGTCGAGCATGCTCTTGCCAGCCAGCTTGCTCTCGAGCTGATTCGGCTCGAAGCGCGCCAGAACACCGGCCAGCGCCGCCCGCATGCCGGCCATCGTGCCGATGCTGTGGCCCACCAGGTCGTGCATCGCGTCTTGCATGGCCACCGGGCCAGCCATGAAACCACGCAGGGGCGGCTGCAGCAGTTGGGCGAGTGCGGTGTCGGCGCTCGGCGAAAACTTGAGCGGGTTGTTGTTGCGGGCGCGGATCGTGGTGACGGCAGCGCGCAACTCGGTCTTGGCGGTGGCCCGCACGGCCATCAAGCGCAAGGCGCCGTCGACCGCCTCACGCATGATCGTGCCCAGCACGCGCATCTGCTCGGGGTTCAGCCCCTGCGGCAACGGCACTTCGACACCCGCGCCCTGGCAGAACGCGGCCCAGAGCGCATCGGGAGGGTGGCTCGCCGCCACGGTCGCTGCCGCGCGCGGCGTGCTTCGAGCCACAGGTGGCGCCAAGACCGGAGCCACTGGCGCTGCCGCGCGCGGCGCAACCGGCGCCGGTTCAGGCGTTCCCATGAACGCCGCCAGGGGATCGATCGACGCCCCCGGGCCGAGCCCCAGGCCGGCGAAGGGGTCGGTCGCTGCGGGTGCAGCGGCGGCCACGGGGCTTGGCGGCACGACGGGCGCGGGCACGACGTGCCGAACCGCAGGCCGTGTCTCGTTGACGATGGGCGGCGGCTCGTAAGCCGCCTTCAGCTCAGGCGTGTGGTTGAAGGCGGCCGGGCCGGGCGGGCTGGCGCCGACAGCACCGAACATCGCGAACGGGTCCGTGCTGGCCGATCGGGCACCGGCCATCGGAACGGCCGCGCCCGGCGCAGCGCTGTTGCCCATGAACGCGGCCAGCGGGTCGGCCGACGAAGCGCTGGAAGCAGCACCCAGGCCGAAGCTCGCATCGAGCGACACCGCATTGCCCGCGCTGGCGCCAACCGAAGCAAGCAAGTCGTTGGCACCGACAGACGCGGCCGAGACAGCCGCCGGCTTGACCGGTGGCGGCGTTGCGAGCAAGCCCGCGAAGGGGTCGAAATCGTCGGGCAAGCGCGCCGGGGCGCCCGAGGGCGCTGGCGCAACCGGCACCGCTGACGGCGCCGGGCGGGCACTTGGCGCGCCGAGAAAGGCGAACGGGTCGTCGGCGGCCGGGGCCGATGCGCCCGGTGCCGCCAGCAGGTCGGAAAATGGGTTGAGGCTGGCGCCGGCCGGTGCAGCGGGCACCGGCTTGGCAGCGCTCGGGGCGGCCACCGGTGGCATCGGCTTTCGCCCCAGGCCCATGTTGCGGGGATCGGTGCGGTTCTCGACCGCCGAGCTGACGATGACAGCGCGGGCGTCGATCACCGCGCGGCCTTGCGTGATCGTGCGCACGACTTCGTTTTGTGCCTCGACCATCACACCCAACGCATAACCCCCGATGCGCAATTCGTCGCCACTCGCCAGCACGCTGCCTTCGCCGGCAGCGAGCGCGCGGCCGTTGATGAAGATCGCGTTGGCGGCGCCGGCATTGCGGATCGAAAACGCGCCGTCGCGGGCGCTCACCTCGGCCTGCAGCCGCGAAATGTGGCGCTCGGGGTCGGGCAGCGCCATGGTGTTGGTGTCGGAGCGGCCGATCGTGCCGCCCTTCAGGTCGAAACAGCCGACGATCGCCTGCGACAGCGGCTGGTCGTTGAGGGTCTGGGCGCGGATGACGAGATTCATGGTGCGGTGGCCGGGGAGGCAATGGCTGCGGTTGCTCTCGTTCGCGGGAAGATGGGCAATACCGCCTTTATCGGTCAGCAGCGGCGGGGCGGCAATCAACGAAAGTCACATGCGCGCATGACGCTGGCGAAGCTGGCCGAAGGCAGCGTGAACTGTGACCGTCGAGCGTTGCGGAACGGCAGCGGCCGGGTCAGTGGATCGGTGCAGGTGCCGACACCGGCCGGCCTGCGAGCGCAGCGCGCGCAGCCACGTCCCAGCGCGCTTCGAGATCGAGCTGTGCCAGTTGTTCAAGAGACACCTCGCCGTCGAGCCGCAGCCCGTTGCACCAGCGTGTTCCAGCCGCCCATTTAGCGCCGTGACGTTCCATCAGTGCGCGCGCCTTCGGCACGTCGGGGAACCACACTTCGGGCGCCATTTCGCGGGCGAACTCGTCGGCATCTTCCGCCACCGGCAGGGCTTTGCGCTCGCCGCGAACCTCGACGCCGGTGATGCGCGTGAAGGCCTCGCCCGCGGCGACCGCAAGCATCGAATCATCGTCGCTCATCCAGAGCAGCAAGGCGTTGAGTGCCGACGGGTGGCCGAAGCGCGCGAGCAGCGCACAACGCGCCGCGCCGTCGCTCATGTTGAGCGCAGCCTTTTGCAGCAAGGGCACGTCTTCCGGCCCACCGAGCACCGCGAGCCAGTGCAGCGCGGGCACCTCGCCGCTGGCGGCAAACTGGCGCAGCAGCGGCATCGCACGCGCCTGCCCTGCCCATGCCGCGGCGGCCCAGCCAGCGCTGCGCACGGCTGGCGCGGCGTGGCCCAGCGCATGGTTGAACGGGCGCTTCGGCGCGGTCAGTGGCGCCACCGCATCGGCCACGGTGGCGGCGCGCCAGGCCAGCTCGCACACCACAAGGTCGTCGTCTTCGAGCAAGCGCGCCAGGCGCGGCGACTGGCCGTCGAGCAGCCGGTGGTTGGCCAGAACGACGGCCGCCGACACCGCCGTGATCGGCTTGGCCTGATCGAGTGCCGACTGCATCTCGCCGCCGAACAGGGCACAAGGCGCCAGGCTCAGCGCGTCGCGCAGGCCGGCCAGCGCCGGCCCGGTGGCGCGCGAAAACTCGACCACCACCGCGTGCGTGGCGGTCGGCTCGGCGAGCCGCAGCAAGGCATACGCGGCCGCGAAGAGTTCGTTGCGGTCGCCGCCGTTCAATTGCGGCAGGAGCCAGCCTGCGAGCACCGCCGGCTCGGCAACGAGCAGGCCCTGCAGATGCGCTTCGATGCGCTCGTTCAACTCGCCATATTCGCGCAGCGTGTGCTTGCGCGAGCCGAGCGCTTCGCGGCGCTGGCCCCACAGGAACGCCAGGTCTTCGACGTGAACCTGCAACAGGTCGGCAATCAGGCGGGCGCGTGCGACGGCCATGCGTGAACGCTTGTTGGCTGCGCGGATCAGTTGATCGACACGGTGCCGGCGCGGATGCGCTGGGTGCCCTTGGCGCGCAGCAGCACGTCTTCGCCGCGCACCATGACCTTGCCGTCGGCGCGCAGGTCGATGGAGGCGGTGCCGCACTTGAGAACCAACGAGCGGCCGGCTTCGATCACGACATCGGGCTGCGTGGGCTGGAGCGTCTGGTACCGGCCGACTCGCCCCAGAACCACCGCCCGCTCTCCATCGAGGGGAGGCAAGACAAGCAGGCGATCACCTGGCAACCAGGCCGGTTCGGCCGGGTGTTTGAGCAGCACGTCGCAGGGCCAAGTGCCCGCGGCACTCTCGACCATCACCTCGCCGGCTTCGGAAATTTCGATCAGCTTCGCTCGAACCGGCGAACGATCGGCGACGTCGTCGTTCGTACTCAGTTCGGCAGCTCTCAGCAAACGGTTCGTTTTCATGCGATGAAATCCTTTACCCAACCCATTGTTCAGGAGGCAAAAACGTGAGTGTTTCGATGTTCGCAGCCTCGATGGCGTTCTTGATGCGCTCATGCACCACGATGCCGTTGATCGACTCCGCCAGGCGAAAGAACAGCGCACCCCTGACGCGCTGATCGTCGATAGAGAGCACGTCGAAATCGACCGAGATCATCGGCCCGTCCGGTGCACTGAACGTCGACTTGCTGAGGTCAGCAGCCGCTATGCCGCCCACGATGTTGAACGCCATGTGCGTCAGGTGCTTCTGCTTCGTTTCAAGGTCGTCCACCACGACATCGTAGAAGTCGACGTTGGAGACGCCAGCCGCCTTCAGAACCTCGGCCAGTCGGCGGGACATCAGGGCAATGGTCGCGTCGTAGAGCTCCAGCAGGACGCCCGACTCCCCCTCGTCGACCGTCACCTCGATCGGGGCAGGCGGGGCATCGGCGAAGCGTTTGCAAGATTTCCATGTGCGCAGCGCACCACTTGCCAATTCATCGGGCTGGTAGGTCAGCAACGCAGGTTCTGCGTCGAACGGGGACTGGCAAACAAGCATGAAATACACACGCGCTCCATCAGATGACGTTGGCTGGAAGTCGCACTATCAGCTTTCCAGAATCGGCGGGGAATTGCTGGAGACCATGTGCATGCCTTCAAGGTGCGCACCTCGGCCCCAACTCGACGTGTAGATCTGCGCGTGCCCGCGCTTGCCGATCAGGTATCGCGAGAGTCGATCGGACACCGAATTCAACCGGTGCGCCAGCATGAAGTGGGTCGGGATGCCCTCGTCAGCGACTTTCTTCAGGCGCTCTTTGCATTTCGGGCAAGACGGCTCAAGGTCGAGCTTTCGCTCTTGATAGGTCTGGGCAATCTTGTCCAGGATGCCGGTGACGAACAAGCTGTAGTCACCATGGCTGTCGTGGAACTGCGCGTTGTACAGATAGGTTGCACCCATCACGTACTGACCTTTGCGGTTGTTGTCGAAGAACGTGTGGCGCAACCCGGTCAGTTGCCTGCTTTGGGGTGGAGCTGGGGGCGCGGCCTTCGCGCTGGCCTTCTCGTTGTCAAGCGCGCTCGCCGTTGAAGTCCATTCAGCGGTGCCGCCCGTACCGCCGCCCACTGCATAGTTGCCAGGCAACCAGACCCCGTTTTCGACGCCGTTCACGTCGTAGCCGACATCGGCCCAGACCTTGCCTGTCGCGGAACCGCTGCCCCCGAGGGGCTCCGACTGCTTCTTGTAGACCATCCACTTGTGCAGCGCCACCGACTTCTTCAGCGCGGCCTGCGCCGGAATCAGGTGGTGCGCGGCGCAAGTCACAGGGTAGCTGTGGCCGTCGACGACCACTGGCCAGCCGTTGTTGGCGTCGGTTTCCGGATAGGGCCGCTTCGCCGGGCTGTCTGGCAAATTCGGCTTGTAGGTGATGGCGCTTTTCGCCGCCTCCATGTTCTTGCCCAGCGTGCCGCCATCACCGACGAAGTTGTTCTCACTTTTGATCGGTGTGATGTCGCTGTGGTCGAGCGGGCACTCAATCTCGAACTCCGACAAAGCGCCGATCGCAACAGCTTCACCGAGTTGTGTCATGGTCGCCTCACCCGCAGATGTTCTTCTTGTTGTGCCACAACGGATCCCCCATGCGGCACACGTTCTTGCCTTCGAGCATCACGTTGAACGAGTACATCAGGTATTCGCACTCCTGCTTGAACACGCCGCTGATCATGCCGCCGATGCTGCCGGGTTCGTCGCCCGCGCTCATCATGTACTTGGCGCCCTTGACCATCACCATGTTGCCGTCGGCCTCGACCTGGGTCGTTCCTTGCGAGGTGTCTGACGACTTGCCGATATTGGGGTAAGGGATCGGCACGAACGGTGCGGGCGGCGCCGGTGTCTTGCAGACATCGGGGAACACCATGCTCATGCCGCCGCTGCCCTTGTGGGCGAAGCCGGTGATGTTGTGAACGGTGCAAGGCATGGTTCAACCTCTCCAGATGTTCACTGCAGGCGGCCGAGCAACGAAGCCGCGCGGTCGCCGCAATCCGATGATGCATACACGAGGCACGGCGCCTGCCGATAGCCCTGCTGCACCGCATGAGCGGCCAATGCGGCGAGCGCAGGCCCCTGCGCCGAACCCATGTCACCAAAACACTCGGCCGGGTGCTCCATCTGGTGATCGGGCACGAACGCTTTCGAGTGGCGCAGCCGGGCCACACCGAACTCGCGCGCCCAGTAGCGCTCGCCATTGAAGCTGCCGTAGACGCTGCCGATCGGCTGCGGTGGCGGTGTCTCGGCAAACAGGCTCGCAAAGGTACCGGCCAGGCCTTCGCCCAGATATTTTTCATCCGCGTACAGGTGCCCGGCCTCGTGGCCATGGGCGTACCCGAGCAGGCTGGCCAGCGGCTTCAGGCCATTCGCTTGTGCCGTGGCGCCCAGCGTCAGCAACAGGAAGGCCGCGCCTTCGGACGGGCTGAAGCCGTCGCTGTTGACTTCGTTGCGGATGCGCCCTTGCATATCGAGCGTGCCCAGCACGTACAGGTCGACCAGCGAGTCGACTCCACCGACCAGCACGAACGGCGTGTCGCCGCGTGTAAGGCGCGCAGCCGCCTCACGCAGTGCCATCAACCCCCCGGCGCGGCCGCGCGACACGGCCACACTGTGCTCGGTGTCGAGCAGGCCAGGTGCCTGCTCGCTCAAGTTGGCGAGGAATTTCTTCGGCTGCAGCGGCAGCGTCGTGTGCTGCTCTGGCAAACCGAGCAGCAGCGGCATCGGCGCCGCCTTGCCTTGCAATGGCGCCAGCGCTTCTTCGAGTGCGACATGAGCCATGCGCAGCATGCGCGCCTCGCGGTACTGCAGCGGCATGGCGGCCAGGCTGTCTGCGAGTTCCGGCAGGCCGTCGTCGGGCACCGTGCCGACGATGAACGGCTCGAAGCGCCGGTCGCGCCATTCGATCTCGCGGATGCGCGCAACCCGTGCTCGCGCCGACGCGGCCGTTTCGGCCAGGCTCAGGCCAATCGGGCTGACGACTCCGGCGCTGGCGATCACGATGTCGGCTGCGCTCATGGTGTCACGCGGCGGCGTAGCTCGCGGGCAGGTTGTTGAGCGCGCCGAGCGGGCGTGGCTTCGAGCCGTCACGCGCGAACCCGCTGCTGCGCACATTGACCTGCTTGAGCTTGAGCAGCTTCTTGTCGACCGCGAGCACCGCACGCCACAGCATCTGGAAGCGCCCGGCGTCGGGCTCGAACAGCACCATCTCAAGCTGCGGCGGCTTCGGCACGACGGCACCATCGAAGTCGAACTCCAGCTCTAGCCCGCACTCCGGCAGTGTGAAACGAATCGGCGCGCCGGCCGTGAACCCGGCCAGTTCGACCGGCTCGCCGCCTTGCAGAAAGCCCGGCGCGATCAGCTCCGGCGGCGCTACGTGAAAGAAGCGCGCGTCGAAGTCGAGCGGCAGGTAGGGCGCGCGCCCGCGGATCCAGTCGTCGTCGTACGTGCCGGCGAAGTTGCGGCGCGGCAGCCAGGTGGGCGCGATCGGAGCAAAACAGGCGGGCGTCGGCCGGTCGCCCGGCGACGAAAGCAAGGCCTTCGGGTCTTCGAGATTCGGCAGTGGCTGCGCGTCGGCGGGCACACCATCGCGGCCAACAATGCCGCGCCCGACCGGGTTGCGCGGCTCGTGCTCGGGCACTTCATCGCCTTTTTGCAGAGCGATACCCCCCCAGGCCAACTCCCATCGCAAGGGCATGCGCTCCCAGGGCTGCGGCTCCGATGGCCGCCACTTGCCACCCGACTTTTCCCAGTGGCGGTCGCCGAAGACACGCACGCTGCGCGCCACAGTGCCAACATGCAAGCTCACATCGGCGACCCGAGTGTTGGCGGCCGGTGCGATCGCACGCCCGATCAGCAACACGTCGGTGGCGGGCTTCAGCAGCGCGAATTCACCGGCAGCGCGCAGGCTGGTCTGCATCGGGTCGCCCCAGAACACATCGGTGGCCAGCAGCGGCGCTTGTTGTTCGGCAAGCTCCGGGCCTTGCGGCCCGAACCGGAACGTGGCCTTCACCACGGCGTACGCACTCTCGACACCGGCGGCGTCCGGGAACACCGACAGCGCAGCGCTGAACGGTGTGTGATTGACAACCTGAAGCATGGCCGGTGCCGACTCAGTTCTCGGCGATCTTGGAGCCCTTGAGCACCATGTCGCCCGATGCCTTGACACCGATCTTGCCGCTGCCCGTGATCGTGATGTCTTTGCCCTTGATCTGGATCGTGCCGTCCTTCTTCATCACGATGCTGGCGTCACCGGTCTTGAGCGTGATCTCGTCGGCGGCCTCGAGGTAGAACTTCTTGCCCACCTGCCACTTGTCGTCTTTGCCGATCGTGGTGGTGCGCGCCTCGGCGACTTCACGCACTTCGTTCTTGGCGACCGTGGTCTTCAGGTCCTTGCCGACCTCGACGGTGCGGTTGGCGCCGATGGTGGCCGACTGATCAACACCGACACTCGTAGACTGATTGCTGCCCACGGTGATGTCTTGGTTGGAGCCGACGGCGACGGTCTGGTACGAGCCGATCGCCACCTCCTGCGCAGCCCCGATCGCGATGCTCTCGTTGATGCCGACCGCATGGCTGCGCTGTAGCGCCACGGTCTTGGTCTCGCTGGCCTCGACGCTGACGCTGCGGTTGTTGCCGATCGAGATCGACTCGTTTCGGTCGACCCGCTCGGTGCGGTTGGCATGGACCGTGATCGTCTCGTTGTTGTCGACGGTTTCGGTGCGGTCATGTTTGACATGCACCGTCTCGTCGTGATCGACGGTCTTGCTGCGGTCGTGACCCACCCAATGCGTCTCGTCGTTCTCGACCTCGATGTCCTGGTTCTTTTCGGCGTGCAGCCAGAGTTGTTCCGAGCCCTTCTTGTCCTCGAAGCGGAGTGCGTTGGCGTTGCCGTAGCCACCGCCTTTGGAAGAGCGGGTGAGAATGCCACTTTGGGTGGCGTTGGCTGGCAGATCCCAGGGTGGCATCTGTTCGGCGTTGTAGACGCGCCCGGTGATCAGTGGCTGGTCGGGGTCGCCTTCGAGAAAACTGACCACCACCTCTTGCCCGATGCGCGGGATGTGGATGGCGCCGAAGTTCTTCCCGGCCCAGGGGTGCGACACGCGCACCCAGCATGAACTCTTGTCGTCTTTTTTGCCGTACCGGTCCCAATGAAATTGCACCTTCACGCGGCCATACTTGTCGGTGAAGATCTCCTCGCCGCCTGGGCCGACCACCATCGCAGTCTGCGATCCCTTGACCGACGGCTTCGGCGTGCTGCGCGGTGGCCTGAATTGCTGCGAGGAAGGGATGGCAGAGAAGTCGCACTGGAAACCGCCGGCACTGCCTCCCGATTCGGCCGAATTCACATGCGCGTGTATCGACAATGCCGTGACGAGGTACTCGGCGTTTTGATCCTCGCGCGGATGATCGGTCAGGCTCAGAAGACGGCCCACCTCGATGTGCTGCGAGTTCGACACACCATGCAGCATCTGGAAGCGTGCCTGCAGTTCCTCCAGGCGGTCTTCGACCAGCTGCGAGCCATCGGCGCTCTGGACATAGTCGCCCTGGTAGTCGAAAACTTCGTACTCCGAGAGGTCGTAGCTGCGCGACTTGCCCTTGTCGACGACCAGCCCGGTGGAAGGGCGCTCGAAGTCATAGCTCGAGATCACCGTCTTGCCGGCCTTGATCTCGCGTGAGAAGGTCCAGTTAGACACGTACTCCAGGTCAGGCTCCGCGGGGCGGGTGCTTTCGTTGTACGGCAGGGAGCCGTGGTCGGGCACGGCGTCGTGGGCGCTCTGCGAGTCGACCAGCACCAGCTGGTGCTTGCCGTCGCTGTGTTTGAAGTACCAGTAGATGCCTTCACTCTCCAGTAGCCTGGCGATGAAGTTGAAGTCGCTCTCGCGGTATTGAACGCAGTACGTCCACTTGCGATACGTGCGAAAGAGTTTGAATTCGAAGTTGGCGACGCTGTGGTCGCTGAACACCTTTTTCACGATGTCGGGGACGCTCATGTCCTGGAAGATTCTGCAGTCCGACGTGCGCGTCAGGAACCACAGCCAGGGCCGCACGGTGGCTTGGTAGCCGTAGTGCCGGCCGCGGCGTGCGCCGATCGCGAAACGCGTGACGTAGCCGTTCAGGTAGCGCGCCTGGTCGTCGGGCAGGTTGAGCTTCAGCGTGACCGCCTTGCCCAGCAGCCCGTCGTACGACAGGTCGGCGCGCGGGCTGATCAGCCCGAGTTGAATCTCGCCCAGCATGCTCAACCCGGCCGTCATGGCCATGGACTCGAATGACAGGTCTTCCGCCGGGAGCGGAGACGCAAGTGTGATTGGAGGTGGCATGGCGTGGGGCGTTGGGATGTGAAGAGCCGAAGGGCTTGTCCTTGGGCTCTAACGTAGGCATTCGGCCTGTCCGGGTAAAGAGACGAAAGTCACCCGTGGCATAGGCTCGATCACGCGCTCATGTGGTGGGTCAATCGGTGGCGCGGGACGGTGGGCGACGGTGTCAGAACGGCATTGGAACTCCGCGAAGACCCCAATGTTCCGAGGATGGCGCCGCGCCCGCGGGCAAGGCCGCGAGCGCGGCCGTGAAATCACTCTCGGCCAAGCCTTCGATGCGACGCGGGTCCGAGAAGCGGAACTGGTGCGAGAACGGTGCGTCGTCGGTCAGTGCATCGGCGATCCCCCGGTAGGCCCAGCCCATCGCGGCCAGGCTCGGGGCTGACGAAGCACCGTCACCCCCGGGCACCACCCAGGGACTGTCATGTTCCCACCCAATCTCCTTCAGCAATTCCCACATCGGGATGATCAGCGCCCAGCACACCGCCGCCACGCCGCCGATCAGAGAGCGCGGTGCGGCGCGCAGTGTGTGCAGAAGGAGCGCGAAGCGATCGTGCATGTCAATGTCGTGACCGTCGATCAGGCCGCTGCGCAGTACCTCGTCGGCAGCGCTTGGGCAGCCGGCTTCGATCAGGCCGAGGAAGCGCTGCATCACTGGCGACGACGCGTAGGCGGGCGGCCCCATGTAGCCGAGCCCGAGCGCGCAGGCGATCACGGTCCGCGAGAAGTAGTAGTGGTCGGCCTCGCCCAGCTCGTTGACACGCGACCACGAAGCGCCGCTCGCATCGGCGGGCCGGTCGCGAAGCGTGCGCAGCACGCCGCTGGTGTAACCCAGCCACAGGAAGTGGTCGTGCGACCAGGCATCGGGGAAGGCGCGACGTGCGTTGGTATCGGCCCACTGGACCCACTGGTCGGTGCTTGGCATGGTGTGCGTGCGGCAGGGCCGTGTTGGGGGTTATGAAACGTGGTGCGGTCGCGAGGCGCTCACGAGCCAGCCGATCACCGGGCGGCCCGCTTCCTGGCGGAGCGTTTCTTCGCGCAGCACGTGCAGCAGCAGCCCTGCGTTCCGCACCGTCTGCTCGACGTACTCTCGCTGGTGGGCGTAGCGGCCGTGTGCTTGCAGGTGGTAGGTCGAGCCGTCGTCGCTGAGCCAGGCCTCGACGGTGAAGACCAGAATGCCACCGGGCCGCAACGACAAATTCGCGCTGTGCAGCGCGTCGCCCAATTCGCCGAAGTAGCACAGCGTGTCGGCGCAGATCAGCGCGTCGAAGCTGCCCGGTTTGCTTTTCATGTGCGCCACCAGCTCGGCGTGGTGCAGGCTGTCATACACGTGGCGTCGCTTCGCTTTGTCAAGCATGCCTTGCGACAAGTCACAACCGCTCAGGTCGCGCGCCCAGTCGCGCACCATCGGCCCGCAAAGACCGGTTCCGCAGCCGAGGTCGTGGATGTCGAACTGGCGTTCAGGCGCCGGCAACAGCTCGCGCAGCAAGTCGGCCACGAGCTGCGGTGCGCGGTAGCCGAGCGCCGTGAGGTTGGCGTCGAAGGTCGCGGCAAATGCATCGAAGGTACGCTCGACGTACGCGTCGCTCGCTCGCTCTGGCGCGGCAGCGCCTGAACATGCGGCGAGATGGTGCTGAATAACGGCGTTGTCGGGGTCGACACTGAGCCACTCTCGGTACAGCTTCGCGGCTTCGTCGAGGCGACCGAGAAACACCAGCGCGCGCGCCACCGCGTCGCGCGCCTGCAGGTGCTTGGGCCAGAGCAGGATCGCCCGGCTGTTGGCCGCCAGGCCTTCGTCGATGCGCTTTTGTGCGAGCAGCGACACCGACAAGTTGTACCAGGCCTGGCCGAATTCAGGGCGTGCCGCAATGGCGCGCCTGCACATCGCTTCGGCCTCGGCGTGTTCGCCACGTTTGCTGTGGATCGTTGCCAGGTTGCTGAGCGCGTCGACAAAGGCCGGCTGCAGTTCGAGGCAGCGGCGGTACGCGGCTTCGGCCTCTGCGAAACGCTGCGCTTCGACGAGCACGTTGCCGAGGTTGTTCCACGGCCCGACCTCGCCTGGCATGGCGTCGATGGCCTGGTGGATCAGCGCCACCGCGGCGTCGCTGTCGCCGGCCTGGTGTTTCAGCACGCCCAGGTAGTGCAGCGCGTCGCCCTGGCCGGGCCAGCGCTGCAGCACCGCATGCAGTGCGAGCGCGGCCTTGTCGAGCTGCTTCGCGCGCAGCAGTTCAACGGCGTGCTCGAGCCGCTGGCGCTGTTCGAGCTTCGCCGCGCCACGGGCAGCGCGTGGCGTTCGCGCCGCGGTGCTTTCAGTCGAACGCATACGCGAAGTCGCCGGCTTCGACCGACAGCGCCACCCGCTTCAGCGGCGCGCCCGTGGCCAGCCGCGTCAGGTACTCGTGGCTGATGCGTGGCAGCACGGTGTTGGTGAGCAGCGCATCGATCACGCGCCCGCCGCTCTCGATCTCGTTGCAGCGGCTCACGACCAGCTTGACCACCTCGTCGTCGAACAGGAAGGGCACGCCGTGGTTGGCCTCGACGCGCTTTTTGATGCGGCCCAGCTGCAGCTTGACGATCTTCGCCAGCATCGTCTCGCTGAGCGGGAAATACGGGATCGTCACGATGCGCCCGAGCAGCGCCGCCGGGAACACTTTCAGCAGCGGTTCGCGCAAGGCCTTGGCAATGGCGTCGGGCTCGGGCATCAGCTCGGGGTCTTTGCACAGGCTCATGATCATCTCGCTGCCGGCGTTCGAGGTCAGCAGGATGATCGTGTTCTTGAAGTCGATCAGGCGGCCTTCGCCGTCTTCCATCCAGCCCTTGTCGAAGACCTGGAAGAAGAGTTCGTGCACGTCGGAATGGGCTTTTTCCACTTCGTCGAGCAACACCACGCTGTAAGGCCGGCGCCGCACCGCTTCGGTCAGCACGCCGCCTTCGCCGTAGCCCACGTAGCCGGGTGGCGCGCCCTTGAGCGTGGAAACGGTGTGCGCCTCCTGGTACTCGCTCATGTTGATGGTGATGAGGTTCTGCTCGCCGCCATACAAGGTTTCGGCAAGCGCGAGCGCGGTCTCGGTCTTGCCCACGCCCGAGGTGCCCGCCAGCATGAAAACGCCGATCGGCTTGCTCGGGTTGTCGAGCATCGCGCGCGAGGTCTGGATGCGCTTGGCGATCATCTCCATCGCGTGGTCTTGCCCGATCACGCGCGCGCCCAGCAGCTTGGGCAGGTTCAACACGGTCTCGATCTCGTTGGCCGCCATGCGGCCGACCGGAATGCCGGTCCAGTCGCCGACCACGCTGGCCACGGCCTGGTAGTCGACCGAGGGCAGGATCAGCGGGCTCTCGCCCTGCAGCTTGGCCAGCTCGTCCTGCACACGCTTCAACTCACCGAGGGCGGCACTGCGTTCGGCATCCGACATTTTCGGGATGTCGGCGGCTGCCGCTTCGGCACCTTTCTCGAGCTTGCTGCCCGTGCCTTCCACCGGCTCGACCGCGCCGCGCAGCTTGGCGCGCAGATCGAGCAGCTGGTCGACCAGCGTCTTCTCGGCCTGCCAGCGCGCTTGCAAGCCTTCGAGCCGCGCGCGTTCGGTGCCAAGCTGCTCTTTCACCTGCGCCGCGCGCTTCTCGGTGTCGATGCCGATCGCGTTTTCGCGGCCGATGATGCCTTCTTCGGTTTCGAGCGCTTCGATGCGCTTGCTGCAGTCGTCCACCTCGGCCGGCGTGGCATGCAGGCTCACCGCCACGCGGGCGCAGGCGGTGTCGATCAGGCTCACCGACTTGTCGGGCAGTTGCCGGCCCGGAATGTAGCGGTGCGAAAGTTTCACCGCGGCTTCGAGCGCTTCGTCGAGGATCTGCACCTTGTGGTGCTTTTCCATCGTCGAAGCCACGCCGCGCATCATCAGGATGGCACGTGCTTCGTCGGGCTCATCGACCTGAATGCTCTGGAAGCGGCGTGTCAGCGCCGGGTCTTTTTCGATGTGCTTCTTGTACTCGGCGAAGGTGGTCGCGCCGATGGTGCGCAGCTGACCGCGCGCCAGCGCCGGCTTGAGCAGGTTGGCTGCATCGCCGGTGCCGGCCGCGCCGCCCGCGCCCACCAGCGTGTGGGTCTCATCGATGAACAGAATGATGGGTTTGGCCGAGGCCTGAACCTCGTCGATCACCGAACGCAGGCGCTGCTCGAACTCGCCTTTCATGCTGGCGCCGGCCTGCAGCAGGCCCACGTCGAGCACGCGCAGCTCCACGTCTTTCAGCGAAGGCGGCACGTCACCGCGCGCGATGCGCTGCGCAAAACCTTCGACCACCGCCGTCTTGCCCACGCCGGCTTCACCTATCAGGATCGGGTTGTTCTGGCGCCGCCGCATCAGGATGTCGACAACCTGCCGGATCTCGTCGTCGCGGCCGACGATCGGGTCCATCTTGCCGCCTCTGGCCTGCTCGGTCAGGTCGGTCGTGAACTTCTTCAAGGCTTCCTGCTTTCCCATCGCCGCCGGCCCGATGGCACCACTCGTTTCGCCGGGCTCGGCACCGCTCTCGCTCGCCGCCTGGCCTTCTTCGGGCGAACCGCCGAGCAGCGAATGGAAATTCTTCGCCAGGTCATCGGCCTCGATGCGTTCGAACTGCTTGCTGATCGACAGCAGCACATTGCGCAGCGTCTTGGTCTTCAGCAAGCCCAGGATCAGAAAGCCAGTGCGCACCTGTGTGCCGCCGAACATCAGCGAGCCATAGACCCAGGCGCGCTCAACCGCGTCTTCCACGAACGACGACAGGTCGCTCACCGAAGCCGCGCCGCGCGGCAGTCGGTCTAGCGAATTCTGGAGGTCGGTCACCAGCACCGATGGATCAATGCCGTAATGCTTGACCAGGCGGTGCAGGTCGGAATCTTGGGTCTGCAAGATCTGGAACAGCCAGTGCTGCAGCTCGACAAACGGGTTGCCGCGCAACTTGCAGAACACGAACGCGCCTTCGATCGCCTTGTACGACAACGGGTTGAGCTTGCCGAAGAGCGCGGTGCGACTGATTTCAGCCATGGGTGTCTCCCTGTTTGACATGGGGCGCGCCAAGGCGCGCTAGGTTCAGGCGAAGGTCGCCACGGTCGGTATGCGGGGTGTTCGTGCGGGCCAACCAGGTGCTGCGGCCCAAGGCCGTTGCGGCACTCTGCCCCAACTGCAGCGCGGGCACCTCGCTGCCTTTGAGCACGAGTTGCAGATCCCAGAGCATGTCGAAGCCGAGCAACTGGCGCATCCAGTCGCGCAACTCGACAAGCGACTGGCGGCCGGGCAGGAACTGCTGGTACTGCGCCAAAGTGAGCGGGCCCACGTGCAGCCTGATCTTGTACTGCCGATCCCACACCTTCGCGCCGGCGACGGCCGAGACGCCGAGCCGCGCGCTGCGGCCCGCGCCGGCGCGGCCGAGGCGGCTGCGGTCTTCTTCGCGCAATGTGATCCAGTGGCCCACATACGACTCGACTCGAACCGGCACCTTGAAATATTGGCGCAACACTTTGGAAATGGATTCCGGATTGCGTGTCGGCCGCGCCAGGTGGGCGGCGGCGAAACGCTTGGCCGAGTCGGCCACGCTGTCGGCGTGGCGCAGGGCTGCAGGCGCCTGCCCGAACAGCGCGCTCACCCACTTGGCAAACTGGTCATCGGCTGGCCGGTCGGCGTGCACCGCCGGCTGGCTGTGGGCCCAGGCGCGGTAGAACAGCAGCAGCGCGCGGTGGTGAAACACGTCGGCGAAACGCGCCAAGGTCGGGTCGGCGTGGTTGCGCAGGCGGTCGCGCGCGTACTCGGTGATGTGCAACGGCAGCGGGCCCATCGGTCCGAACAGGCCAAAAAAACGCGCGCCCAGCCGCGGCGGCTTGTGCGCATCGGCACGGAACGACATCAGCGCGGCGGGCGCGAAGTCGAGTTCCGGGTCTTGCCCCAGACGCAGCGGTTCGGCCCCTGGGCGCAGCGCACGCCCGAGCCTGGGCGAAGCGGGCGAAAGCGATTCGACCTGACGCAGCACGGCGAAGAAGTCGTGTGCCCAGGGTTCGGCCGCCAAGCGGTCGAACAGCCGCGCGCGGCGCTCGTCGAGTTGGCGTGCGTCGGCCGTCATGCGTGCAACCTAAAGAACCGCGTGCGTGCCGATGCGCGGCGCGCTGCGCATGATCTCGCCGCGCGATGCCGAGCGCAGCACGGTTTCGCAGAAGCTGTTGGCCGAGGCGTGGCGCGCGAAGAAGCGCTCGAGCACGCTGCCCATGAGAAACGCGCTCGAACCCTGGAAGCCGAGTTCGTCGACCAGCGCGGTCACCTCGACACCACAGCCGAAGGTCAGCGGCCCGGGGAACGGCAGGCGCCGCACCACCGAGCGCGCCTCCAACCAGTGGATGCTCTCGATCTGCTTGGCCCACGACGGGTCTTGCTCGGGGCCGTGCAAAGCGAGCAGGCTGCGCAAGGCAGCCGCGGCGCGTTTCGGCTCTTCGCCGGCGATGCTCAGGTAGTTCAGTGTCAGCAGGCTCACCATCGCCCAGCCCACATCGCCGCGGGCCAGGCGCTGCACCGGTCGGGTCGGCCCGCGCAGGGTTTCGATGCGGCCGGCCGGGCCGGCGGCGTCGAGCACCCAGGTGCTGCTGCTGCCGGGCAGCAGCGTGGGCAGGTCTCGGTTGGTCACCAGCGCGGTGACCGAGAGCTGGCGAATGTCTTCGCGGTAGGGCGCGTTCTGCGGGTCGGCGAGCGACAGGAATACCTCTTGCCCGATGTAGGCCGAGCGCGGGCCATCGAGCCGCTGGCGTGCCGACAGCAGGCGAGGCTCGCGCCGCACGGTGTAGTAGGCGCCGTGGCCGCCACCTTCTTCGTGAAAGCTCGCGTACAGCGGCGCGAAGCTTTGCTCGGCGACCTGGGCCACGCCATAGCCCGTGACCGACTGCAGCGTGTGGATCTCGTGATCCATCGGCCGGGTGCGGTCGGGCACCACGTGGTGTTCCCAGGTGCCGGTGCCGAGCTGAATCCGGTCGAGCCGCTTCGGAAACAGGTTGATGGCCGGGGTACAAAAGAGCGCAAGGCTGCCGGCGTCAACCAGCGATTCAAGAGCGACCTCCCCGCGCGAAAACAGGATCACGATCTCGGTCTCGTCAGCGTCCACCGTGGCCAGGCGGCGCGCGAGATCGTTGACTTCGAAGAACAGGTAGCGGTGCGGCATGGCCGCCAGTTCCTGCAGCAGGCGGTGGCCGCTGAAACCGCGCAGCGTCTCGGGCAGCAGCGCGTGGTCTTCGTCGAAACCCACGGGCCGCACCGATTCGGCATCAGTGAACCCGGCTGCGGCGTTCGTGCCACCACTCGACACCCAGGTGCCGACCGCGCTGCCGAGCACCAGCTCGTGCAGCCGGAACGCGACTTCGTCGGCGGCCGAAATGAAGAAAGGCAGGCGGTCGAGCTTCAGCTGCTTGAACTTGAGCCCCCCATGCAGCTTGAGCTTGATGCGCAAACCACCACGCACCGGTCTTGCCACCGGCAACTTGCTCAGCGGCAGATCGGGGGCGAAGCTGAAGTACTGCGCCGATTCGATCTCGATCGGCCAGAGTGTCACGTCGTGTGCGGTGCGAAATTCGCAGAGCGTGTTCTGGCCGCGAACCAGCTCGCTGGTGAGCGCGCTGCCGCGCTTGACCACGAAGCCGCGCTGCAGGTTCGGGTCGAGCGGGTCGGGCCGCATGCGCGCGATCATCATCGACGGCACCGGCGACAGGAAGCCGGGGTACACAGTCTCGAGCAGGTGCTGCACGAATCGCGGGTGCTCGGCATCGAGCTTGAGCTGGATGCGCGCGGCAAGAAATGCGAAGCCTTCGAGCAGCCGCTCGACGTAGGGGTCGGAGACTTCGAGACCGTCGAGCGACAGGCGCGCGGCGATCTTCGGGAACTCGAGCGCGAACTCCGCCCCGACCTCACGCAGGTGCGCGAGTTCCTCGTTGTAGTGGCGCAGCAGGTTCGGGTCCATCAGGGTCTGCGGCGTGACGTGGTGGCAGTCATGTCGCGCACCTCGACCTGGCCGGCCTCGAGGTCAACCTGGGTGCGCAGCAGCAGCTCCAGTGGCACCGGCTGAGCCCACATGAAGCCGCGAATCTCGAACTCGATGACGTTGTGCGTGTCGAGCACGCTTGATGCGTCGAGCGCCTTGACCTCGAGCGAGTCTTCCATCACCCGCGGTTCGAACCGCAATATGGCCTGCTTCAGCGTGCGCTCGAGCTGGCCCACGTCGATCCGCGACGCCATCTGGCCTGACATCGCCGGCAGGCCGTAGTTGAGCACCGAGTCGGCTGCATGCGGGTAAGGCGTGCCTTCGGTGCCGAGCGGCTGCACCGAATTCAGCAACCACGACAGGTCGCGCAGGACCGCGTCACGGATCTGCGACTTGTTCATCACGCGGCTGTCTTCGGCCTCGACTTGCGACTGCGGCGCCAGATCGGTCAGCCGATCCAGCAGCGCCGGTTGCAGGCGATCGCGCACGTTCATGCCGCAGGTGTCAGTTTGATCTCGCGCGCTTCGAGCAGGCCCATCTCGGCGCTGCTGGTCGACAGCATGCGCTGCCCGAGGCCGGCGAACTGCTCGGCGCCGAGTTCGACCCAGCCGGTCGAGCGCGCGAGCTTGAAAGCGCCGTTGTCTTGTTCGCGGGTGCCGGGGTAGCACGTCGGGACGAGCGCCACCGAATCGCCACCGTTGATGAAGGTGAGGTGCACCGCGCTCCAGACCATGTCGCGCAAGTCTTCGGGGGCCTCGACCGTGATGGCCGCGAGCGAATCGAACGGCACCCAGGTGTAGCGCCCGTTGAGTACCACCTCAAGCACCGGGCCGAGGCGCGAATCGGCGTCGGCGATCCAGTCGAAGGCTTCGCCGTTCAGGCTGCCGGCGGTGGTGGGCGCCTGGTCGAAGGCCGTGGCCCTCAGGTGCTGCGCCTGCGCCAGATCACCCTGGGCTTCCTGGGCCAGCGCCTCGATCAACATCGCGACCCAGCCGGCCGGCTGACCGAACACGACCGGCGTGGTCTTGCCGGCGAACACCGCACCGCGCACTGCTTCGCACTTGATGGCTTCGCGGTAGGTGTTGACCATCGCGAGCGTGCCGTGGTCGAGCTGGCCGCAGACGTCGAGCTGCGCCATCGCCCGTTCCCACTTGCCCAGCACGCTGAGCAGCTGGAACAGGAAGACGCGCAACTTCGCATCGCCCGGCTTCTCGCGCACCTGGGCCTGCAGGGCCACGAGCGCCTGTTCGGGGTCACCCGCAGACAAAAGTTCTTGAGGTGTGGCCATGGCTGTCAGGTAGGGAGGATTTCGTCCTGGAAACTGGTGCCGCCACCGCGCTGGCCGGTGGTTTGTTGTAGCTCGTAGTCAACCTGGACCTTGTTGAAGGCGAAGGTCACGCGCTCGATCGCTTCACCGTTCTCGCCGCACTCGATATCGAGCGTGGCGACCCGCGCCTGCGACAGCGTGATGGTGAAGAAGTCGCGCTGGCCCTCACCGGCCTTGCGCATCGAGAGCTTGGCTTCCTTGACCTCGTCGTTCGTGGCCAGCACGCTCATCAGCGCCGTGGACGTTGAATCGATGCGCTTGGTGACAACGAGATTCTTGTAGGTGCGCCTGCCGGTCAACTGCGAAGAGCCGAGCGCCGAGCTGGTGGCCACGCCCCAGCTCCAGCCGTGCACGATGATCTCGTCGGTGTGGCCAGTGGCACGGCTCTCGCCCTTCAGCTTGCCTGCACGTTTGGTCTGCACGCTGAGGAACACATCAATCGACCCAACGGACACCGGGGCTGCGGGCATGTCAATCCTTCCGCGCGCCATGGTTGCCCATGACAGCATGAAGTGCAACGAGGCGGCGCGGCTGAATGCCGCACCCTCGTCAGAACGCAACGTGTTTCAGCACCGCCAGCCTGGCCTTTGGTGCGGCCCACGTTGCATCTTCGGGAGCGTCGCAGCTCGCGGCGTACCCGTTTCTTGGCGCCGGCTCAGCGCGCTCAGCGCGCTCAGCGCGCTCAGCGCGCTCAGCGCGCTCAGCGCGCTCAGCGAGTTTCGGTGGTGGCGGTGTTCCAGCCGAACTTCACTTCGCCGCCCAGGCCGCCCTTGTCGTCTTGGGGCTTGTAGGCAAACTCGATGTCCTTGTAGGAGCAGCTGATGGACTCGTGCACATCGCCACCCCCACCACCGCTTGGAGAAACGCTGCTGATGAACACTTCCTTCATCGTGATGACGAGGAAGTCTTTCTGCCCTTCGCCGGCCTTGCGCGCCGTCAGCTTGGCATCCTTGAAGTGCTTGCCCCCAGCGCAATGCTTTGCGAGAACTGGCGAAGCCTTGTCGTACAGGTGGGTGAAGTGGAACTCGCCAGGGGTGGCCTTGCCCCGACCCGAACCGCCGCCGGAAACGGCACCCGATGACTGGCTGACGCCCCACGACCAAGCGAGGATTTCGATTTCCCCCTTGTGATCCTTGTGGGTGGATTCGCCGTCGACACCGTCGAACTTGATATGGAAGTCACTTGACATGATGAATGCTCCTTGAGGGGGGGGTTAGAGAGAACTGCCTGCGCTGGTTATGGACGCTGAAAGGCAAGAGAAATAATGGGTCGATCTGTTGTTTGACTAAGCCTGCTTCGCCGATGGCAGCTTGGAGACAAGACGCAAAGACACCGTGAGCCCTTCGAGTTGGTAGTGGGGCCTGAGGAAGAATTTCGACGAGTAGTAACCGGGGTTGCCGGGAATCTCTTCGACCGTGACCTCGGCCGCCGCGAGCGGCTTTTGCGATTTGGTGGTCTCGGAAGAATTGGCCGGGTCGCCGTCGACGTAATTCATGATCCAGTTGTTGAGCCACTTGGCCATGTCGTCCCTTTCCTTGAACGACCCGACCTTGTCGCGCACGATGCACTTCAGGTAGTGCGCGAAGCGGCAGGTGGCGAACAGGTACGGCAGGCGCGCGGCCAGGTTGGCGTTGGCGGTGGCGTCGGGGTCGTCGTACTCGGCCGGCTTCTGCAGCGACTGCGCACCGATGAAGGCCGCGAAGTCGGAGTTCTTGCGGTGCACCAACGGCATGAAACCGTTCTTCGCCAGCTCGGCCTCGCGCCGGTCGCTGATGGCGATTTCGGTCGGGCACTTCATGTCGACACCGCCGTCGTCGGTGGGGAAGGTGTGCGTGGGCAGGCCTTCGACCGAACCGCCCGACTCGATGCCCCGAATGCGCGAGCACCAGCCGTACTGCTTGAACGAACGGTTGATGTTGACCGCCATCGCGTAGGCCGAGTTGGCCCAGGTGTACTTCGTGTGGTCGGCGTTGGCCGTGTCTTCTTCGAAGTTGAACTCTTCGACCGGGTTGGTCTTGGCGCCGTAGGGAATGCGCGCCAGGAAACGCGGCATCGCCAGGCCGATGTACTTGGCGTCTTCAGATTCACGCAGCGAGCGCCAGGCGGCGTACTCGGGCGTGGTGAAGATCTTGGTCAGGTCGCG
>JBDTTU010000026.1:0-47599 GCA_039930465.1 Burkholderiales bacterium
ACCGCCACGGCCTGATCACCGGCGCCACCGGCACCGGCAAGACCATCACGCTGCAAACGCTGGCCGAAAGCTTCAGCCAGCGCGGCGTGCCGGTCTTCATGGCCGACGTGAAAGGCGACCTGACCGGCATCACGCAAGCCGGCAAGGTCAGCCCGAAACTCGCGGCGATCTTGAAAGAACGCGGCATCGAGCCTTCGCCCTCGGCCGCCTGCCCGGCCACGCTGTGGGATGTGTTCGCGAGCGACAAGGGCGCCCAGGGCCACCCCGTGCGCGCGACGGTCAGCGACATGGGCCCGCTGCTGCTGGCCCGCATGCTCGCGCTCAACGAGACCCAGCAAGGCGTGCTGCAACTCGTGTTCAAGATCGCCGACGACAACGGCCTCTTGCTGCTCGACCTGAAAGACCTGCGCGCGATGCTGCAGTACGTGGGCGACAACTCGAGCCAGTTCACCACGGAATACGGCAACGTCAGCGCCGCCAGCATCGGCGCCATCCAGCGTGGCGTGTTGCAGATCGACGAACAGGGCGGCGACCGCTTCTTCGGCGAGCCGATGCTCAACATCGCCGACTTCATGCAGACCACCGACGGCAAGGGCGTGATCAACATCCTGGCCGCCGACCAGCTGATGAACAGCCCACGCCTGTACGCCACCTTCCTGCTGTGGATGCTCTCGGAGCTGTTCGAGCAGTTGCCCGAAGTCGGTGATCTGGATCAGCCCAAGCTCGTGTTCTTCTTCGACGAAGCGCACCTGCTCTTCAAAGAGGCGCCGACCGCCTTGGTCGAGCGCATCGAACTGGTCGTGCGCCTGGTGCGCAGCAAGGGCGTGGGTGTGTACTTCGTGACCCAGAACCCGCTCGACATTCCCGACACCGTGCTGGCGCAGCTCGGCAACCGCGTGCAGCACGCGCTGCGTGCTTTCACACCGCGCGACCAGAAAGCGGTGAAAGCGGCCGCCAGCACGATGCGCGCGAACCCGGGGCTCGACATCGAGACCGCAATCACCGAGTTGGCAGTCGGCGAAGCGCTCGTGAGCCTGCTCGACGAGAAGGGCCGGCCGAGCGTGACGCAGCGGGTGTTCGTGATCCCGCCGGGAAGCCAGATCGGGCCGATCACTGCGGAACAGCGCAAGGCGCTGATCGAGGGCTCGCTGGTGGCCGGCGTGTACGAGAAGGCAGTCGACCGCGAATCGGCTTACGAAAAGATCAAGGGGCGCGCAGTGGCGAGCCCCGGCGCAGCACCGGCGCAGGGGCCTGCCACCGGCGGCGTCACCGCCCGCCCCATGCCCGCCCCCACCGCCAGCCAGCCGGCCGACACCGGCGGCGGCCTGTTCGGTGGCCTGAAAGACGTGCTCTTCGGCAGCACCGGCCCGCGCGGCGGCAAGCACGAAGGCCTGGCCGAAGCGGCTGCGCGCTCTGCTGTGCGCAGCATCGGCTCCAGCGTCGGCCGCGAGATCATCCGCGGCGTGCTGGGCAGCATTCTGGGTGGTGGAAAGCGGCGTTGAAGGCGCGCCTTGGCCATGGATTCTGCGGACCCGACCCCAAGCGTTAGCGTCGCGTTGCTGGGCGTGCCCCGGCTGATCCTGCACCGCGAGAAGCCACACCCGCTGGAGCGACGCGACGCTGCGCTGTTGGCGCTGCTCGCAGTGGATGGCCCGACGCCGCGCCATCGCGTCGTCGCGCTGCTCTGGCCTGACTTGCCGACTCGCACGGCGCAGACCAACCTGCGCCAGCGCCTGTTCCGGTTGAAGCAGCGCGCCGGCCGCGAGATCGTCGTGTCCGGTCCGGTGATGGCGCTGGCCGAAGGCGTGCGGCACGACCTCGATGCACGCTCGCATGACACGCTCGACGACAGCCAGCCGATCGCCGCGCCGACGCTGCTGGGTGGGCTCGAATACGCCGACAACGAGGCGCTTGCCGAATGGGTTACCGGCGCGCGCCAGCGCTGGGACGGCGACCTGCGCAAGCAACTCGCTCAACGCGCTTCGCAACTTGAGGCTCAGGGCCGCATCGCCGACGCACTGGTCCATGCCGAACGTCTCGTTCAAGAGGTGCCCACCGCCGAACACGCCCACCGGCGCCTGATGCGGCTGCACTACCGCCGCGGTGATCGGGGTGCTGCGCTGGCAGCGTTCGAACGCTGCAGCGAGGCACTTGAGCGCGAGCTCGGCACCGCACCGGGGACCGAGACCATCGAACTCGCCGCGCTGATCAAGCGCAGCGGCGCACTGCCGCCGCCGGTGGCCGCGCCAAACCCGGTCGCGGTGCTGCGGCCGCCTCGGCTGGTGGGCCGCAACGCCGAGTGGCACTCGCTTGAAATCGCCTGGAGCTTGCAGCAGCCGATCCTGATCCGCGGCGAGCCTGGCATCGGCAAGAGCCGCCTCGCGACCGACTTCAGCGCGGCCCAGCAGCAGTCGAACGTGTACCGCGCGCACCCCGGCGATGCGCGCCAACCCTACACGCTGCTGGTGCGAATGCTGCGCGAGCTGATGCGCGCTTTCGCGACCGCGCCCGGCGTCGCCACCGTGACCGAGTTGTCGCGCCTGCTGCCCGAGCTGGGCGCGCCGCCGCCGGGGCCGCTCGAACCGCTGGCGCTGCGCCGCGCTTTCGGCGAGGTGATCGCGCATTGGCAGTCGCACGGCCTCACGGCGCTCGTGATCGACGACCTGCAGTTTGCCGACACCGCCTCGCTCGATCTGTTGCTCGGTTGGTTGCCGCAGCCCGGCCGCCCGCAGTTGGTCATGACGGTGCGGGCCGCCGAGATCCCGGCCGCGCTGGCCGAGTGGCTGCGCGCACCCGGGCTCACGGTGCGCGAGATCGCGCTCGGCCCGCTCGATCGCGCCGGCATCGTGGCGCTGCTCGATTCGCTCGCGATCCCGCTGCTCGACAGCGCCGCGTGGGTCGAGCCGCTGGCGCGCCACACCGGTGGCAACCCGTTGTTCATCCTCGAAACGCTGGTCGCGGCGCTGGCTGCGGGGCCGATCGACGCGAACGCAGCCAGCACCAAGTTCGTCGCTCCCGGCCACCTCGGCCGGCTCCTTGAACGCCGCCTCGCGCAGCTGCCGCCCGAGGCCCTGCGGCTCGCGCGCGTGGCTGCGCTTGCCGGGCCCGACTTCTCGGCTGAACTCGCGGCCCGGGTTCTGCAGACCCATGTGCTCGACCTCTCCGACGCCTGGTTCGCGCTCGAAGAGGCGCAAGTGATCCGAGATGGCTCGTTCGCACACGACCTGATTCTGGAGGCCACGCTGCGCTCGGTGCCACGATCGATAGCAGTCGCACTGCATCGGTCGGTGGCGAACGCGCTCGAAGCCGCGACGCACGCGCCGGCGCGCATCGCCCACCATTGGCAGATGGCGGCCGAGTGGTCGCGCGCCGCCCCGCTGCTTGAACGCGCGGCGCTGGCTGCCCAAGTGGCCTCGCGGCCGGTCGAAGCCCTTGCAGCCTGGGAGGCGGCGGCATCTTGTCACCGCGCCGGCGCGCTGCCCGGCAGCGGAGCCGCCGCGCTTGAGTGCGACTGGCAGGTGGTGCGCAAGCTGGTCAGCACCGGCAAGCTCGGCATCGCACTCGACCGTGCCAACGCGATGCTCAGCGCCGCCAACGACCAGCGCCAGCTGGCGGTGGCGCTGGTGGCGCGGGCGCAGGTGCAGGTCGAGAGCGGCGATGCCGAGGTCGCGCTCGCCGATGCGCGCCGCGCCGGTGAACTGGCCCAGGGCGCCGACGACGCGCGGCTGGCCTTGCTGGCCACGCATCAAGCGGCCTCGGCCCTGATGCGCCTGGGACGCGCTACCGAGGCGATCGTGCTGCGAGAAGGCCACACCCACGAAATGCACATGCTCGACGATGAGGAGCGGCTCGACTGGCTCGACATTTATGCCACGGCCCTCGACTACGCCGATCGCCGCAGCGAGGCCCTTCAGGTCTTCGACACGACGATCACGCAGGCCGAACAACTCGGCCGCTGGGACCTGGCGAACAGCCTGGGCAACAACAGGGCGATCGCGCTGATGTACCTCAACCGCCTGCAAGCCTGCACGCAGGCTGTGCGGATCGCCATCGAGCACGGCCGACGCGCGGGCATCGCGCCTGCGGGGCTCGTATTGGAAGAGATGATGCTGGCCGGCAACCTGCGCGACCTCGGCCAGTTCGCCGAGTTTCTGCAGATCGCCGAACCGCTGCCGCAGGGCCTGCGCGACGCCGGTTATTCGGCATGGGCCTGCAACGCCGAGAACGACCTCGCCGGGGGTTATGCCTGGCTCGGCCGGCAAGACCTGGCGCTCAAGACGCTGAGCCCGATGACCGACGACATGGCACCGGCGGTGCGGGCGATGCGGCTGTTCACGCGGGCACGGCTTCTGCGCGCGCGTCCCGACGCACCCGTTGGTGAAAGCCCCGGGCAGATGGTGCGCCGGGCACAGGCGCTGATCGAGTCGGCCGGCGGCACCGGGCGCAGCTATGTCCGGCTGAAGGTGGCGCTCGAACTGGCGCGCGATCTCGACCCCGCTGAGGCGATCGCGCAAGTGGCCGCGATCGAGGCCGAGGCGAAGGAGCGCGAGCAATTCATGCTCGCGCTGCACGCGCTTCAGCTGCGCACGGAGCTTTTGCTGCGCAGTGGCGCACCCGCGCGAGCCGCCGACGCGGCGAGAGAACTCGTCGCGCGCTGCGAGCGCGAGGGCACGCCGGCAGGGCTCTATGCGCCAGAGATCTGGTGGACCGCGCACCAGGCGCTGCTCGACGTCGATGCGCGCGCCGCCGAGGCATGCCTGCGTACCGCGGTGCAATGGATCGAGCGCGCCGCGCGGCAGCACGTCCCGGCCATGTTCCAGCAAAGCTTCCTGGCCCGCAACCCGGTGAATGCCGCGGTGCGTGCGGCCGCAGCACGATGGCGCTGAAAGCTGCGTTGACGGCAGCGCCGTAACGCTCCAGGAACGCACCCACACCTACCTTCCGTTCATCCCGCGCCAATCCAGGCGCGGGTTCATCAACGGGGGATAGTGATGAACGATTCGATGAAACAGCGCGCCCGCTTCGGGCGCCGCCGATGGCTGCGGCATGAACCAACTGATCGCGTCGAACGCCATCGATTCGGGTCTGACGCAGAACCGGCGCGTCGGGGCCTGCGTTCGGCCGCGCGTGCAGTGAGTTGCGAGATGAACAGCACATACCGGGTTCGTGGGGGCGGTGCTGGCAGCAGCGTGGGTGCCCCCGCGCCTGTGTCAGGGCTGGTATCGCCCTCACCCTTTTCCTGAGCCTCGCTTCCGAGCCGGCCGCGCGCTGGCACCCACTCACCTGGAGTCGACACGCCATCGGGCGTCTTCGCCTCCACCCAATCAAGAGAGACATGCCATGAACATTGCGTTGACAAATTTCCAGCCCCCCGCGAATCGATTCGCGCAGTGGCTTCTCTGGTGTCTGCTGGCAGGATTGCTCGCAGCGTGCGGCGGCGGCGGCGGCGGCGGCGGTGGCGGTGGTGCGGCCATCGCGCCTTCGATCACCGCGCAGCCAGCCAGTGTGTCGGTCGCCGCGGGTTCGGAGGCGAGTTTCAGCGTCACCGCCACCGGCAGCGACCCACTGAGCTACCAGTGGCAGAAAAACGGCACGCCGATCAACGGCGCCACGGCCGCAAGCTACACGACGCCGGCCACGGCGACAGCCGACAACGGGGCGCAATTCACGGTCGTTGTCAGCAACACGGTCGCCACCGTGACCAGCGATGTGGCCACACTCACCGTCGGCGTTCCCGTCGGCGTGTCGATCACGACGCAGCCGGGCGCAACCAGCGTCGTGGCGCCGAACACCGCGACCTTCACCGTCGCGGCCACCGGCACCGCGCCGCTCATGTACCAATGGACGAAGAACGGCGCCGCGATCGCAGGCGCGAACGGCGCCAGCTACACCACGCCGGCCACGGTCACCGCAACCGACGACGGCGCGCTGTTCGCAGTCGTCGTGACGAACGCCGCCGGCCCGGCCACGAGCGACAACGCCACGTTGACGGTGACCGACGCGCCGAGTGCGCCCGTCATCGCCACGCAGCCGGCGAACGCGACGGTCAACGCCGGCCAGACCGCGAGCTTCACCGTGGTCGCGACCG
This sequence comes from Burkholderiales bacterium, assembly GCA_039930465.1. Classification (GTDB taxonomy): domain Bacteria; phylum Pseudomonadota; class Gammaproteobacteria; order Burkholderiales; family Burkholderiaceae_C; genus LMDS01. Next base: position 6,089 of record JBDTTU010000026.1, read on the forward strand.
GCACCGCGCCGTTCACCTACCAGTGGAGCGAGAACGGCAGCGCCATCGCCGGTGCCACCGCGGCCAGCTACACAACGCCGCCCACGATTGACGCCGACACAGGCGCGACCTTCCGCGTCGTCGTCACGAACGCGGTGACGAGCGTTGCGAGCGCCGACGCGACGTTGACGGTGACACCGCTGCCAGTCGCCGTTCAGCTCACCGCGCAACCCGTCAGCGTCAACGTGACGGCGGGCCAGGCCGCCAGCTTCAGCGTGGCCGCAACCGGCACCGCGCCGATCACCTACCAATGGCAACGCAACGGCACGGCGATCGCCGGTGCCACCAGCGCGACCTACACGCTGCCCGCGACCACCATTGCCGACAACGGTGCGCAGTTCAGGGCGCTCGTGAGCAACGCGGTCAACTCGCTGGTGAGTAATGCCGCCACGCTCACGGTCGACGCCGCGGCGACGCCACCGTCAATCGCGACCCAGCCGGCGAACACCAGCGTGCTCGTCGGCCAGACCGCGACCTTCTCGGTGGTCGCAACCGGCACCGCGCCGTTCACCTACCAGTGGCGCAAGAACGGCACCACGATCGCTGGCGCCACGGCGGCGAGCTACACGACGCCGGCGGCAATCACGGCCGACAACAACGCGCTGTTCAGCGTCGTGGTCAGCAACGGCAGCCTGCCGAACGCCACCAGCGCCAATGCGAAGCTGACGGTCGGGGTGTTCGTCCCGGTGACGATCGCCACACAACCCACCTCCGCCAGCACAGCCTACGGTGCGACCGCGACCTTCACGGTCGCGGCGAACGGCACCGCGCCGATCGCCTACCAGTGGTACCGCGACGGCGTGGCAATCACCGGCGCGACGTCGGCAAGCTACACGACGGCGGTCGTCAGCTTCGCGGACGACCAGGCGAAGTTCACCGCGGTCGCCAGCAACGGCACGAACTCGAGCGTGACGAGCGGCGCGGCGGTGTTGACCGTGACCTTGCCGAGCACGCCGGTGGTGCAGGTCAGCGCGGGCTACGGCCATTCGATCGCGCTGCGCAGCAGTGGCGCGATCTACAGCTGGGCGCAGTGGTACGGCGCCGCGGTTTACAACGCGCTCGCCGGCGCAGGCCAGAACTCGTTTTCAGCCGGCGCACCGGTGCGTGGCCGCAGCGTCGACAACACGCCGTTCCTCGGCGTTGCGAGCATCTCGGCAGGCCAGACCCACTCGGCTCTGGTGCGCAACGATGGGACGGTTTGGGTATGGGGTGACGTCGGCGCTTCCGTCTATGGCTACTGCCCGATCGGCGACGGTGCCTGCATCGCGCGCTACTACCCGACGCAGACGAAGGACGCGAGCGGCGTGCCCTTCACAGGAGCCTCACAGGTCGCTGCTGGCCTCTACTTCAACGTGGCCGTCAAGACCGATGGCAGCGTCTGGTCGTGGGGCAAGAACGACTACGGGCAACTGGGCGACGGCACGACCACGTTCCGCCTGAACCCGGTGCAGGTCACCGACCCGAGCAGCGGCGGCTTCTTCTCCGGCGTGGCACGGGTGGCGGTCAGCCCGTACCACGCGGTCGCGATGAAGACCGACGGCACGGTCTACGCCTGGGGTCGGGCCGGCAGCGGGCAGATTGGCGATGGCAGCGTCTCGGCGTCGGTCGCGGTGCCCAAGCGCGTCGAAGTGACGCCCGGCGTGCCGCTCACCGGCGTGATCGCGGTGGCCGCTGGCGAAGTGCACTCGCTGGCGCTGAAGGCCGATGGCACGGTCTGGGCCTGGGGCGAGAACGGCAACGGCGCGCTCGGTGATGGCACGACGACCGACCGCACCCGCGCCACCGTGATGCACGACACCGCAGGCACGCCGATCGGCGGCGTGATCGCGATCGCGGCCGGCACGCAGTTCAGCGTGCTGCTGAAGTCGGACGGCACGATGCTGACGACCGGCCAGAACAGCGTCGGCCAGCTTGGCGACAACTCGACCGCGACTTATCAGATCAACCCCGTCACGGTGAAGGACGCGGCCGGCACCGTGTTCGGCAACGTCACGGGAGTCTCAACCTGGTACCAGCACACGGTTGTCATGCGCGGCGACGGCACCGTGTGGACCTGGGGCCTGAACAGCAACTACCAGCTCGGCGACACGACCAACGTGAACCGTCGCAACCCGGTGCCGGCACCGGCCTACACCCCCTGATCTGTGCGCTGCCTGCCCGCTGCAACCAGCGGGCCGACACCAGAGCCCTCGATGCCCTCGAGGGCTCTTTTTCTTGCGGCGCACGGTGCACTCAAAACCGCGTCGTCACCACCGTCAACCAGTCGGGCGAATGCCCGAAGGCCCAGGCCTCGAAGGTCTTGTCCCAGCCGGTCAGGATCATCACCCCAGCACCAGCATCACGCCGCCAAGCAGCCAGCGGCGACAGCCGCCAGGCGCAAGCTGGCAGCGACGAACAAAGACCGAATGAGCTTGCGCACGACATCTCCTTGAGGCCGCCAAGGGCCTGACACCGCCGAGTCGTTCGCGGTTCGTCGAGCTTGCAGATGTGGGTCGGGGCGGGTTGCTCAAATGCCGGCATACCACTCGTAGCCGTTGTCTTCCCAGTAGCCCCCATTGCCACCGCGGATCTTCTCGAATGATTCGACGAGTTCGATCTGCATCAGGTACTTGGCGTGTTTGTAGCCGAGCTGGCGTTCGATGCGGGCGCGCAGCGGCGCGCCATTGTTGACGGGCAGCGGCTGGTCATTGAGTTCGTAGGCGAGCACGGTCTGCACGTGGTATGCATCGTCGAGGTCGACACTTTCGTAGTACTTCGAATCGCGGCCGTCGAGTGAGGGGCTGTCCATCGAGTCGGCGCAGCGAAACACCACGTACTTCGCGTTTGGCAAGGGCTTGACCTGTTCGAGCACATGGGCCAGCGGCACGCCTTTCCACTTGCCGATCGAGCTCCAGCCTTCAACGCAGTCGTGGCGCGTGATCTGGGTGCGTGACGGCATCGCGCGCAGCTCGGCGAGCGAGAACGCGGCGGGCTGTGCGACCAGGCCGCCGACCTGCAATTTCCATTCGCTGAAACCGCGCTTCTGCAAAGCCTGGTAGTCGGCGTCGCGTGGCACCAGCGTGCCGTTGGCCTTGAAATGCGCGGCCACGTCGGCCTGGCTGAATTCCTGCGCTATCGCCTTGCGCCCGGCCACCGCGCGCTGCGCTGCGTGGCTCAGGTGTTGCGCACTCTTGAGCACGTCGACAAACGCCGCGTTGTTCGAGAGTTTGTCGCAACCGGCGAGGGAAAAAGCGCCGGCCGACGCGAGCGCTGTGCGCAGCGCAGTGCGGCGGCTGGTGTTGCCGCGGACGCCACTGCGGTGGCCGCTCGTCATGGGTTTCTTGGGGATACTCATTTCGCCTCCTTCTCGGCCGGCACGGTGTACCAGCCGGTGATCATCGAGCGCAGCTGGTTCCAGGCGCCGCTGATCAGCACTTCGAACACGTGCACGCAGACGAACAACAGCAGCCCGCTCGCAGCCAGAAAGTGCAGCGTGCGCGCCGACTGCCGCCCACCGAGCAGGTCGACCCAGCCCGGCCACACCGCGGCCAGCCTTGGCGACATCGCCATGCCCGCCACGATCACGAGCGGCAGCAGCCCGAAGATCACGACGAGGTAGGCCAGGCTCTGCAGCACGTTGTAGCGCTTGGCCGCTTCGCCGCTCGGGTGGCGCAACAGCAGGTGGTCTTTGATCGAGCGGCCGATGTTCGCGAGCTCGGCGCGCGTGGGCAGCATGTCGCGCCGCAGGTGGCCGCTGAACAGGCCGTAGAGCACGTAGGCCACGCCGTTGATCACGAACAGCCAGGCGAAGAAGAAGTGCCAGTGCCGCCCCATCGACAACCACTGCCCGCTCGGCACGGTGGCCCAGGCCGGGAAGGCGCGCACCGTCCATTCGCCCGCCGCGCCGCTCTTTGAAGCGCCGAGCACGCCATGGGTCACGAATTCGTGGCCGGCCACGCGCGTGACCCCGACCACGCCGCCGCCGGGCATGGGCGCTGCGCTGATCAGCAGCCACGGTTTGTCGAAGGTGGAGTCCTTGCCCCAGTAGAGCGCAGGGTGGGCGTTGAAGATCGTCAGGCCGCTCATCAGCAGGATGCTCAGGCACAGCACGTTGATCCAGTGCATCAGCCGCACCGGCAGGCGATGGCGGTAGAAGCGCCGGGCCGCCTTTGCGTCGATCGCCGGGGTGACAGGCGCCGGTTCAGGGTTGTGCATGCGCTTCCTTAGGGTCGGGTGGTTGATCATCGCAGGTGCTGGCGTGAACCCGGCGCTGACTCTTTCGTCGGCGCGGCAGGTCCGACCTTACGCAAGGCGTGAAACAGGCGAATCGAACCCGGCACTTCGCGCCCGGTGCGGGCCGTTTCGCGCCCGCAACGGGCACCCTGTCGCAGCGGGCTCGCAAGCCGGCGCTGCCAACGCCACAGTGCGCTCCACACACCTCACTTGTCGGAGCCACACCATGTTTTTCATCGCCATCGTTCAACACACGCCCGCCTGGGTCTGGGGCCTGCTCGCCACACTGGTGGCGCTCGGCCTGTGGCAGACCCGCCCGCTCGAAATGAGCCTGACCCGTGTCACGCTGCTGCCGCTGGTTCTCACCGTGCTGTCGCTCATCGGCGTTCTCAGCAAATTCGGGCACTTGCCGGTCGCACTCGTGGCCTGGGCCGCCGGCCTTGCCACCGCGATCGTCCTGGGGCGCAAGGCAGTGAGCGTGCGCGGCGCTTCGTGGTCGGCGAATCGCGGCCTGCTTCACGTGCCAGGCAGCTGGCTGCCGCTGGTGCTGATCGTGAGCCTGTTCGTCCTCAAGTACGGCGCCGGGGTGAGCCTGGCGCTGGCGCCAACGCTGGCCACCGACACCACCTTCGCCGGCCTGTGCAGCCTGGCCTACGGCACGTTCAGTGGCCTGTTCCTGGCACGTGCGTTGTCGCTGCGCAGCCTGGCCAGCCGGCCCGCGGCGATGCAAACGGCCTGATCAGCGCCAACCAGCCAGAATCGCCACCATGACGCCGCTCGCCGAAGCCGAACCCCAGGCCACCAGCCTGCCCGCCCGGATGGGCGCCCACTTCGCCGTGCGCGGGCTGCGCAGTGCGGGCTTCGGCGTGGTGATTGCGGTCTGCCTCACGCTCGCGTTCGGCTTCTCGTTCCGTTCCACGCTCGCGCATTCGATCTGCATCTCGGTCGCGTGCTGGTTCACGATCGACCTCGGGCGCATCGCTGCGGCGTTGTGGATCCACCGCCACGAACCCCCTTCCGCCAACAACGCTGTCAGCCGCTGGCCCGGCTGGCTGTGGATGCTGCCGATCATCCTGGTCGGCACCGTCATCGGCTTCAGCGTGGGCGGCGCCGCCGGCGACTGGATCAGCGGCACCTACACACCCGGCTTTCTGCGCGCCGGCTGGAGCGAAGGCTTGGCTTTGCTGCTGCTGTCGCTGGTGCCGGGGGTCGTGATCACCTACTGGTTCTACTCGCGCGAGACCATCGCTGCCAAGGAAGCGGCGATCCAGGTGGCTCAGCGCCAGGCCGCCGAGCACCAGCTGAAACTGCTCGAATCGCAGCTCGAGCCGCACATGCTCTTCAACACCTTGGCCAACCTGCGCGTGCTGATCGGCGTGGACCCGCCGCGCGCCCAGGCCATGCTCGACCAGCTCGTTGCCTTCCTGCGCGCCACGCTCGGCGCCTCGCGCGTATCGAGCCACCCGCTCGGCACTGAGTTCGCGCGTCTGGCCGATTACCTCGCGCTGATGCAGATCCGCATGGGCGAGCGCCTGCAAACGCACTTCGATCTGCCTGACGACCTGGCCACGCTGCCGGTACCGCCGCTGCTGCTGCAGCCGCTGGTCGAGAACAGCATCAAGCACGGGCTGGAGCCGCAAGTCGCCGGTGGTCGCATCGACGTGAGCGCCAGTCGCGACGGCGAGCAGCTCGTGCTGCAGGTGCGCGACACCGGCGCCGGTTTGTCAGACACGCACAGCAGCGGCACCCGCTTCGGCCTGTTGCAGGTGCGCGAACGCATCGCCTCGCTCCACGGCGCAAAGGCTTCGTTCGAACTCGTGAACGCCGGCGGCAGCGAAGGCGGCACACGCGCCACGCTGCGCCTGCCCTTGCCGATCGGGGTGCCATCGCCATGAACGCCACCGCACTGATCGCCGAAGACGAACCGCTGCTCGCCGCCAACCTGCAAAGCGAGCTGGGGCGTGCCTGGCCGGCGCTTCAAATCGTGGCCAACGTGCGGCACGGCGCGGCGGCAGTGGAAGCTGCACTGGCGCAACGGCCCGACGTGGTCTTTCTCGACATTCAGATGCCCGGCATAACCGGCCTGGAAGCCGCGCAAGCGCTGTCGGAAGACTGGCCCGAGAGCATGCCCTTGCCTTTGATCGTTTTCGTGACCGCCTACGACCAGTACGCGTTGCAGGCTTTCGAGCGCGCTGCGGTCGACTACGTGCTGAAGCCGGTGCTGCCCGAGCGTCTGGCGCAAACCTGCGCACGCTTGCAATCGGCCCTGCTGCAGCGGCGCGAGAGCGGTGGCAACCCGGCGGCGGCACTCGAAGCCACGCTCGCACAACTGCGCGGTTTGCTCGCGTCAGGGGGCGGGCCGGGGGCTGCCACGAACCCTGTGCCTGCGCAACTCACCGTGATTCAGGCCGCAGTGGGCACGGCGATCCACATGGTGCCGGTGGCCGATGTGCTGTATTTCGAGGCTGCCGACAAGTACGTGCGTGTGATCACGGCAGAGCGTGAATACCTGGTGCGCATGTCGTTGCGCGAGTTGCTGCCGCAACTCGACGCGCAACGGTACTGGCAAGTGCACCGCGGCACCGTGGTGCGTGCCGATGCCATCGCCACGGCCGTGCGCGACGAATCGGGCAAGGTGCAGCTCACGCTGCGCGGCCACAAAGACCGCCTGACCGCGAGCCGGCTCTACGCGCACCTGTTCAAGGCGATGTGACAGGTCGTCGTGGCGCTGATACACCACGACAACCGCTCGGGTCACATGCGGTGGATCTGCCCGCCTTCGAGCTTCACGCGGTCGCCCACACGCAGGTCGTCGATGCGCTGATAGTCGTAGCTGCGAATGCTGCCGTCTTCGAAACGCACGCTGACGCGGTAGATCTCGTCATCGCGCTTGTTGTGCATCTCGATCGCGTTGCCGGCCACGGCCCCGCCGACGGCTCCGGCACCGGTGGCCAACACCTTGCCGGTGCCACCGCCCACCTGGTGGCCGATCACGCCGCCGATGATGGCGCCGAGCACCGCACCGCCGCCGCTGCTGCGTGCGGCGACCGGAATGACTTCGATCGAACGAACGCGGCCCAGTTCGAAGTAGACCGGCGCGGCGGCGGGCACCGGTGCCTGTGCCACCGGCTCATAGCGCTGCGGTGCAGTCGAGCACGCGGTGATGGCGGCCAGGCTGGCGAGGCCGAGCGTTGTGGCAATCGAATTGCGGATGGGGCGAATGTTCATCGTGAACTCCTGTGATCGCGGCGCCAGGCGGTTGCCACGGCGCTTCGCGTGAACCCTCATGTTCGCGGCGAAATGGCGACGCCTGAATCAGACACGCCGCGGCGCGCGCGTCGGTGCCGGCGCGCCAGCACTGTAGGCATCGGCCGACAGCGCTGGCGCCGCCGTCAGAGGGTGGTACGCGCCGGTTCGGGCACAGGCGCCGCGGGCGCCGACGCGGACTGCAGCGCGGCGAGCATCGGCTCGAGCAGGCGGATGGCGCTCTCGAGCAGCGTCTCGATCGTGGCCTCAGCGCCCCCATTCGCGCCCGCCGCTTCCAGCGCCGCTGCGGCGATCTGCAGCGACGGCATGCCGAGGCTGCCTGCGACGCTCTTCAGGTCGTGGGCGCAACGAATTGCGGTTTCATTGTCCCCAGCCCCGCGCGCGCGCCGGAAGCGGACTGCGAAATCGGCTTCGCGGTCGCGGAACATGCCTACCAGCCGCCAGTACAGCGCCTCGTCGCCCATCATCGCGGCCACCCCGGCGCGAATGTCGACACCGGGCAGCTCGGGTCGCCCGCTGCCGCTGCCGTTGTGGTGATGCGCCACCGCCGGCCGGACCCAGCGCGCGAGCGTCGCGAACAGGTCATCGATTCGGATCGGCTTGGCGATGTGGTCGTTCATGCCCGCATCGAGCACCTTCTCGCGGTCACCGGCCATCGCGTTGGCCGTCATCGCGATGACCGGCAGGCGCGCCCACTCGGGGCGCAGGCGCAGCGCGCGTGTGGCCGCGTAGCCGTCCATCACCGGCATTTGGCAGTCCATCAGCACGGCGTCGAAGTTGGCGCGTTCGAGCACGTTCAGCGCTTCCTGGCCATCGCCGGCAACGCTGACGACAATGCCGGCGCGAGCGAGCACGTCTCGCGCAAGTTCCTGATTGATGGCGTTGTCTTCGACGAGCAGGATGCGCGCGCCGGCGAGCCCGGCCTGGCGTGCGTGCAGCAGTTCCTGGCGCTGCTCGATGCGCCGATGCCCGAGCTCGGGCCGGCCCAGCGCGCTCGCACAGGCGTCGAGCAGCGACGAGGGCGTCACCGGCTTGGGCAGCAGCGCGGCGACCTGCAGCCGGCGCTGCTGGAGCTGGCGTTCGGCCTCTTCGCGGTTGAATGCGGTGACCATCAGCACGGTCGGCGCTGCGTGTCGGCCACCGCCGCGCGACAACCGTTCCAGGCACTCGATGCCATCCATGCCCGGCATGCGCCAGTCGAGCAGCAGCAGCTGGAAAGGCCGGTCGCTGGTGTCGGCGCGTGCCACCGCCTCCAGCGCCGAAGGCCCGTCCGGCGCCGACTCGACCTCGAAACCAAACGACGCCGCCATCGCACTCAGCAGCTCGCGCGCCGCCGGGTGGTCGTCGACAACCAGCAGCCGCGCCTCGCGCAGGTCGCCGAGGGAGTGCGGCGGCGCGGCTTCGGCGAACGGCTGCAACGTGAAAGGCAGGCTGAAGTGAAAGCAGCTGCCGCGCCCCGGCTCGCTGTCGGCGCCGATCTGGCCACCCATGGTCTCGACCAGGTGGCGGCAGATCGCCAGGCCGAGCCCGGTGCCGCCATAGCGTCGGCTCGTCGACGCATCGGCCTGCGTGAAGGGCTGGAACAATCGATCACGCGCCTCTGCCGCGAGGCCGATACCGGTGTCGCGCACCTCGAAGCGCAGCGTCACCCGGTCGGCTTCGCGCGCTGTCTGCGAGATCGCGACCATCACGTCGCCGCGCTCGGTGAACTTGACCGCGTTGTTGCCCAGGTTCAGCAGGATCTGGCCGAGGCGCGACGGGTCGCCGACGAGCGCCTTCGGCAAGTCGGCGGGCAGCGCAAACAGCAACTCCAGCCCCTTCTCTTCGGCACGCATGCCGAGCAGGCTGGCGAGCTGGTCAAGCACGTCGCCGAGTTCGAACGGGATCGCCTCGATCTCGAGCCGCCCCGCTTCGATCTTGGAGAAGTCGAGGATGTCGTTGATGACGCCGAGCAGCGACTCGGCTGCACGGTGCACCTTGTCGACATAGTTGTACTGCTTGGCGTCGAGCCCGCTCTGCAGCGCAAGGTACGACATGCCGAGGATCGCGTTCATCGGCGTGCGGATCTCGTGGCTCATGTTGGCCAGGAACTCGCTCTTCGCCTGCGTTGCCGCTTCGGATGCGCGTTGCGCGCGTTCGAGCTGCGCGGTGCGTTCTTGCACCCGCTGCTCCAGGCTGGCAGCGAGCGCACGCACCTCCTGCTCGGCGCGGCGGCGCACCGTGGTGTCGGCAAAGACCGCGACCGCGCCAGTCACCGCACCGCGTGCGTCGCGCAGCGGCCGCGACGTCGTCGTCATCCAGCGGCCGTCCTCGAGCGCTTCGCCCACGTGTCGCATGTAGAGGTCGACATGATCGACCGACTCGCCGCGCAACGCGCGCGCCAGAGGCAGTTCGCTCTTGGGGCACAGCGTGACTCGATCGGGCAGATACAGGTTGAATCGGCTCGACCAGTTGCCGCCGATTCCGGTGGTCAGCGCCGGGCCGGAAATGGCCTCGGCGGCCGGGTTCATCAAAACGAGATCGGCACGTGGGTCGACCACCAGCACCGACTCCCCGATACCGTCCAGCACCGAGCGCAGGATGCGGGTCTGATTCTGCAGCTCGCTGCGCGAGCGGCGCAGCCGCATCAAGAAGAACGCCGTGCCGCCCAGGGCCACGACGCTGGCGGCGAGCACCGTCCAAAGCCATCGTTGCTGAAGCTCGCGCGTGTTCAGCACAACAGCCTGCTGCTCGCCACGGCGCTGCAGCTCGGCGAGTTCGCGCTGACGGCCCTCCGCGCGGTAGCGCTGCGTGAGTTCGATGATGCGCGCGCCACTGCGCTCTGCGGCCGCGCGCGACTGCATCTCGCTCGCTTCGGTGTTCAGCGTGTAGGCGCGCTTGTAGTCGCCCGCGGCCGCCGCCAGCTTCGCCAGAAGGCGCGCGCTCTCGGCGCGGTAATACGGCGTATCGATCTCGCCGGAAAGCGCGTAGCCACGGTCGGCGTCGGCCTGCGCGGCGGCGCGCTCGCCTCGCGCCTCGTTCACCTCGCTGCGCAGCTTGAGTGCGAACCACATGCCGATGCGGTGCGGGTTCGCCTCGTACAGCCCGACCGCGCGGTCGATCTCGACCATTGCTTCAGCCGTGCGGCTCTGGCGCAACAGGTAGTAGGCAAGCCCGTAGTAACCGATCGCCAGGTTCGCCGGCGTGCGCGTGGCCTGGAACATCGTGATCGCCTGCCGGGACATCGCCAGGCCCGCATCGGCATCGCCGCGCTGAACCGCCATCCCGGCAAGGCCGACCAGAGCGTAGGCCTCAAGCACCTTCGAGTCGGCCGCCTGCGCGTGGCGGCGCATCTGTTCATACTGCTCCACCGCTTCCGCGTAACGACCGCTCTGGTCGAACGCGATCGCCATGCCGTGGTGTGCATAGACGAGCGCGAGCGGGTTCGCGGAGCGCTGCGCGATGTCCAGGCCCTGCATGGCCAAGGTAACCGATTCGTCGATCTGGCCGATTCGCCGGTACATCCCGGAGGCGCGCAGCATCGCTTCGGCCAGCAATTCCGGGCGCTGCACGCCGTCGAGCAGCGACAGGCTGTGAATCGTCGTCTCGACGAGGCGGTCGATGCGCCCCTCGTTGATCGCGGTCAGCGAGAGGTTGATCTCTGCCTCGGCCTGGCCGGCGCGGTCGCCGGCCGCCTCGGCGATCTGCAGCGCCTGTTCGGCGTGCTGCTTCGCCGGCTGCGTCAGCGCCAGATGGATCTCGGTGCGCGCCAGCAGGTTCAGCGCTCGGGCACGATCGGCCGCGGTGGCGTCGGCCGGCAACGAGGCCAGCAGCCGCTGCGCCTGCTCGTTGGCAGCCGGGCCGTCGTTGTCGGCGAGGTGGCGGGTCTGCGCCAGGCCGGCGCGCCAGTCGTCGAGCGGCGCGGCCACGGCCGAGGTCAGCGCAAGAGCCGCCGCGGCCCACGCGCCGGCGAGCCCTACGCACCGGAACCGAACTCCCGCCATCAATCTTTCCCCCTCTGTCGAAGTATCGATGGCTGGTGGGCAACCAGCACCAGGCACAGGTCTCGATCGTCAGATTTTCACGCTCAGGCTGATGCCGATCTGACGGTCGTTGACCGTCGCGCTCTCCGGCCGCGTCGCAACGCCGAAGTATGAGCGCCGCAGAGTGCCGAGCAGGTTGCCGCCGTCGAGCGAGCAGGTCACGCGATCGTTGACGCGCCAGCGCAACGATGCGTCGAGCCAGCCATAGGCGCTCGTGTAGGCCTGGAAGGCGCCCAGGCCAACGACGCTGACCGAACGGCTGGCGAAGCGGCTGCGCCAGTTCCACGCCAGGCGCGCCGACCAGTCGCCGTATTCATACATCGCAATCAGATTCGCGCTTTGGCGCGACAGGTTCTGCATCGGCACGTTGGCGCTCAGCACGCGATCGTAGGTGCTGCTGTCGACGTACGTGGCGTTGGCTTGCAGGCCCAGGCCGCGCCAGGCGCCGGGCAGAAAGTCGAAGAAGCGCTGGTAAGCAAGTTCGGCGCCGCGGACATGGCCAGCGTCGGCGTTGTACGGCCGGCTCACCTGGTAGGTCGCGCCGTCGTGCTGCTCGGCCTGGGTCTGGGTCGCGATGAAGCCGTCCACGCGCTTCCAGAACACGGTCAGCGAGCCGGCGTGGCCACGACCGAAGTCGGCCTCGGCGGCAAGATCCAGATTGCTTGCGCGCAGCGGGCGCAGCCCCGGGTTGCCGGCGGTGCCCTGGTTGAGCTGCGGGTTCACCGAGTTCGGCGTCAGCGTGATGGACGGCGAGAGCTGGTTGAAGTCGGGGCGCGTGATGGTGCGCGACGCTGCCGCGCGCAGTTGCATCGGGCCGCCGGAGCGCCAGCGCAGGCTGGCGCTCGGCAGCCAGTCGGTCGTCGTGGTGTCGATCACGATCGGCTCGATCGCGCCGCTCGACGGCACCGTCTGGTTGCCATCGACCGTCGAGCGTGTGTGCACGACGCGCAGGCCGAACTGGCCGTCGAGCCGCAGTGCGGGCTGCTGCCAGCCGGCCTGCGCATAGGTGGCGTCAGTGCGCTCGCGAATGCGCCAGACCCCGAGCGGGCTGCCGGCCGTGGGCAGCGGCGTCGTGATGCCGAAGGCCTCGCGCAGCGCCGCCGGGTCGCGCGCGTCGGCCAGTGTGTCGGTCAGGTAACCATTGACGCTGGGGCTGCGGCCATCGAGGAAAGGGCTGTAAGGGTAGGGCTGGGTTCGGCCCGGACGATCGGCCGCGGTCAAGGTGCCAGGCACCGCGATGTCGCCAAAGATCAGGTTCGGCGCGTTGTCGGCCTCGCGCCGCGCCTGGCGCCAGCCGAACGTGATGTGGTCGAGCACGCTGTTCTCGGGCTGCCATTCGCCGTCGAGGCGGGCCGCGAGCAGGCTGCCGCGCAGCGGCCGGATGCGGTAGTTGAGCGTGGCGTAGCGGTAGTTGGCGGGATCGGCGAGGTCGATGCCCGCTGTCGAGGTGCCGGGCACCTGGCCAGACAGCTCGTGCTCGAAGCGCGGCGCGGTTGCCGCAAGCGTGGTGCCGGAAAAGAACAGGTTGTTGAAGCTGCGTGTGTGGCTCAAGTCGGTGCTCAGACGCACCGGGCCGTCGGACCAGGTGGCGCCGGCCGCGAGTTGGCGGGTGCGATCGACCGTGTCGCGCGCGAAGCTCAGCACCGAGATCGGTGCGTCGGTCCAGGCGATCCGCTGCACGTCGCTCGTGCCGGGGAAAAGGCTTACGCTCCCCGGATCGAAGCCGCTACCGGCGCCGAAATTCGGGCCGACATTGAATTGCTGTGTGTCCTGCCGGGTGCGCAGCTCTGCAAAGTGGCCCTCGGCATAGATCTCGGTCGTCGCGCTCGGTCGCCAGCCGAGCATCAGGCTTGCCGCGGCGCGGCGGCGCTTGCCGAAGCTCGTGCTTTCGCTGGTCGAACTCGGCACCACGGTGTCCTGGCCGGTGACGAGGTCGAACCGGCAGCCCGACGCCGCTCGGGCGCTGCAGAGCATGGGCGTACCGGTGCCTTTGCTGTCTTCGCGCCAGGCGCGGTCCTGCAGCGTAAGGTTCACCAGCACGCCGAGTTCGCCGACCTCGGTGCGCGCGCGCTCACCAAACAGCAGCGAGAACTGGCCGGCGTTCCTGTCCGCGAGGTCGCCGTGCATCAGCCGCGCCGACAGCGCGAGCGTCGGGTCGCGAAAGTCGAAGGGCCGCCTGGTGCGCAAGTCGATCACGCCGCCGAGACCGCCTTCCACGCGCCCGGCCGACGAACTCTTGTAAACGTCGATGCCGGCGAGCATCTCGCTGGGCAGGTCGGCGTAGTCGAACGCACGGCCAAATCCGGCGGTGAAAATCTCGCGCCCGTTGAGCGTGGTCTCAATCTGCACCAGCCCGCGCACCGAAACGACCGAGGCCTCGCCGCGGTCGCGCGCGATCTGCACGCCGGTGATGCGTTGCACGGCATCGGCGACGCTCAGATCGGGCAGCTTGTGGATCTCGGCCGCGACCACGCCGTCGACGATGTCGTCACTCTCGCGCTTGCGTTCGACCGCCAATTCGATGCTGGCGCGGGTGCCGATCACCAGCACGTTGTCGAGCGGCTCGGCCTGGCCTGACAAGGGACCCAGCACAGCGGCCAGGACGGCCGATTTGCGGCTTCGGCGGTAATTCATCGGGCGGCCTCTTTTCCACTACAGGGCATTGTCATTGTGCCGCCGTGGTGCACGAGGGGACAGAGGCCGCGGGTAGGTGGAAGCCCTTTCCTTTCCGCCGTCAGCAGCGCGTCATGCACTGATAGCCAGTCCGCTGATCGTGACGCTGGTGGACGTGCCATGGATGGCCCGCCTGCTGACCACAACGTGCCACCCGCGGGGCAACGTTGACCCGTGCGCCTCATTGCATGGCAGAGCTACATTGCGGCGCCGCGCCGGCGGCCGGCCGCGCCACCGGAGCGCGCCGATAGAATCGCCCCACTCTTCGCGCCGTGCGCGCCGCACGCCACTTCCATGACTTCTCCTGCAGACCACAGCCCCAAACCTGGCAGCAATTTCCTGCGCCAGATCATCGAGCGTGACCTGGCCTCCGGTACCTACGCGCAGCGCCGCTTCGCCGGCACGCCAGGCGATGCGGCCCACCACGCGGCAGGCCAACCCGACCCGGCAAAGATCCGCACGCGCTTCCCGCCCGAGCCGAACGGTTATCTGCACATCGGCCACGCCAAGAGCATCACGCTGAACTTCGGCCTCGCCGCCGAATACGGCGGCGTGTGCCACCTGCGCTTCGACGACACCAACCCCGAGAAAGAAGAGCAGGAATACGTCGACAGCATCCTCGACGCGGTGAAGTGGCTGGGCTTCGACTGGCAGGCCAACGGCTCGTCGCACCTCTACTACGCCAGCAACTACTTCGACTTCATGTACCGCGCAGCCGTTGCGCTGATCGACGCCGGCTTGGCGTATGTTGATGAACAGAGCGCCGACGAGATGCGCGCGAACCGCGGCGACTTCGGCCATGCCGGCACCGACAGCCCGTTTCGCAGCCGCACGCCGGCCGAGAACCTGGCGCGCTTTCACGACATGCGCGCCGGCAAGCTGCCCGACGGCGCTGCCGTGCTGCGCGCCAAGCTCGACATGGCCAGCCCCAATATCAACCTGCGCGACCCGGCCCTCTACCGCATCAAACACGCCGAGCACCACAACACCGGCGACGCCTGGTGCATCTACCCGATGTACGCCTACGCGCACCCGATCGAAGACGCACTCGAAGGCATCACGCACAGCGTCTGCACGCTCGAATTCGAAGACCAGCGGCCCTGGTACGACTGGCTGCTCGACACGCTCTGCACGCTCGGCCTGCTGGCACAACCGCGCCCGCACCAGTACGAATTCGCGCGCCTGAACGTGACCTATGTGATCACCAGCAAGCGCAAGCTGCGCCAGCTCGTCGATGAAAAAATCGTCGACGGCTGGGACGACCCACGCATGCCCACCATCGTGGGCCTGCGCCGGCGCGGCTACACGCCGGAAGCCATTCGCCTGATGTGCGAACGCGCCGGCACCAGCAAGGCCGGCGGCTGGACCGACTACGCGAGCCTCGACATCGCCTTGCGCGAAGACCTCGACGGCAAGGCGCCCCGCGCCATGGCGGTGATCGACCCCATCAGGCTCAAGCTCACCAACTGGGCCGAGGTCTTCGGCAGCAGCGCGCACCTTGAGCCCTGCCCCGCGCCAGCGCACCCGCACCTGCCCGAGCTCGGCCAGCGCGCCTTCGGGCTCGGGCCCGAGGTGTGGATCGAGCGTGACGACTTTGCCGAAGTGCCGCCGAAAGGCTTTTTCCGGCTATTCCCAGGCAACAAGGTGCGGCTCAAATACGGCGTGGTCGTCGAGTGCACCGGCTGCGAAAAAGATGCTGCCGGCAAGGTCACCGCTGTGACGGCGAGCGTCGTGCCCGACACCAAGAGCGGCACACCGGGCGCCGACGCCGTGAAGGTCAAGGGCACGATCACCTGGCTCGGCGTGCACGACGCGCTGCCGGCCGAGTTGCGCCTCTACGACCGGCTGTTCACCGAAGCCCAACCCGATGCGGGTGGCAAGGACTTCAAGGCGAGCCTGAACCCGGCCAGCAAGAAGGTCGTGACCGGCTACATCGAAGCGTCGCTCGCAAGCGCGAAACCCGACGACAAGTTCCAGTTCGAGCGCCACGGTTACTTCGTCGCCGACCGCGTCGATCACGCTGCCGGCAAGCCCGTGATCAACCGGATCGCCGGGCTGAAAGACTCGTGGGGCAAGTGAAGCGCCGGCGTGTGGCGCAGCGGGCCGAAGACCACGACACCGCCGTCACCACACTGCCCAACGGCGTGCGGGTCGTGACGATCCGCCAGCCGCAATCGGCCAGCGCCAGCGTCAGCGTGTTCGTGCGCACCGGCAGCCGCAACGAACCGGCGCGCCTGAACGGCATCAGCCATGTGGTCGAGCACATGGCGTTCAAGGGCACGCGGCGGCGCAACGCGCACCGCATCAACCTCGACGCCGAGCGGCTCGGCGCACAGGTCAACGCGCACACCGACAAAGACCACACGGCGTACCACATCACCGGCCTGGCGCAGCACGCAGGCAGCTTCGTGCACATGCTCGGCGAGATCGTGCAGGGCAGCACCTTTCCGGAAGAAGAGTTGCAGCGCGAGCGCCAGGTGATCCTGCAGGAACTGCTCGAAGACGAAGACGACCCGATGTCGACGGCCATCAAGCTCTTCGACCACGCCTGCTTCGGCGCCCACCCGCTGGCGCGGCCGGTGATCGGCACCCGCGCGAACATCGAACGCTTCACGCGCGACGACCTGCTCGGCTACGTGGCGCGCCAGTACACCGGTGCGAACGTGATCGTCGGCGTGGCGGGCGACATCGACCCGGCGCGCATCGAAGCCGAGGTGCAAGCCGCGTTCGGCTCGATGCCCCGCGGCAGCGTGCACACGACCCCGCCACCGTCTTACGTGGGCGGTGCCAGTTCACGCGGCCAGGCCGGCAGCAGCCAGAGCCACGTGGTGCTCGGCTTCCCCGTTGCCACGCTGCAGGGCGATCACCACGCGGCCATCGTCGCGGCAGCGCTGTTCGGCGAAGGCATGAGTTCGCCGCTGATGCACGAGATTCGCGAGCGCCGCGGCCTCGTCTACTACGCCGCGTGTTCGGCCGACGTGGCCGACCTGTGGGGCCTGTTCACGATCGAGGCCTCGACCCTGCCCGAACACCTCGACGAGTTCTTCGGCGCCGTGTTCAAGCTGCTGGCAGCGCACACGGGCCGCATCGACCGCGTGGGCCTGGAGCGCGCCCGCAACCAGATTCTGGTGCGCCGGCTGCAAGCCCGTGAGCGTGCCTGGCGGCGGCTCGAAGACGCGGCGCTCGACCTGTTCGCGTTCGGCCGGGTGCGAGCGGGCACGGAGCTGACCGAGGGCATCCGTGCGGTCGGTGCGCGGCAGGTGCGCGCGGTGTTCGAAAACATGCTCGCGGCCGGCCCGGCCGTGGGGCTGGCAGGCAAGGTGCCCCGCGGCCAAAGCGGTTCGGCGTTCGCGCACAGGCTCTCGCTGCTTTGACGGCAGCGGCCAGGCGCCGGCACTCGTTCGAACGCGGCGGCCGATTCGTCTACGAGCAGCGGCTCAGGCTTTCAGCCGAACCACTTCTTCAGGTCCACCGTCGAGCGCCGGCCCACACCGGCGGCGTGGTCGGCGAGCCAGGCCGTGGCGCGGTCTCGGCCCTGCTGCATCAGGCCGTCGAGAAACGGGCCGTGCGCGAGCATCTTGGTGTCGGTGCGGTGCAGGCTCGCGATGCCGCTCGCGTCGATCATGTGGAAGTTCATCTTGTGCAGGCGCCGCTCGAGCCGGCCGAACGCCAAAAAGCCCGGGCTCGAAAATTCCCGGGCCCGCACGAACATGCGCATCTCGCGCATGAAGCTGGCGTTGAAGGCGAGCTCGAGCTGGCGCGCCGCGATCTCATCGACCTGGCTCAGGCCGCCTTCGCGCACGAGCGGGCTCAGCAATACCAGCAGCACCTCGCGCGAGTTGCATTCGTAGAACAGCGGGAACACGGCGGGGTTGGCCGAGTAGCCGCCGTCCCAGTAGGTCTCGCCGTCGATCTGAACCGCGTGGTGGATCGTCGGCAGGCAGGCCGAAGCGAGCAGCACGTCGACGCTCAGCTCGCTCTCGCGAAAGACCCGCAGCTTGCCGGTGTTCACGTGGGTGGCCCCGATGAAAAGCTTGAACGGGCACGCGCTGCGCAGCCGCTCGAAGTCGATCTGGCGCAGCAGCAGCTCGCGCAAGGGGTTGAGCTGAAACGGGTTGAGTTGCGACGGCGAAAAATAGCTCGCCCAGCTCGTGAACAGCTTGCTCATCGGCGACAGGCCGATCGCATCACCCTCGCCTTGCGTGACCATGCTCGCTGGCATCTGCTTGCCGACGTTGGCCCAGAACTCGGCCAGCGCTTCGCGTGCACCGTTGCGCCCGCCTTTCGCCCAGCCGTCGGCGAAGACCACGGCGTTGATCGCGCCGGCGCTGCTGCCGCTCAGGCCTTCGAAGGCAAGGCTCGAATCGGCCAGCAAGGTGTCGAGCACACCCCAGGTGAAGGCGCCGTGCGCACCACCGCCTTGCAGCGCCAGGTTCAGGCGCGCCTTCGGCGTGTGGCCGCCGCCGAACCAGCGCCGCGCAGAAGCCGTGGCACCGGTGTCGGCGCGCTCATTCATTCGGGGCCCTTCGAGGCATCGATCGATGGTTTGTGCATCGTTTCAGTATAGGGATGGGCCATGGCGGTTTGCGGGGCGCACCGCACTGCGTGCGGCATCATGCGGGCCACGACCTTCACTGCAACGAACCCGATCACATGCGACCCAGTCTGCCAAACGCTTTTCAATTCCCCCACGCGCTGACCTTGGTGCTCGCTGCCGGCTGTGCGCTCGCGGCCAGCGCCGCCGACATCGAGCTGCCGCGGCAACGGCCCGCGCCGGGTGGCGTGGTGCACGTCCCGCTGGGCGAATCGGCGCACGCGCCGCGCGCCAGCCTCGAGGGCGTTCCGCTGCTCGTCATGAAAAATGGCACGCAATGGGTGGCGGTGGTGGGCCTGCGACTGGCCGCCACGGCCGGCCGCACCAGCATCACGGTGCAGCGTGGCGCCGAAGCCGAACGCCGGGTCTCGTTCGAGGTCAAGCCTTGGCATTACGCCGAGCAGCGCCTGAAAGTCGCACCCGGCCAGGTCGACCTGGCGAAAGACGATCTCGCGCGTTTCGAGCGTGAGCGTGCCCACACCGCGCAGGTGATCGCCACCTTCAGCGACACGCCGCCGGCGAGCCTGCAACTGCGCCCACCCATTGCCGGCCCGCGTTCCAGCTCGTTCGGCCTGCGGCGTGTGTTCAACGGCCAGGCACGCAACCCGCACAGCGGCATGGACATCGCCGCACCCCAGGGCACGCCGGTGCTGGCGCCCGCGCCGGGCAGGGTGATCGATACCGGTGACTACTTCTTCAACGGCAACACGGTCTGGCTCGACCACGGTGCGGGCTGGCTCACGATGTATTGCCACTTGTCGGCGATCAGCGTGAAGGTGGGCGACGAGGTCGCTGCCGGCACACCGATCGGTGAGGTCGGCTCGACTGGCCGTGCGACCGGGCCGCACCTGCACTGGGGCGTGAGCCTGAACCGCGCGATGGTTGACCCGGCGCTGTTCCTCGCTCCCTGACCAGCGCGTTGGCGCCGCAGCAGAGCAGCGGCGCCCGGCCGTCAATGGCCGCGCAACAGAGCATCAGCCTGGCGTGCGGCGTCGATCTCGGCCTGCGCCATCGGCTGGCGCGGGGCCGATGGCGTGATGCCGAGCAGGCGCACCAGCGCTGCACCGATGGTGCCGCCCGCGGCCGGCGCATCGGCCACGGACGCTGGGTCGAACGCCGGTTCTTCGGGCGCATCGGGCACGACCGGCGGGAACTCGGCCTTGGTGTCGATCAGTTTCGCTTTCTGGCCCTGGCGCCAGAAGTCGCCGACGATGCGCAGCGCGTTGTGCCCGCCCTGCCCCCAGTAGTTGCTGCGGATCGTGACACGCGGGTCGTTGAACCCGACCCAGGCACCGGCCACCAGGCCGGGTTGCATCAGCATGAACCAGCCGTCGGTGTTGTTCTGCGTGGTGCCGGTCTTGCCGGCGGCGTCACCGCGCAAACCCCATTCGCTGCGCATGCCGGCGCCGGTGCCGGTCTGCACCACGCCGCGCATCACGTCGACGAGCCTGGCAACGAGCCCCTTGTCGAGCGCTTGCTCGGGCTGGCGGTCGGCGGCCGCATCGAACACCGCAAGTGTCTTGCCGTGGCGGTCTTCGATGCGGGCGACGAGCAGCGGCTCGCGGCGTTCGCCCATCGAGGCCAGCGTGGCATAGGCGTTCGCCATTTCCAGCAGGGTGACCGGGCTGGTGCCGAGCGCAAGCGAAGGCACCGGGTCGAGCTTCGACTCGCGAACCCCGGCAGACTGCGCGAAGTTGACGACCGCTTCAGCGCCCACCTCTTGCATCAGTTGCGCGGTGATGGTGTTCTTCGAATGCACCAGGCCCTGGCGCAGCGTCATGATTTCACCGCTGGGGCCGCCGCCATCGCTCGGTTTCCAGACGGTTCCATCGCCCAGCGGGATCTCGACCGCGGCATCGACATAACTGCGCTCGGTGGAAAAACCGCGCTGCAGGGCCGCGCCGTAGACGAAGGGCTTGAAGGTCGACCCCGGCTGGCGCCGGGCCTGCGCCACGTGGTCGAACTGCTCACGCGCGAAGTCGGGGCTGCCGACCCAGGCTTTCACGGCGCCGCTGCTCGGCTCGATGGCGATGAAGCCGGCCGACAGATGGGTTTTTTCGTCGCGCAGGCGTTGCATCGTGTCGGCATCGGCCATCACCTTGGCCAACGCTTCGTCTTCGCCGGTGCCGGCCTTGCGCGCTTCGCGGTAGGCCGGCGTGTCGCGTGCCATCTCGACCAGCATTTGCGGGTGCTCGTGCCAGAAATGCGCGAACGGAGTTTTCGATTCGGGCGTCTTGGTGCCGGCCCAGCGCAGCCGCGGCTCGCTCCATTCGGTGCCCGCCACGCGCTGCAAGAGCGCCACCTGTTGCGCCACCGCGTCTTGCGCCAGGCGCTGCAGCTTGCTGTCGAGCGTGGTGCGAATCACCAGGCCGTCGCGGTCGAGGTCCACATCGTGCGCGTCGGCCCATTCAACGAGTTGCTCACGAATGGCCTCGACGAAGTGCCGTGCCTGGCCGATGCCACCGTCTTCGGGGCGCCTGAAGTCGAGCGCGAGCGGCTGCTGGCGCAGAAGCTCGAAGCGCGCCGCGTCGAGCGAGCCACGTTTGACCATCTGCGCCAACACCACGTTGCGCCGCTCCAGCGCACGCTCCGGGTTGCGCACGGGGTTGTAGCGCTGCGTGCCCTTGAGCATGCCCACCAGCGTGGCGCCCTGGGCCGTATCGAGCTGCGACGCGGGCTTGCCGAAGTAGGTGCGCGAGGCCATCTCGATGCCACGCACGTTGTAGAGAAACGGCGCGCTGTTCAGGTAACTTTCGAGGATCTGGTCTTTGCTGCTGTGGCGCTCAAGGCGCAAGGCGGTGATGGCCTCGCGCAGCTTGCGGCTCAGGCTGCGCTCGTTGCCGATCTCTTGCGGAAACAGGTTGCGGGCGAGTTGCTGCGTGAGCGTGGAGCCGCCCTGCATGTCGCCATGCATCGTGTTCCACGCCGACGCGAGGGTGCGTTTGAAGTCGAGCCCGCTGTGTTCGTAGAAGCGGTGGTCTTCGGTGGCGATCAGCGCGTTCACCAGCTCGGGCGACACGTCTTTCAGCGCCACCGGTGCCTGGTAGGCGACGGAAAAGCGCCCGATCACTTCGCCGTCGGCCGACAGGATCACGCTCGGGCGCAAGGCCTGGGCTTTTTGCAAGGCGTCGACGCCGGGCGTGGTGAACGCCAGCATGCCGATGTAGAAGGCCACCGCGGCAAAGGTCGTGCCAGCCCCGAGCACCGCCCAATGGGCAGCGCGCCAGGGGCGAGCGAAACGCCAGAACGGGCGCGCGGGTGCGGGGTGATCAGTTTCGAGTTGGGGTTCCATGGTCTACCCGGGATGGTGCCGTAAGCCGCGAGGCCGGCGTGACGGGAGGTAACGCGATCGGGTGTCGGATGCGGCCTACACGAAGCAGGTTCCGCGGCGGGTGGACAATTCGGCGCCGTCGGCCGTGGTCTGTCCACCGCCGCGGGGCCTGCCGCGTTCGATCAGCGGCACGGGCGCATTTTGCGCCCACAAGGCCGCTGAACTTTTCCGCCGCCCGCCAGTCTGTCTGGCTCTGAAATTTTACCGAACCCCCTCATGAACATGAATCGACGCGAGTTTTCCGCAAGAGTCGTCGGCACCGGTGCCGGCCTGGGCGCTTTGGGCCTGGCGCTGGCCACGCCCGCCCACGCACAAGGCCCAGAGCCCAAGGAAGGCACGGAGTTCGTGCGCCTGAACACGCCGGTGGCGCTCTCGGCCGGCAACAAGATCGAAGTGCTGGAGTTTTTCTCTTACGCCTGCCCGCACTGCAGCGCCTTCGAGCCAACGCTCGAAGCCTGGGCCAAGCAGTTGCCGGCCGACGTGGTGCTCAAGCGCATGCCGGTGCCGTTCCTGATGAACGCCGAGAACTTCCAGCGCACCTATTTCGCACTCGACTCGCTCGGGCTGGTGAACACGATGCAGCGCAAGATCTTCACCGCCGTGCACGTCGACCGGCTGCGCCTGGACAAACCGGCCGAAATCGCCGCGCTGGTGGCGAAGAACGGCGGTGACGAGAAGAAGTTTCTCGATGCTTTCAATTCCTTCTCGGTAGCCACCAACGTGGGCCGCGCAAAGAAGGCGATGGCCGACTACAAGGTCGACTCGGTTCCCCTGCTGGCCGTGCAAGGGCGCTTTCTCACCTCGCCGTCGATGGCCGGCAGTGCCGAGCGCGCGCTGGCGGTGGTCGATGTGCTGATCCAGCGTTCGCGCAAAGGCTGAGAGCCCCCCGCCAGCGGCCAGTGGCTTGCCTCGCCGCTGGCCGCAGGCGCTCAGCGCCGGCTCTTCGCCTTGCGGCTGTCGAACTCGGCGATCTGCGCCTTCAGCAGCAGCAGCAGGACGCGAGCGTTCTCTTCGCTGATGTTGAGGACGGTGGTCGGCACGCCTTCGTCGCGCGCCGCGCTCGGCTGCACGATGGCGTCGACCTGCATGCGGACCAGGCCGTTGGCGTTGCTCATCGCCTTGACGCGCTGCACTTCGATGTTGTAGGTCTTCACGTCAGGGTCTCCAGAATCTCTTCGCGCGCTTCGATGGGTTCGGCGCGCGGCTCGTCGGCGCTGGCGGCCAGCTTCAAGTGCAAAGCCACGAGCACCGGGTCGTTGATCGTGCGCACCGCCGTGTAGGCGGCTTCGGCTTGCGGGTGGCGGCGGCGCAGGTAGTTCAGCCATTGCTTCAGCCGCCCGGCGCGGGCTGCCGGCGCGATGTGCGATTCGATCAGCGCCCAGAACGCACGCATCAGCGGCAGCAGGTCTTGCCAGGGCACGCCGGGGCCGTGCTGCGGTGCTTGCCGCAGGTTCACGTCGGCCATGATCGCCAGCGCCAGGCCGGGGTCGCAGACCATGCCGCGGCCGAGCATCAGGGCGTCGCAGCCCGACAGTTCGCGGCAACGGCGGGCGTCGGCCACGGTCCAGATTTCACCGTTGGCCACGACCGGAATCGACACGCTGCGCCGGATCTCGTGGATGTGTTCCCAGTAGGCCGGCGGCCGGTAGCCGTCGAGCTTGGTGCGCGCGTGCACCACCAGTTCGTCGGCCCCGGCCGCGCTGATCGCCAGCGCACATTCGAGCGCGCGACGGGTGTCGTTCACACCCAGACGCATCTTGGCCGAGACCGGCACGTCGCGCGGCACCGCGCGCCGCACCGCGCTGACGATGGTGTGCACCAGCGCCGGGTCGTCGAGCAGCGCGGCGCCACCGCCGTGGCGGTTCACCACCTTGGCAGGGCAACCGAAATTCAGGTCGATGCCGGCCGGGCGCAACCCGGCCAGACGTGCGGCGTTCTCGGCCAGGCAAACGGCGTCCGACCCCATCAGCTGCGCCCGCACCGGCACGCCGGCCGGTGTGCGGCTGCCGTGCAGCAGCTCGGGCACGATGCGGGTGAACACACGCTCGGGCAGCAAGGTGCCGGTGACACGAATGAATTCCGAGACACAGCGGTCGATGCCACCCACACGCGTCAGGATGTCGCGCAGCGTGAAGTCGAGCAGGCCCTCCATGGGCGCGAGCAGCAGGGTCATCGGGGGGTGGAATCAAGCGGTCTCATGGGGCGCTAGTGTAAGAAACCCGCCGCCGCGATGAAGCCCGAGCTTGCGATACAGTCGCCGCGAATCGTTTTTCCGAGGACCCGCGATGAACCTGATCTACATCGGCGACCCGATGTGCTCCTGGTGTTACGGCTTCGCCAAGCCGATGGACGAGCTGCTCGCCGACCCGCGCGAAACGGCGCCTCTGCAACTCGCGCTGATCATGGGCGGGCTGCGCCCGTTCACGACCGAGCCAATGGGCCTGGAGAAGGCCAACGAGATCTTCGGCCACTGGCACCACGTGGCCGAGGCCAGCGGCCAGCCCTTTGCGCAGGCCCCGAACACCGCCCTGCACCTGCCGGGTTTCATCTACGACACCGAACCCGCGAGCCGCGCCACCGTGACCGTTCGCAGCCACTGGCCAGGCAAGGTGTGGCGATATTTCAAGGCGGTGCAGCATGCGTTCTACGCCGAAGCGAAAGACGTGACTCGCCCTGAAGTGCTGGCCGACCTGGCCGAGCAACTGGGCATTTCACGCGTCGACTTCGCGAAGGCCTTCGCGTCGCAAGAGATGCGCGACATGACTGCCGCCGACTTCGCGCAGTCGCAGGCCTGGGGTATTCGCGGCTTCCCGACCGTGGTGGCCCAGCATGGCGACCACCTGCACCTGGTGGGCAGCGGCTACATGGCCGTAGACGCACTGCGCGAGCGCATTGCGGCGGCCGCCACGCCGCACACCCATTGACGCGCCGACAGCCCGCTCGAAAGCACGCACTTCACTCACAGCACGGAAATCATTCATGAACTCTTTTGCGAAATCTTCTCTGCACGCCGCGTTCGCGCTCGCGGGCACTCTGCTGTCATCCACTGCCATGGCACAAGACGCCACCGCCGCTGCATCGGCCAAGGAAGCAGGCGCCATCGTCACGCCCAGCGGCCTGGTCTACCGCTCGCTCAAGGAGGGCGAAGGCGCCAGCCCGACCGCCGCCGACACCGTGAAAGTGCACTACCGCGGCAGCTTCCCCGACGGCAAGGAATTCGACAGCTCGTACCAACGCAACGCGCCAGCGCAATTTCCGCTCGGCGGCGTGATCAAGTGCTGGACCGAAGGTGTGCAGAAGATGAAGGTGGGCGGCAAGGCCAAGCTGACCTGCCCTTCCAGCATCGCCTACGGCGAGCGTGGCGCGGGCGGGGGTTTGATCCCGCCCAACGCCACGCTGCTGTTCGAAGTAGAGCTGCTGGACATCGCGAAGCGCTGAGAGCGCCCCGCCCAGCTTGCGTCAGCCCTTGCCGGGCTCGACCTTGAGCTGGTTGTCCACGCTCACCACGCCCTTCACACCCTGCGCCAGGCGCACCGCCTGATCGCGGGCCGCGGGGCTGGGCGCAGAACCCTGCAGCACGACACGCCCACCGGCGGTGTCGACGTTGATCTTCAACGCGCTCAGGTCAGGGTCTTTCACGAGCTCGGCCTTCACCGAGGTGGTGATGACAGCGTCACTCACCTTGTCGGCGACTTCGTTGCCGGCCTGCTTCGCGTCTTGCGCCAGATCGCGCGTGGCTTCCTTCACTTCGGCCATGCCTTTTGAGGCTTGCTGCGACGCCTCGGCGCCGATCTCCTTGGCCTTCTGTTCGGTCTGGTTGGCCATGTCCTTGGCGCTGGCCGACGTGTCGGTCTTGCTGCAGCCGGCCAGGGTGAAAGCGGCGAGCACGGCCGCGGCGGTCATCGTCAGGATGGGTTTGTTCATCAGTGTTCTCCTCGAACGTTGCCGCTTGTGGCGGCGGGATCAGCGGCCTTCGGCGAAAGATCACCGAAGGGTGTGGCTGAACCTTAGAGGTCGGCCGCAAAGCGCGCAGTCGGCGCCAGCGAAGTTCGAGTGTCAGAGGCGTCCGACGCCGTTCACATCAGGTCACAAGTGGCCCATTTGGGTCAGTGTGCGCAGCTCGGCAGCACCGCCGGAAAGGCAAATTCGCGGCCGACCACGGCGCGCGCGTACAGGTAGTTGTCGCGTGCCCGGTCGCTGAGGGCATCGAGTTCGACCCGGCCCTGCGCATCGCAGGGGAACGACAGGGCCCGGCCGGGTTTGAACAAGGACTGAAATCTGATCTCGTAGCCCAGGTCAGGGGCGCTGTTGCCGGAGATGTTCATGGTGCGCGGGCCCTCGGTGTCGCTGCTTCGATGACCGAAGGGCGAGTGACTGAAGCGTAGGCGCCGCCGCGGGCCGGCGCAGTCAGTGCAACTCGCTGCAAGGTGTCAGACAATTTCTGCGGCGCGCGTCGGCGCCAGCAGAGGCTGCCGCTCAGCGGCTCACACGCCGCAGCGCCACCGGCCGATCGGCCTGCGTGCTGTTGAGCCACAACGTGCCGTTCATCACCGAGCCGTCGGCCGCGAGCGTAGCGCTCAGGTTGCCGCTGTTGACGGGCACGTCGCCGGGCGAAGTGACCAGCGTGAGCGCCACGTCGATCGCCGGCGGCACGCCGGGGTCCGCACGCAGCGTGCCTTCACCGCGGTAAACGACGTGGGTCAACTCGGTGCCGCTGCGCTCGCGCCAGAACGCGCGGTACTCGGCCCAGTCGGCGCGCTCGGCCACCGGCACCGGCTTGCTCGTCAGCACGAGCTTGTCGCCCTGCTGGCGGAAGACAAAACTCATCGTCGGCTCGCCGCTGATCGTGGTGGCCCACTCGCCTGCGACGCCTGGCGGTGCCGAGGCGCGAAGCACGAACCAGGCGGCGAGACCCGCTGCGACCAGACCGGCCAGCGCCCACGCCAGCCACGAACGGCGCGGGCCGGCGGCCACGCCCGCTGCAGCCGCCCCACCCTTTGACCCCGCCGTGGCCACATCCGGCCCCTGCCCTGCCAGCGCGGGCACGCCGAGCCCCTGCAGGTCGCCGACCAGCCGCTGCACGTCGCCGTGCCAGTCGTAGGCGCGCAGCTTGCGCCAGGTGCGTTCGCCGATCTGGTCGAAAGGCGGTGGCAATTCACCTGCAGCCGGTGGCGCGTCGAAGCCGTCGCAGAGCAAGGGAATGATTTGCGCGTTCGCCTCGAGCGCGTCGGTCAGTTCACGGCGCACCGGGTCGTCCGGGTCGTTGATGCGCAAGCGGCCGGCGGCGTCGGTGGCGCCGAGCAACTGCGGCGTCATCAGCAAGAGCAGCACCGGGCGCTGGTCGAGCAGTTGCTGAACCTCGGCGCGCCAGCGCGAGCCGCCGCGCAGGTCGTCTTTGTCGAGAAACACCTGGTCGTCGCCGAACACGGCGCCGAGGTCGCGCGCCAGTGCGGTGGCCTTGTCTTTGCCGTCGCTGCTGCGGTAGCTGATGAAGATGCGGGCCGCCATGGCGCCGCAGTGTAGAGAGTGCCGCGGGGCGAGTCACGATAATCGCGCATGACCCGAACCGAAACTTCCACCCCCCCGCCCTTCAGCCAGTTGCCGCTGTCGGCCGCCGCACTCGCCAACCTGGAGCAACTCGGGTACCTCGGCATGACGCCGGTGCAAGCCGCAGCACTGCCGATTGCACTCGCCGGGCATGACCTGATCGCGCAGGCCAAGACCGGCAGTGGCAAGACCGCCGCTTTTGCGCTCGCCTTGCTGAATCGCTTGAAGCAGGGCGACCCTGCATTGCGCTTCAAGGTGCAGGCGCTGGTGCTGTGCCCCACGCGCGAGCTCGCCGACCAGGTGGCGGTCGAGATCCGGCGCCTGGCGCGCAGCGAAGACAACGTGAAGACACTTGTGCTGTGCGGCGGCGCGCCGATGCACACCCAGAAGGCGAGCCTGGAGCACGGCGCGCACGTGGTGGTGGGCACGCCGGGCCGCATCATCGACCACCTCGAGCGTGGCCACCTCGTGCTCGACGCGCTGAACACGCTGGTGCTCGACGAGGCCGACCGCATGCTCGACATGGGCTTCTTCGACGACATCGCGAAGGTCGCGAAACAGTGCCCGAAAGAGCGCCAGACGCTGCTGTTTTCGGCCACCTACCCGGAAGGCATCGTCAAGCTGAGCCAGCAGTTCATGCGTGCGCCGAAAGAAGTGAAAGTGCAGGCACAACACACGGCGAGCCAGATCGAGCAGCGTTTCTACGAGGTGAAGAGCGACGAACGGCTGCACACCGTCTCGCTGCTGCTGAACCACTTCCGCCCGGTCAGCACGCTCGCGTTCTGCAACACCAAGCAGCAGTGCCGCGATCTCGAGGGCGTGCTGCTGGCGCAAGGCTTTTCGGCGCTCGCGCTGCACGGCGAGCTGGAACAGCGCGAGCGCGACCAGGTGCTGGTGCAGTTCGCCAACCGCAGTTGTTCGGTGCTGGTCGCCACCGACGTGGCAGCGCGCGGGCTCGACATCACGCAGCTCGAAGCGGTGATCAACGTCGACACCTCGCCCGACCCGCAGTTGCACATTCACCGCATCGGCCGCACGGGAAGAGTCGATGAAAAAGGCCTGGCGCTCAGCCTGGCGAGCATGGACGAGATGGGCAGCGTCGGCAAGATCGAACAGGTTCAGGGCGCCGAGGTGAAGTGGTTTCCGCTCGCCGGCCTCACGCCCGCGCCGGGCGAAAAACTGCAGCCGCCGATGGTCACGCTGCAGATCGTGGGCGGGCGCAAGGAGAAGATTCGAGCCGGCGACGTGCTGGGCGCGCTGACCGGCGAGGCCGGCTTCACCGGTACGCAGATCGGCAAGATCAACGTCAACGAGTTTTCGACGTACGTGGCCGTCGACCGGCAGATCGCGCGCGCGGCCCTGCAGCGTTTGTCGGCGGGCAAGGTCAAGGGGAAAAAGGTCAAGGTTCGCCTGCTGGACGAGGCTTTCGGCGCGCGCTGAATCGCGGCGCCGGACGGCGGTGCCACGCGCAACGGCAGACCGAGCCAGTGGGGGCGATGCCTGCCCGATACCAAGCCCGGCGACCAACATGTGCTGGATGAGTGATGAGCTGTTGGCCAACAGACCAGCGCCGACTTGAACCTCGCGCTCAGCCGCTGAGAACGAGCCGAGGTCAACGCTGCGCACCAGCCAGCGCAAGTCGGCGGGAGCGGGAAGGCAGGTCGACATCGGCTGCCTTTGCTCCAGATGCAAAGGCGATTTTCGCGCCGGTCGGTATCC
Organism: Burkholderiales bacterium; assembly: GCA_039930465.1. GTDB lineage: Bacteria > Pseudomonadota > Gammaproteobacteria > Burkholderiales > Burkholderiaceae_C > LMDS01. The sequence goes on from JBDTTU010000026.1 coordinate 35,493, forward strand.
GAAGCCCGCCGCATTTTCTACAGTTCATCGCACCCCAACACCGTTTCCACAAGGAGCCGATATGCCGATTCTGAACGTCAAGGTTTGCGCAACCAAGTCGCCCGCACTCAGCCAGCAAATCACCGAGTCGCTGCTGGAGCTGACCAGTCGGGTTCTGAAGAAGAACCGCCAACTCACCGCGGTCGTGATCGAGTACGTGGATCCGCAGGATTGGTTTGTCGGCGGAGTGTCGCTGGCCGAACTTGGCAAGCGAAGCATCTACTTCGACGTGAAGGTGGTCGATGAAACCAACACCAAGGCCGAGAAGGCGCAGTACATCGCCGAAGCGTTCGAGGTCTTCTCCAAGCTGCTTGGTGAATTGCACGAGGAGAGCTACATCTACGTGCAGGACGTGCGCGCCGCAGCCTACGGCTTTGGCGGCAAGACCCAAGAGTTTCGCCATCAGCATCCCAAGGGCTGACCCAGCCGGTCGACCGCCAAAATCGTTGAGGAACAGACGAATGTTTGCGGCCGATGAGTCAGACCGGCTTCTCGCGCTGCGGATAGATCGTCTCGCCGCGCTTGAGCATGGCGACGAAGCTCTCGATCTTCTTCTTCCTGCCGGCCTCGGTCTTCGTGTTGTGGGTCCGGAATGCCAGCGCGAACCTGTTCTGTTCGCTGAGTTTGGCCAGCATCGCTCGGGCCCTGGGTTCGGCGTCTATGGCGGCCTGCAGGTCAGCGGGAATCATCATGCTCTTGCCGCTGCCGTAGGCGCGCTGCCAGCGCCCGTCGGCCTTGGCGGAATCAACCTGCTTGAGGCCGTGCTCGGTCATTCGGTTCTCGCGGATCAGCCGAGCAACGTTGTCAACATTGATCTGGCTCCAGATGCTCTTCTTGCCTCGCGGTGTGTAGCGCTGCAGGAAACTGCTGGCGTCGAAGGCCTTGCGGATGGCGTCGATCCAGCCCCAGCAGAGCACCACGTCGATGGCTTCTTTTGGGGTGATGGACTGGAGCCCCGAACCCACCTTGTGCAGCTTGATCCAGACTTCGTCTTCACTGGCGTGGTGCTGACCCAGCCAGGCGTAGAAAGCTTCGGCATTCGCGAACTCACGGACCTTGTCGGGCTTGACGATCACGGGCGCCATCGGCGAGCTTTCCTCTTGACGCAGTTCAATGCGATTCAACCGACGACCAGGCCGTCCATGCGCAGCACTTCGAAGTGGCTGCCCTGCACCTGTCCGAGTTCGCGCGACAGCGTGTCGTTGTTCCAGCGTTCGTCGGGCGCGCCGCTCACGTACCAGTTGCTGCCGTTGTCGGCCACGATCATCCCGTAGGTCTTCATGGCCGTGAGCAGTGCACGCGTTTCGGCGCTGAAGCTCGGCGGGATCACGTAGCTCGCCTTCAGACGCACGCGCATGCCCATCGGCGGCAGGCTGGCGCTGGCGCTTGACGAAGCCGAGTGCGAAGCCGGCGGCACATACGCGCCGCGCGAGCGCGACACCGTGAAGCGCAGCGCGTGCCGAATGCCACCGGGGCCGAGCGCGGCTTCTTCGTAGCGGGCGAGACCCGGGAAGATGGGCAAGCCAGCGGCATCGGCGCTGGTCCAGCCTGGCTGCGCGGTCGGGCGCACCACGTTGCTGTCGAGGTGGAACACCGCCCCGCAACCGGCGTTCCAAGTGCCATTTGCGTTCAGGAACGCGCGGTAGAGCTCGTACAGGCGGTTGTTGTCGCGGTCGATCACGAGCACGTGACGGTCGCCATTGAGGTCAGGCGCGCCTTCGACCAGTGCGTTGGCCGGCACGGGGTACGGGCCGGCATCGCTTTCGCTGGGGTAGTCGGTCCAGTTCATCGCCACACGCGCTTGCGTGCCCGAAACCACCACGTAGGGAATGCCGATCTTTGCGCTGAGATAGGTGCCGGAACCGAAGTCAGCGTGCAGGCCGGTTGTCAGGCCGATACTGGCAATCAGCGCGGCGGAATTCGGGTCGACCGGTGCCGACAACACATCGGCGTTCCAGGCGTTGTTCGCGGGGAACGACAACGCACCATTGAGCGCAGCGCCTGTGCCCAGCGCAGCGCCAGAGAAGTTGCCGTAACTCGTGGGCGCGGGTGCGGGGGTCGGGGCCGGTGAAGGCGCTGGTGTAGGCGACGGCGACGGCGACGGCGACGGCGACGGCGATGGCGATGGCGATGGCGATGGCGATGGCGATGGCGATGGGGTGGGTGCAGGTGCAGGTGCAGGCGATGGCACCGGTGCGGGCGCGGTGGCCGAGGTGTCATCGCTGCCGCCACCGCCGCAGGCGGCGAGCCAGAGTGCAGACAAGGTGGTGAGCGCAGCGCGTCGATCAGTTGGGGTCACAGACGATTCCTTCGCGCCCTTGCGGGCGATGCGCGATTGTTGGCCCGCGGCGGGCCTGCGCGCGCCCTTCACCGTGCAAGAGCATGTGACATCAGGCTCCGTTTGCGCACGCCGCGGCAACGGCTTCAACCCACCACATGCAAGCGCTCGGACCCGGCATCGTCCTCAGCCTCTTCACCCAGGAAACCGCCACTCTGGTGGGCCCACAGCCGCGCATACAGCCCACCGTGCGCCAGCAGCGTGCGGTGGTCGCCCTGCTCGACCACACGGCCCTTGTCGAGCACGATCAGGCGGTCCATTGCGGCAATGGTCGAAAGCCGGTGCGCGATCGCGACCACGGTCTTGCCTTCCATCAAGCGGTACAGGCTGGCCTGGATCGCGGCTTCGACTTCGGAGTCGAGCGCGCTCGTCGCTTCGTCGAGCAGCAGGATCGGCGCGTCTTTCAGCATCACGCGCGCGATCGCGATGCGTTGGCGCTGGCCGCCCGAAAGCTTCACGCCGCGTTCGCCCACGTGAGCGTCGAAAGCCCTGCGGCCGGCCGGGTCGCTCAGGCCCTGGACGAATTCGAACGCTTCGGCGCGTGTGGCCGCGGCCAGCATCGCGGCATCGTCGGCGTCGGGCCGGCCGTAGAGGATGTTGTCACGCACCGAGCGGTGCAGCAGCGAGGTGTCCTGCGTGACCATGCCGACTTGCGCGCGCAGGCTGTCCTGCGTCACCTGCGCAATGTCCTGCCCGTCGATCAGCACGCGCCCGCCTTCCACGTCGTACAGGCGCAGCAGCAGATTCACCACCGTGCTCTTGCCGGCGCCCGAGCGGCCGACCAGGCCGACCTTCTCGCCGGGGCGAATGTGCAGCGAGAGCCCGTCGATCACCGACCGCGAGCCGCCGTAAGCGAAGCTCACCTGCTCGAAGCGCACGTCGCCGCGGCTCACTTTCAGCGGCTGCGCATCGGGCGCGTCGAGCACCGTGTGCGGCCGGCTCAGCGTGTTGATGCCGTCCTGCACCGTGCCGATGTGTTCGAACAGCGCCGCCATCTCCCACATCACCCAGTGTGAAATGCCGTTCAGCCGCAGCGCCATCGCGGTGGCGGCGGCGAGCGCACCGATGCCCACGGCGCCGTGCATCCACAACCACAGCGCGACACCGGCCGTGCTCGCGATCAGCCCCATGCTGAGCGCGTGGTTGACGATCTCGAACGCCGTGACGAGGCGCATCTGCTGCTGCACCGTGCCGAGAAATTCCTGCATCGCCGAGCGCGCAAAGCCGGCCTCGCGGCGCGCGTGCGAAAACAGCTTCACGGTGGCGATGTTGGTGTAGGCGTCGGTGATGCGCCCGGTCATCAGCGAGCGGGCATCGGCCTGTGCCTTGGCCACTTGGCCGAGCTTGGGCACGAAAGCCCACAGCGCCACGCCGTAAAGCACCAGCCAGGCCGTGAACGGCAGCAGCAGCCATGCATTGAAGCCACCGAGCATCGCCATGATCGTCACGAAGTAGATGACGACGAACACCAGCAGTTCGGCCAGGATGATCCACGCGTCACGCACCGCGAGCGCGGTCTGCATCACCTTGGTTGCGATGCGGCCGGCGAACTCGTCCTGGTAGAAATGCATGCTCTGCGCCAGCATCAGGCGGTGGAAGTTCCAGCGCAACAGCATCGGGAAATTGCCCGCCAGCGTCTGCTGTTTGAGCAGCGACTGCAGCGCGATCAGCGCCACGCTGGCCGCCAACACGCCGCCCAGCCACAGCAGTTTGTGGCCTTCGTCGGCCCAGAGCTGCGCCGGCGTGGCCTGGCCCAGGCTGTCGACGATCGTGCCGAGAAAGGCGAACAGCAAGGCCTCGAACGCGCCGATGACGGCGGTGCACAGCGTCATCCACAGCATGTAGTGGCGCAGGCCTTGGGTGCAGGCCCACATGAACGCGACAAACCCGCGCGGCGGCACGGCGGGCGCTTCGTCGGGGAACGGGTTCAGCAACTTTTCGAACAGGGCAAACACGCGTGGGGCTCCTGGGTCATGGGGTCGGGGAAAAAGCGTGAAGGACGGACGGCCCGCGGCGCCTCGCAGCGGCGCATTTCGCACCAACCAAGCGCTTGCGCAAACAAATGCGCACCGTGAATGCCCACGTTAGGCACTCGGGTCTAGGGTTTTCCCTTATTCTTCAGCCTTCCTCACAAAACGCATCTTTCCATGTTTTCCATCCTGAAGTCGATCAAGAGCCTGTTCAGCGTGTCCGCCTCGGTGGAACAAGACCGCGACGAGCAGTACCTGGCCGAATCCTCGGACATCTACGACCTGGAGCGCCGCATGCGCCAGATCGATTCCGGCCGCCACAACCTGTACGCGATCGGGTCTTACGGCATCCTGATGCGCTGATGCGCAAGCAGGCGCAGACTTCTGCGCATGACGCGACCCGCCTCTCCCGCATTTCCTCGGCGTTCGCGCCGCCGCATCGTCGCTGGCCTGGCCGCGACACTGGCGCTGCCAGCGTTCATCAGAGACGCGCTCGCCCAGGCGACGCTGCGGCCCACACCGGCCCAGACCGAAGGCCCGTTTTATCCGCTGGTGTTGCCCGACGACACCGACTTCGACCTGATCGCGCAGGGCCGGCTTCGCTACACGCAAGGCAGCGCCACCTGGCTCGACGGCAGCGTCACCGACACCACCGGCCGCGCACTGCGTGGCGCGGTCGTCGAGATCTGGCAGTGCGACCAACAAGGCCACTACCACCACCCCGGCGACGGCGGCACGGCCGACCCGGCGTTCCAGGGTTTCGGCCGGGTCGTGGCGGGGCACGATGGCAGCTACCGCTTTCGCACCATTCGCCCTGCGCCCTACACAGGGCGCACACCGCACATCCACGTCAAGGTCAAGCTGGCACAGCGCGAATTGCTGACGACGCAGCTCTACGTGGAAGGTGATGCCGGCAACGAGCGCGACATGCTCTGGCGCCGCCTGAACGCGGCCGACCGCGCCGCAATCACGGTGCCGTTCAGAGCGGCTGCCGACGGCCTGCAGGCGCGCTTCGCGATCGTCGTCAACGCGTGACGGCTCGATGCACAGCCGTTCGCGGCCATGACATAAAACGAAACACGCCGATACCGCCGCGAAAGGACGGCCGCGCCCCGCATGGGCACGATGACATCCGTGCTGAAAACACGCCCCGTCATCACTCCACACAAAGGAATCCCCATGCGACCCTGGATCAAACGAACCCTCATCGGCCTGTTCGGCGCAACCATTCTTGTCGGCGGGCTCAGCGCCTGCGGCCACCACCGCAATGGCCACTGGCAGATGAGCGAAGAAGACTCGGGCAAGATGCGCACCCGCATGCTCGAGCGCGCAGGCAAGGAGCTGAATCTCGACGATGCGCAGAAGGCGCACCTGTCCACTTTGGCCGACAAACTGCGCGAACAGCGCCTGGCCTTGATGCCCCAGGGCAGCGACCCGCGTGCCGAGATGCAGGCGCTCGTCGCGGGCGCGAAGTTCGACCGCGAAAAGGCCTTGGCCTTCGTCGACGCCAAGACCGGCGCATTGAAGGCCAAGAGCCCCGAAGTGATTGCCGCAGCGGCCGACTTCTACGACAGCCTGAAGCCCGAACAGCAGTTGAAGGTTCGCGAGTTCATGGCCAAACGCCGTGGCTGGGGCCATCGCGGCTGAACAACTTTCAGCCGGGTGCGGCGCGTTGGCGACAATCAACCCATGCGCCGCATCCTGCTGATCGACGACGACGAGCTGCTGGCGCCCCCGCTGGCGGCCTTTTTCAGACGTTTCGACTTCGAACTCGACAGCGCGACGCTGCCGAGCACAGGCCTGGCCAAGCTGCGCGCCGAGACCTACGACGCGGCGATCCTCGACGTGATGCTGCCCGAGATCGACGGCTTCGAACTGTGCCGCCAGATCCGCCGTGAAAGCGACCTGCCGGTCATCATGCTCACCGCACGCGGCGACGTGATGGACCGTGTCGTCGGGCTGGAGATCGGCGCCGACGACTACGTGCCCAAACCGTTCGAGCCGCGCGAACTGCTGGCCCGCCTGCAGACCGTGCTGCGGCGTGCGCGGGGGCCTGCGTCGCAGCCCAAACGCCTGGCCTTCGACGGGCTGTCGATCGACCTCGAACGGCGCCAGGTGCAATGCATCGGCGTCACGGTCGAACTCACGAGCACCGAATACGAACTGCTGGTGATGCTCGCGAGCGAGCCGCACAAGGTGTTCGACCGCGACCAGATCCTCAACAAGCTGCGCGGCCACGAAGCCGAGCTGCACACGCGCGCGGTCGACATCCTGGTGAGCCGGCTGCGCAAGAAGCTCGAACCGCTCGACTGCATCAAGACCCTGCGCAATGCCGGCTACACCTTCGCCGGGGCGCGGCTGTGATGCGGCGCTCGGTGTTGCGGCAGCGCTGGCGCCGCGCTCGCCACTCGCTCGGTGCGCGTTTGGTGATGCTGTTCGTGCTGTTCGCGCTGGCCGTGACGGTGACCTTCCTCGGCGGCATGCAGTCGGCGCTGCGCTTCGGCTGGCACGACTACGCACGGCCGCTCGTGTCGGACTACATCGACAGCCTGGTCGTGCAGATCGGCACGCCACCGGACGTCGAGAAAGCGCGCGCCCTCGCCGCGCGCCTGCCTTTGCGCATTCGCATCGAAGGGCCGGTGGTCAACTGGTCGTCTTACCCGAACGACCGGCGCGATGAATGGCGTGATGTTTGGCGCGACGAGCGGCGGCGCCAGGCCCACCCCGAGCGCGAGCGCAACGGCAGCGCGTGGCGCCCGGTGCGTGTGCTGGCCGACGGCCACCGCATCAGCTTCGGCCTGGCCAACCTGGCCCGCGGCGACGAATCACCCGAAGACGAACCGCGCCTGATCGGGTGGGCCACGCTCGCGGTGCTGCTCGTGCTCACCGCTCTCGCCTACCTCATGGTGCGGCGCTTGCTGCAGCCGCTGAACGACATTCGCGCCGGGGCCCTGCGCTACGGCAGCGGCGACTTCTCGCGCGCTATTCCCACCCGCCGCCGCGACGAACTCGGCGACCTGGCCACGCAGATCAACGGCATGGCCGACGGCCTGCACCACATGCTCGACGCCAAGCGCCAACTGCTGCTGGCGATCAGCCACGAGCTGCGTTCGCCGCTCACGCGCGCCCGGCTCAACGCCGAACTCGTCGACGAAAGTGATGCGCGCAGCGCGCTGCTGCACGACCTGTCGGAAATGCGCGACCTGATCACCGACCTGCTTGAAAGCGAACGCCTGGCCGGTGGCCATTCGGCGCTGCAAACCGAATCCACCGACCTGAACGCCCTGGTACGCGAGCTGGTGTCGGCCCAGTTCGGCGAACCTGGCATCAGGCTCGACCTGGCCACCCAACTGCCGGCGCTGCAGCTCGACCCGACCCGCGTGAAGCTGCTGCTGCGCAACCTGCTCGACAACGCCTTGCGCCACGGCGCCGAAGCAGGCACGCCGCCCATCGTGAGCACCGCGTGGCAAGACCGCGGCGTGCTGCTGGTCGTGCGCGACCACGGCCCGGGCGTCACCGAAGCACAGCTGCAGCAACTCGGTGGCGCGTTCTACCGCGCCGACGCTGCGCGCGCTCGCAGTACCGGCGGTGTTGGCCTGGGGCTCTACCTGTGCCGCATTGTCGCCGAAGCGCATGGCGGCAGCCTGGTGATTCGCAATGCCCTTCCCGGGCTGGCGGTCGAGGTGCGGCTGCCTACTTCTTGAGCTTGGAAGACCAGTCCTTCAACGCCGCCAGCGTCTTCTCGACGTGTTTGCTCGGGTTCAGGCTCTGGTAGTTGTAGACGATGGAGCTGTCGGGTGCGATCACGTAGGAAATGCGATTCGCGTAGTCGGGCAGGATCATCATCGCCGCGTCGTAAGACTTGATCACGGTCTTGGCCGAATCTGAAGCCACCGCAAACTTGCCCTGGCAGGCCTGGGCCGAAAACTTGACCTGCGTGTCGATGTCGTCGGTCGACACCCCGACCACGGTGGCACCCAGCGCCTCGAACTTCGCAGTGGCTTCGGCAAACTCGTGCGCTTCGGCGGTGCAGCCGACCGAAAACGACGCCGGGAAGAAGTACAGCACCACCGGCCCCTTGGCCAGCGTCTTGGCGAGCGAGAACTGGAACGGCTTGCCGGCCAGCGCGGCCTCGGTGGTGAAATCTGGCGCCTTGTCGCCGATGTCCAGTGCGGCCCACGCCGGGGGCGCGATCGCCAGCGCCGCCAGTGCGCAAACGAGTAGTTTTTTCATCTTCGACTCCTGTGAATTTGCCTGCCCCGGCCGGTGCCGAGAGCGCAACGAACCGAAGCATACGGCCGGATGAATGGCCTGGATGCAAGCAGTGAGTCGAATCGAAGACGGCTCGCCCAAGCCTTCCAGGCGCTGGCGCCGGCGCAAACGCACCGCGTTTCCCCGGGGTGCACTTAGGCGCTCGGCCCTAAGTTCGGCGCCCACGCGCCGATATGATCCGCCCCGCTGCGCGCGTGCCCTGCGCCTGGCTGGTTTGTGGAGACTGAATGTTCGACTACATCGTCATCGGCGGCGGCTCGGCCGGTTGTGTGCTCGCGGCGCGCCTGAGCGAAGACCCGAACCTCAGCGTGTGCCTGCTCGAAGCCGGCCCGGCCGACAAGAGCGTATTGATCCACTGCCCCGCAGGCCTGGCGCTGCTGGCGCAGACCGGCCAGGCCAACTGGGCTTTCGAGACCGTGCCGCAGGCCGGCCTGAACGGCCGCCGCGGTTACCAGCCACGCGGCAAGGTGCTCGGTGGTTCGAGTTCGGTCAACGCGATGATCTATCTGCGCGGCCCGCGTGAAGACTACGACGGCTGGGCCGCCGAGGGCAACGCCGGATGGGGCTTCGATGACCTGCTGCCCTACTTCAAACGTGCGGAGCACAACGAACGCGGCGCTGATGAATTCCATGGCACGGGCGGGCCGTTGAACGTGATGGATTTGCGCAGCCCGAACCGCTTTGGGCCGGTGTTCGTTGAAGCGGCGCGGCAAGCGGGTTACCCGGTCAACCCCGACTTCAACGGCGCGCGCCAGGAAGGCGTGGGCATGTACCAGGTGACCCACAGAGCCGGCGAGCGCTTCAGTGCGGCCAAGGCCTACCTCACACCGAACCTCGGGCGCAAGAATCTCACGGTGATGACAGGGGCGCACACCACGCGCATCCTCTTCGAAGGAAAACGCGCGGTCGGTGTCGAAGTGCGTGTGAGCGGCGAACTGAAGCAGCTCAGGGCGAAGCGCGAAGTGCTGCTGTGCGCGGGGTCATTGCAATCGCCGCAATTGTTGATGCTCTCGGGCATCGGCCCCGGCACGCAATTGCAGAAACTCGGCATCAGGACCGTGCACGAGCTGCCCGGCGTGGGCGCGAACCTGCACGACCACGTCGACGTGGTGCAGGTGGTCGACACACCTCAGGTGAAAGACCTGTTCGGCCTGTCGCTCACCGGCGCGGTCAACGCGATCAAGGGCGTCTTCGAATGGCGGCGCGCGCGCAGCGGCATGCTGACGACGAACTTCGCCGAGGCGGGCGGCTTCATCAAGAGTTCGCCGAGCGAAACCTTGCCCGACCTGCAACTGCATTTCGTGATCGGCAAGCTGATCGACCACGGCCGCAAGCTCGTCTTCGGCCACGGTTATTCGTGCCACGTGTGCCTGCTGCGGCCGAAGAGCCGCGGAACACTGCAGTTGGCCAGCAGCGACCCGATGGCCGCCCCGCTGATCGACCCGAACTTCCTCGGCGAACGCGACGACATGGAACGCTTGTTGCGCGGCTTCAAGCTGATGCGCGGCGTGCTGCAGCAGCCGGCGCTGGCGGGCTACCGCGGGCGCGAGTTGCCGGCGTCTGCAGCGGCGCAGACCGACACACAGATCGAGGCCTTCATTCGCGGCCATGCCGACACGATCTACCACCCGGTGGGCACCTGCCGCATGGGCTCGGGGCCGATGGACGTGGTCGATGCGCAGCTGCGTGTGCACGGGGTGCAGGGGCTGCGCGTGGTCGATGCGTCGATCATGCCGAGCATCGTCGGCGGCAACACGAATGCGCCGGTGATTGCGTTTGCTGAGAAGGCGGCGGACATGGTTCGTTCTGTGGCCTGAACCGCTTCACGTCCTGTCACCGGTCCGAGCGGCAAAGGCGCGTGCGGGCAGGCTTACGCGCTTCGCTGGAGCGGTCGCCGCTGCGCGCCGACTTCCCTGCGATGCTCGGTCTCGTGGCCCCGTCGCAGAACTCGCTTCGTTCGCTGCGCTCACTGCACTCAAACAGCTGCGACGAGTCAGATCTTGCTGCGCGCTGCGCGCGCGGCCACAAGCCCTGCGCTTCTCGGCGCCCCAGAGGCGCGCTCCAGCCTGCCCACACGCGCCTTTGCTGCAACCGCTTTGCTTTTGCGACGGAAAGTCGGAATGGTGGCTTCGCGGCAGGCGGTACCCGGTGAGGGCGCTGTCTGTGGCGACGAGGAGCGGAGGTTCGGGGTCGGCGCGCGTAGCGCGCTTCGTAGACTGACTTGCCGCGGTTGTTTGAGTGCAGTGAGCGCAGCGAACGTAGCGAGTTCTGCGGCACGACCTCGGACCGAGCACCACAGTGCAGTCGGAGCGCAGCGGAGACCGCCACAGACAGCGCCCTCACCGGGTACCGCCTGCCACGACGCGCGGAACCGGTGCAAAGATCAGACAGAACCAGAGATGCCCGCACTTCCGCCAGAATCACCGCATCCCCAGCAAGCAGTGAGAACGCACCCATGAAAACCAAAGCCGCCGTCGCCTGGAAAGCGGGCCAGCCGCTCACGATCGAAACCGTCGACCTCGCCGGCCCGCGCGCTGGTGAAGTGCTGATCGAAGTCAAGGCCACCGGCATCTGCCACACCGACTACTACACGCTCTCGGGCGCCGACCCGGAAGGCATCTTCCCGGCCATCCTCGGCCATGAAGGCGCCGGCATCGTGGTCGATGTCGGCCCCGGCGTGACGACGCTCAAAAAGGGCGACCACGTCATTCCGCTCTACACACCCGAATGCCGCCAGTGCAAGTTCTGCCTGTCGCGCAAGACCAACCTGTGCCAGTTGATCCGCGGCACGCAAGGCAAGGGGCTGATGCCCGACGCCACTTCGCGCTTCAGCATGGACGGCAAACCGATCCTGCACTACATGGGCACGAGCACCTTCAGCAACTACATCGTGGTGCCCGAGATCGCGGTGGCGAAAGTTCGCAGCGACGCGCCCTTCGACAAGATCTGCTACATCGGCTGCGGTGTGACCACCGGCATTGGCGCGGTGCTGTTCACGGCCAAGGTCGAAGCCGGTGCGAACGTGGTCGTGTTCGGCCTCGGCGGCATCGGGCTGAACGTGATCCAGGGCGCGAAGATGGTGGGTGCCGACAAGATCATCGGTGTCGATCTGAACCCCGAGCGCGAAGCGATGGCGCGAAAGTTCGGCATGACGCACTTCATCAACCCCAAGAACGTCGAGAACGTGGTCGACGCGATCGTGCAACTCACCGACGGTGGCGCCGACTACAGCTTCGAATGCGTGGGCAACACCAAGCTGATGCGCCAGGCGCTCGAGTGCACACACAAGGGCTGGGGCCGCAGCATCATCATCGGCGTGGCCGAAGCCGGCGCCGAGATCAGCACACGTCCCTTCCAGCTCGTGACCGGCCGCAAGTGGGAAGGCTCGGCCTTCGGCGGCGCACGCGGCCGCACCGACGTGCCCAAGATCGTAGACTGGTACATGGACGGCAAGATCAACATCGACGACCTGATCACGCACAAGCTCA